>CAYXSD010000033.1:4760-15741 GCA_964466335.1 uncultured Spirochaetales bacterium
CAAGACAGCTTCACAAGACAGCTTCTACATCTTTGCTTACTTCTTAAGTTTTCGCAATAATAACCTCAATCCCCGCACTTCGTAAAGCTTTCAGCACCTTCTCATCGGCACCCTCATCGATAATAAGAAGGTCCGCCTGGTCCAGTCCTGCCGACGAAATATGGAAATTCCTCGTGGGGAAGGCAGTGTACAAAAAGATGAACCAGTCCTTTCAGGGACTTGTCTTTAAACGGATCCCTCTGGAATAGGCACGTGAGAATAGGCAACGTAATAGGCAACGTAAGAGTAGCCAATATAAAAGAAAGCCTTTAGACTGGCACTATGCATCTTGAAGACGGGCAGATACCGGAAGAGTATAACAAATATGTGGGTAGAAAAATCCTCTTTTTGTTCGCGGAGGTTATACTTCTTCTTCTCCTCATACTATCCATTTCCCCGGGGGCGGCAGCGGGAGGCGCCGGAAAGACCACCCTCCTCCGCTGCCTGAACCGTATCGTAAAACCTAAAAGCGGAAGTGTTTTCATAGAGGGGCATCCCGTTGTCATCCCCCAGGAGTACAGGGCAAAAAGTAAAAGGAGTAGATATGGCCAACATTGAAGAAATCGGATGGGTCCTAAGCAGATTCAAGGAATCAGCGGATCCTTACGAGATGCGAAAGCATGAAAGCACTATTGAGATAAAAAAAGAACTTCAGGACGGACTTTTCGGAATCGAAGAAAACACATATATCCAGATCATCTTCCACTTCCATGAATCTTCCGGGTATACCCTAATTGGACCGCGGTACCACGGGGACGAAAAAGGCGTCTTTGCCTGCAGGACCCCCAGACGTCCGGGCGCGGTGGGACTCACTACGGTCAAACTCCTGGAACGGAAGGAAAACGTTCTCCGGGTAAAGGGGTTGGACGCAATAGACGGGACCCCGGTCTTGGACATAAAACCCTATGCTCCGGGACTGGACTCCCCGGCGGAAGAGGATGAAAAAGAAGCAGACCGGGAATTCCTAATAAACCGCCCCCGGAGCCGGATCCTGCCCCTCATTAAGAACAACGACCTGGAGGAACTCCTCATACAGGCCGGGCAGTTTCACGGGCATTACTGCGTGGGTGTGACCCTGGGAGTCATGGCCGGGACCCATGCCGTAAGAACGCTGGCTAAGGCCAATGGAGTTCCCCTTTACACCCTGCAGGGCGCCGAAGGAATGCGGGACCTCAGCGCCGCGGTGGAAGCGAAAAATTGTTTTATCGACGGAATCCAGTACGTTACCGGCTGCACCTGGGGAAACGGAAGACTCCAACTTATAGAGCGACAACAAAATCGACAACAAAATCGAAGCGAGATGGCAGTGCTCCTCTTTCAAAGCGGCAAATCCTCATCGGATACGTATGGGCTCCGAGTGGCCCTTGAAAAAGACCTCCCTACAGTCCTTAAGAATATGGACCCCGGGTTCGCCGAATTGTTCAAGGAATTCCGAGACAGCAGCAGAAAAGACGAAAGAGCTTTTGAAAGGGAAAAAGAGTACAGAGAAGCCTCCAAAACAATGAGCTTTCGCCTCCTTCAGACCCCCCCGGAGGAACTCTTCTCCGAGGAACAGATCTCCAAAAAACAGATCTCCAAAGAACAGAGTCCCGAGGGGCCCTTTTCTGGTGAATCGACAGAAAGGCTGGGACCATGAGCATTCTTATCTATGATCCCTTTGCCGGAATAAGCGGAGACATGCACCTCGGCGCAATGGTCGACTTAGGGGTGCCCGAGGATTATATTCGAGAGAACCTTAATGCCCTCGACCTTCCAGGCTGGTCCCTGGAGTTCAAGAGGGAAAAACGGATGGGCATTACCGGTACCAGGGCCTTGGTGACGGCAAAGGCGGGAGGTCCGAATTCCCCGGATATACCACACCGAAAGCTGAAAGATATTAGAGAGATTATCCTCTCTTCCTCCCTGGAGGAGAAGATAAAAAACAGGGCCATAAAGATGTTCACCTTAATTGGAGAAGCGGAGGCAAAGGTCCACGATACGGACCTGGATTCCATCCATTTCCACGAGGTGGGCGCGGTGGACTCCATAGTGGATATCGTAGCCGCCGCGGCATGTATAGAGTTTCTTGCACCCGAGCAGGTCCTCTCCGGTCCCCCGGAACTGGGGGGAGGCTTCGTCCGCTGCGCCCACGGTCTTATTCCTGTCCCCGCGCCGGCAACGGTGGAAATCCTTGCCGGCGTCCCCATCCGCTCCGGCGCGGTGGGCAAAGAGACCACCACCCCCACCGGTGCCGCAATTCTGAAGGCGAATGTCCACAGCTTTACCGGGGGCCCGGGGCAAATGACCTTCGGGGAGGTCTACTCCATAACCAGGACCGGCTACGGCGTGGGCGGCAGAGACCTCCCCATCCCTAACCTCCTTCGGGTCTACCTGGCAGAACCAGGTGTATCTTCGGACCGGACCGGCGCAGTTATGCTGGAGTGCAATATAGACGATATGAACCCGGAGCTCTACGAGCACCTATTGGACCGTCTCTTCGAAGAAGGGGTGAAAGACGCCTACCTTACGCCGATTACTATGAAAAAGGGCCGTCCCGGCACTCTACTGACTGTTATGACCACTGAAGAGATCAAAGAGCGGGTAAAAGGCACCATTTTTCTGGAGACCACCACCGGCGGGGTCCGGGAGTACAGGGTGGACCAAACAATGCTGGAGCGTCGTTTCAGCGAAACAAGCACTCCCTTCGGAAAGGTCAGGATAAAACGACTCTTTCTTGCGGGAGAACAGGTATCCTGGAAGGCGGAATACGAGGACGTTCGTCGTTTAGCCGTAAAGCACAAGGTTCCCATGAAGACAATTTATGATACAATAGGACCATGAGCCTGGAAAGCAAAGTACGATGTCTTTTAGAGACCCTAAAAACAATGAATTCCTGCGCTGTTGCCTTTTCAGGCGGAGTTGACAGCAGTGTTCTCCTTGCCGCTGCTTCCAAGATCCTGAAAGAATCCGTGCTTGCCATAACGGTTAAACCTCCCTACTTCCCGGATACCGAGTTAGAGGAGGCTGTAACCTTTACAGCGGGGCTTAGGGTTCGTCATCGGGTTATAGATATGGAGATACCGGAAGTAATTACTAAAAATCCAAAGGACCGGTGCTATCTCTGCAAGCGGGAACTCTTCTCCAGGATGATAGAAGAGGCGAGGGAACAGGGTATTGCAGGGGTAATCGACGGGTCCAACGCGGAGGACCTGAAAGAACATAGACCGGGAACACGGGCCTTAGAAGAGTTACACATTCTAAGCCCGCTGAAGGAGTGCGGGTTTACAAAAGCGGATATTCGAGCGTTAGCAAGGCAGTGGGACCTCTTTACAGCGGAGAAACCCGCCTATTCCTGTCTTCTTACCCGAATTCCCCACGGTAAACGGGTAAAGAACAAGGTCTTACGAAGAATAGAGCAGGCGGAAGTCTTCATAAAAGAGCTTGGCTTTCCACAGGTGCGGGTACGAAACCATGGGAAGTGCGCCAGGATAGAGATCGATGAGAAACAACTCCCCCATTTCCTCTCCCCATCTCTTCTGAAAAGAGTGGATAAGGAGCTTAAGATACTGGGGTATCGATATGTCAGTTTGGATTGCGGGGGTTACCGGCGGGGAAACATGGACCCGGCATCTGCACCATATAGCGAGGGAGGAGTTTCCGGTGGACAAGATTGAATCCATTCTTAAACGGTACAGCGAGGGGAAGCTGGACCTCCCCCAAGCAAGCAAAGAGGTGGAGGAGCTCTTCTACAAGGATTTAGGCCATTCCGTAGTAGACACCAATAGGGAGAAGAGGACCGGTTTCTCCGAGGTTATTTACTGCGAGGGGAAAAGCCCGGACCAGATAAAGGACATTCTCGCCTACTGCCGAGAAAAGCAAGCAAACACTCTGGCCACTCGACTGTCTGAGAAGATGTATCGCGAAGTAAAGGAACGGGAAGTCTCCGCTGAAGAGATAGCCCCCGAACAAGCAGGAGAGGAGACCTATCACCGGGAAGCAAGACTAATGACCCTTCGGTTCGCCCCTCCTCAGACAAGGGGAAAGGGGAAAATCGCTGTGGTAAGCGCGGGGACATCGGACTTTCCCGTGGCGGAAGAAGCGGCCCTGACCGCTGAATTCTACGGGAACGAGGTACTTCGCTTCAACGATGTGGGGGTCGCCGGGATCCATCGACTCTTCCACAAAATAGAGACCATCCGAGAAGCTCGCGTAGTGGTGGTGGTCGCCGGAATGGAGGGGGCCTTGGCCAGCGTCGTGGGGGGCTTGGTCCGGTCACCGGTTATTGGAGTACCCACCAGCGTGGGATACGGGGCAAACTTCCATGGTATCAGCGCCCTTCTTGCTATGCTCAACTCCTGCGCCTCCGGCACAGCTGTGGTGAACATCGACAACGGATTCGGCGCCGGATATATGGCGGCCGCTATAAACGCTTTGGACTGACCTTTCTGACCCTTTCCGACCCTTTCCGGCGTGTTCCTTCCTCTCACTCAGGAGATGGTGAATAGAGAGGAAAGGCCACCTGCCAGCTGAGCCCCTCACTTTTTGAGACCACCTCCACCGTCCCTCTTATCTGAGCTGTAAGAAGGCGTACCAGTTTCAACCCCAGGGTATTCGTTGTCTTCCAATCCAGGCCCTCCGGCAATCCCGGACCGTTGTCCGAAAGGACCATTCGCGCCTCTTTTCCAATGCGATGGATATCTATTTGGATACGAGGTCTTGTGGAGGTTGTGTGGGCAGCATATTTCACCGCGTTGGTGAGGAGTTCTACCGTAATTAATGCAAAAGGAATTGCTATATCGATGGTAATATCCAATGTTTCCGCTTGGATATCAAAATCGACAGCATTTGGATCTTCAAAATAAGAGGAAATTACGTGATTGGTTAGCATGTTAATGTAAGTTTCCGTATCTATCCTGTTAAGATCATCCGACTGATAGAGCTGCTCGTGGACCATGGCCATGGAGTCGACCCGGTTCTGACAATCAAGAAACACTTGCTTTGTTGTATCATCCTCGATGTATCCGCTTTGAAGATTCAAAATACTGGTTATGATCTGGAGATTGTTCTTTACCCGATGGTGGATCTCCCGTAAAAGCACCTCCTTCTCCCTAAGGGACTGTTCAATAATCTGTCTCGATTTTTTCTCTTCCGTTTTATCCGTCCCAATGGAAAGCACCCCAACGGGGTTTCTATCATCATCGAATATTGGTCTGTTCGTCCAGGAGATCCACAACTTTTTACCGTCTTTTGTAACATTCTCGTTTTCATTTTGTTCGTATCTCTTCGGATCTTGCAAAATGCCTTTTATAAGGGCTTTTAAATCCCGACCCTCGCTGTCCTTCGGCGGCACAATGGTTTCCACATCCAGCTTCCCTACCATCTCCTCCTGCTTGTATCCAAAGAGCTTCTCCGCGAATTCATTTACGAAGAGAATCGTACCATCGGAGCGGAGCTTAATAATGGCGCTGTTGGCATTCTCCACAATTTCCCGGTATTTCTTCTCACTTTCCTCCAGCTTCTTCTCTTTCTCCAGAAGGTTGGAGTATACCTGGTTTCTTTTCCGGACCAACTGGTTTGCCGATTGGGCAAGCTCCCTTAATTCGGAAAAATAGAAACTCGTCTCATCTATTTCCACAAAACGGTCCGCCGCCTTCCGGAAAAAACTACTGAATCGTCGAAAGCTCTGTTTTATTCTATTGGACAAGCTTTTGGCGCGGAAAAAGCCCCCCAGCACGACCCCCGTCAAGAGGGCAAAAATCCCAAGAAAGATATAAAGCGCGCGTTTTACCCTGCGGTCCCCCAGTTCGGCAAGCTCCTTCTCCAGTTCATCCATGTACACCCCGACACCAACCGCCCAGCCCCAATCATCTACACCGCGGGAAATGGAAAGCTTAGGGGCCATGTCCCCGTTGGGTTTCCACCAGGAATAATGTATAAAGGACTCCGTACTGCTGCTCCGAGCAGCTTCTATTACCCGCTGGACAACCTTCACCCCGGTGGGGTCGCTGAAGTCCCACATGTTCTCCCCTACCCGTTTTGGAGCGGCCCTATTGCTCAGTATGGTCCCGTCGTAACTAGTAACGAATATATAGCCGTTGGTTTCAAAGGTTATTTCATCTATCCGTTTAAGTACATTTTTTTGGATTTCCTTCATTGTGAAAGAAATATAATTTCCCGCGCATATTAAAAGCTCCGTTTCCGGTATCCTTTGGATATACACCAGATAGGTGCCTTCCATTGGACCGCCTTTCAAAGGGCCTTCCTGCCTGGGAGTCCCTAAAGTGGTCCATAGGTATCCATTCTCCCGGGAGGCCGCAAGTGCCAAGGCCTTCTCCTTGTACGGTAGGTCCTCGGGACCGATTAAGGTCTCTCCCGCGAGGGAATAGACGGAGAAATTCGAACCTTGCGCCTTATTTCTCTCATTAAACACTCCCTCTTCTAAGGCTTTCAGCATTGCGGGGAGAGTACCAGCTGGTTCGCTATTCGTTGCATAATAATGTAGAAAGGAGGCTATTGGAGTTACCCAGTCCCGTAAGTGGTCTTTAAGCTCCTGCTCCGCTCGGGCCTTTTCATACTCTATATAATCGATGATTCTTCGTATTTCGTTTCTAAGGACGTCCTTTTTGGACTCTGTATAGTCGCGATGTATCCGGTCCACGTCTCTTCGGTACTGGATCACCTCTGAGACGGACCAAACTATTGCCATTACCAATACGCCGATAAGAAGAAGACCAACAGAGGCGGTAAAAAGGTACCGGGTCATAGAGGGTCTTTTTTTGCTTTTCTTGACGCTCATAGGATACTCGCTACTCTACAAAATAACCCTTAGTCCTTCCAGATGAGATCATTATACCATAGATTATATCGCAAAAAAGATTATATCGCAAAAAAAATGATTTATTGAAGCTCTTTCAAAATTAACTAATTTTGAAAGAGCCTCTATGACTTTTTCTTTATAGACCCGGAGGGACAGGAAGCCGCCAGGGCTTCGAAGATGCGGTTCATCTCCCTGTCATCCTCTGGTTGTTGTTTTACGTATACCTTTCCGTCGGGGGTAAAATCAAAGAGCCCTTCCCCCTCCTCAATGCAGAGGCCGCATTCTATGCAGGAATCGTCTACATACCATCCTTTCACCTTTCCTATTCTACGCTCCTGCCATCATCGCGTCCACATCCTTTTGAACATCATCAGTCGGTTTGATATCGAAGTTTTCACCTAATACTGAAGTTACCCCTGGAGAGAGAAAGGCCGGTAAGGTCGGACCGAGGCGGATGCCTTTAATTCCCAGGTGCAACAGAGCAAGAAGGACTGTCACGGCCTTCTGTTCGTACCAGGCGATATCGAAAGAAATGGGGAGATCGTTTATATCTTCCAATTCGAATACCTTCTTTAGGGTAAGAGCGATAACGGCAAGGCTATAGGAATCGTTGCACTGTCCCGCGTCCAATACCCTTGGGATACCGTTTATATCACCAAGTTGAAGTTTGTTATAACGATACTTGGCACAACCTGCGGTAAGAATAACCGTTCCTTCCGGAAGGGTCTCCGCTACTTCGGTAAAGTACTCTCTTCCCATCTGACGACCGTCACATCCGGCCATAACAACGAAGCGTTTAATCGCCCCGCTTTTTACCGCGTCAACCACTTTGTCCGCTAAAGCGAGTACCTGCTCCCGGGCGAATCCGCCGACTATAGTCCCTTTTTCCAATTCTTCCGGGGGAGCACATGTTTTTGCCTTGGCAATGACCTCGGAGAAGTCCTTCGTGCCGCCCGCTTCTCTGTCGGTAATATGGGGCACCTCCGGATATCCGGTAACTCCGGTGGTAAATATTCGGTCTTTATAAGCGTCTTTTACCGGTGTTATGCAGTTAGTGGTCATAAGTATGGGACCGTTAAAAGAATCAAATTCTGTGTTCTGCTTCCACCAGGAACCGCCGTAGTTACCGACAAAATGATCGTACTTTTTGAAGGCAGGATAGTAGTGTGCCGGGAGCATCTCGCCGTGGGTGTAGACATCCACCCCCGTACCTTCCGTCTGTTTTAGAAGTTCTTCCATATCCTTAAGATCGTGTCCGGAAATAAGAATACCCGGATTTTCTCCCACACCCAGGTTTACCTCTGTAATTTCAGGACTTCCATAGGTTTCCGTGTTTGCCCTATCCAAAAGCTCCATTGCCGCTACCGCTTTTTCACCCGTTTTTAGAACGAGGCCAATAAGGTCATCTTTACCGGAGTCTTCCGTCAGATCTCCCAACGTGGAGAGCAAAAAGTCCCAGAGGGACTCATCCTGGTACCCGAGGACATCGGCATGATGAAGATAAGCCGCCATTCCCTTGAGCCCGTACATAACCAACTCTTTCAAGGAGCGTATATCTTCATCTTCTTCCTGTAAAACGCCTAACTCCAGACCAAGGGCCGGCCACTTTTCTTCAGGGACATTATTCCAGGCAGCTTCTCTGGGAAGGTCCTCAGGCAGATTATCGCAGAGAGATTGTATTTTCTCCCTCATTTTCAGGGCCTCTCGTATTCGCGCTCTGAAATCTTCGGGATCGTAATCGGCATTGGTAATCGTGGAGAATAATTCCTCTGCTGTAAAACTCCCGAGTGCAAAATCGGCAAGATTCTTCTCTCCTTTCACTACCTTGTAGTATACTCCGATACCTTTTAAGGTGGCGATAAGAAGGTCCTGGAGGCATGCTGTGGTATCATCTTTTCCACACACCCCTCTATTGGTACATCCATTGTTTCCCGCTGTTTCCTGACATTGATAACAAAACATCTTCATACTACACTAGTCCTCACTTGTTTTCGTTTGTTTGGGCCGATTTCAAAATTCGACAATTCTTAAATCGGCTGTATTACCAATGTAAGTAATTACAAGAGATAAATCGGTAACAAATGTTACAAGGTAGAAAAATCAGAAGAGAGGGTATCGATGGAACAGGAGGACATTCAGGCGCTTTCCCGATGTGCGTTGTTTAGCCATATGCGGGCCCTGGAAATAGCTGAACTCTTTGCCGGCTTACCTCACAAGGTTAAGGAGTACCCTAAAAATGCAGTGATTTGTCTCCGCGGCGAGAAGTACAATAATCTCTATGTTCTACTAAAGGGGGAAATCGCCGGGGAAATTCAAGACCCTCGGGGTAAAACAGTTAAGGTAGAAACCCTGAAAGCTCCAACTCCCGTGGCTGCCGCTATCCTCTTCGCGGAGAACAATCTTCTCCCTGTTACCATGCGGGTGGAAAAAGAATGCCGCCTGCTTGTTCTTTCCAAATCCGTGGTAATTAATCTCTGTCGGAGAGATGAACATTTCCTCCTCAATCTTTTGGCCGACACGGGTAACAAAATAACCTTTCTAGCGGAAAAATTAAGGCTCTCCCAATTCACTACCATTCGCGAAAAAATAGCCGGTTATATTCTTAATCAATCGGATCTTCAATCGTCAACTGTCATCAGCCTCCGGGAGTCAAAGGAGACCCTCTCCGAGATCTTCGGTGTTACCCGCCCCTCCCTTTCTCGGGTGTTCTCGGAACTACGGGAGGAAGGAATTCTAAAAGGAGAGGGAAAGCGGATTACCATAACCAATATGGAAAAACTCGAGAGTATTCTAAAAAACACAGATTGATGAAAGCCCGGAAGGATGCCTTAGCACAATCCCTTAGCATGCGGCAACTCTGTTCCGGCCGGCTTCCTTGCCCTTGTACAGCGCCATATCCGCGGCGTTTATGCACTGGTCTATGCTTTCATTGCATTGGCAATCCTTTACACCAAAGGTCATAGTTACCGATAAGGACTGACCTTCGTAGGTAAAGATCTTCTCCTCCAAGGCCTTCCGGATCTTTTCCGCGGCCTCTATCCCTCCCTCCAGCTCTGTTTCCGGAAGAAGGAGGAGAAACTCCTCTCCTCCCCAGCGGGCAACCTGGTCCTGGGCCCGAAGGTTCTCCTTTATAAGCTGAGAAACCTCTTTAAGAACCTGGTCCCCGCAATCGTGGCCGTGCTTGTCGTTGAAACTTTTAAAATTATCAATGTCTGCAATTACCAAAGAAAAACAGTGTCCGCTTCTTTTAGCGCGGGACTGCTCATAGGTTATCTGTTCCATTATATTTCTTCGATTGGAGAGCTGGGTCAGAGGGTCCGTTCTGGCAAGTTTTTCCAGAGTACGGTTCATCTCCTTCAGCTTCTGCTCCGATTCCCTAAGGGCGTTCTCCATCTGAATGCCCTTAAGTATCTCTTTGTTCAGTTCGACGTTTATATCCTCAAGCTTTTCCCTCGCCTCTAAGAGTTCCAAGTGGTTCTTTACCCTGGCCACTAGTTCAGCTCCGCTGAAGGGTTTCGTAATGTAATCCACTCCTCCAGCATTAAAGCCCTCTAAAATGGAATTCTTGTCTGTTTTCGCGGTGAGAAAAATAACCGGGAGATGCTTGAACTGGGGACTGCTCTTCAGCTTCCGGCAAACGGAAAACCCATCGAGATCGGGCATCATTACATCGAGGAGAACAAGATCGAAATTCCCTTCCTCAATCTGACTTATTGCTTCAGTCCCGTTTTGCGCAAAGGCAAGTTGATACCCCTCCGGCTGCAGATTGGATGCAACGAGTTGTATATTCTGAGGCACGTCATCTACAATGAGTATTCTTCGTGTCTTCTCCTCCATAGGTCCTCTATATGTTCTTTACTTTTTAACTGCTCTCCGGATTTGTTCCAATAATCGGTCATATCCGTGAAGATGGCTTACTATACTTTCAATATCGAAAGAATCCGTGGAAGTCTTAAGATCTTCTCCGTACTGCCGTATAATAGGCAGGTCATACTGTTTTCCCAGATTATTTATTTTTTCCGCGAAATCCCGAATAACAGTAAAGTCCTTCCCCTTTAAGGCCTGCTGATGAAGCGCATACAGATCCCCGGATAGTATCTCCAAAGCGCGGGCCGCTTTTTCCAGGTCCTCGGCAATCCTGCCCTC
>CAYXSD010000033.1:15841-26478 GCA_964466335.1 uncultured Spirochaetales bacterium
CCTGCCCTCCCCGACAGCTTCAGCGCCGGGCTCACTTTTCCGCTGTTCCTGTTCCCCCGGGGAACCCTGAATAGAGGAATCCGCAACAGCTCCCGTCGGAAAATATTTGTTTATCTCCCAAAAAATCTCCTCCGATTTCACAGGCTTACGCATTATTCCATTAAAAAGAGGATACTCTCCCTCTTTCTCTCCCTTTTTCTCTACGTGCAGGTCCGGGACTGAAGCAGTCATTACGATCAGGGGGATATTCTTCAGTGCATCCCTCTCTCTAGCCTGACGTGCCATCTCATATCCGTCCATTACCGGCATGCGAATGTCCAGAAACACCAGGTCCGGCTTTTCCTCCTCCATTATCCTTAGGGCCTCCTGCCCGTCAGAGGCTTCGAAGAGAGTACATTCCGTTTCAATGAGGATTTCCCACAAGAGCATTCGGTTGCTCTCTACATCATCCACTATGAGCACCTTCTTCCCGGGTATCTTCGTCGGTATACTAGCAGTCTCCTCAATCCCGGAGTGTTCACTGAACTCTACGGAATCTTCCTGAACTACCGGTACACCCTGCAAGGTAACGGTAAAGGCGCTCCCCACACCGATCTGACTCTCCACGGTAACTTCACCGTTCATCATTTCCGTAAGCCGCTTGGTAATAGCAAGACCGAGGCCGGTACCCCCGTACTTCCGCGTGTCCTGGTCCTCCTGTTGGCTGAACGAGTCGAAGATAAGCTTTAAAGCCTCCCGGGCTATACCAATCCCCGTATCCCTAACGGTAATTACAAGATCTATTGTCTTTGGTCCCTTGTTCTTCGAAGAAAGAGAAACCTCTATTCCCCCTTCATCGGTGAACTTAATGGCATTCCCTATGAGATTGAAGAGAATTTGCCTTACCCTGACTTCATCCACTTTTAGGACCTGCGGGACCTCGTCATCTACGGCAAGGGTGAAGGTGAGTTTCTTTTCGGACACCCTTATAGAAAAGACGTCCGCCACCTCTTCGAAAAGGTCCCGAATACGAGTAGGACGATACTGGATACTCATCTTCCCCGCTTCGATCTTAGAGAGATCCAGAATATCGTTTATAAGGGTCAATAAACTCTTCCCGCTGCTTTTAAGGGCGGAGAGATAGTGGGACTGTTTAGAATCCAAGCTTGTTTTTAAAAGGAGGTCGGAGAACCCGAGAATGGCGTTCATAGGGGTTCTGATTTCATGACTCATATTGGCGAGGAATGTACTTTTCGCCTCATTGGCCTGTTCCGCCCTCTCTCGTTCTCTTTTTAAGTCCGCTTCAGCTTTCTTTCGCTGGGTAATATCCAGCCCGGTCCCCCGGTATCCGAGCATGGTCCCGTCTTTATCCCTAATAGGAATACCTGTGACCTGCTGCCAGATTATCTCTTTCCCTTTACAGATACTCCGATGCTCGAGATGGGTAAAGGAAGTACCTTTCTCCACAATATCTCTGAAGAAAGCCTCTACGCGGTCTGCCTCCTCGGGAGGCATGAATTCGAAGGGAGTATGACCGAGGATCTCTTCGGCTTCGTACCCCAGGATTTCGTTAAAACGGTTGGTAATAAAGGTATACTTTCCTTCTTTGTCCACCTCCCACACATACTCTCCGGCGGCTTCGGAAACGTCCCTGAAACGTTCTTCGCTCTTGGCAAGGAGCTCCTCCGTCTTTTTCCTGTCCGTAATATCCCGGGAAATGCAGATAATTTCTTTAATTTCATTGGTCCCGGGATGGTATACCGACTTGCTGGTGGTTTCGAACCAGATAAAGGAATCGAACTTATGGCGTATCCGGTACCTCACCGTGCTGGGAACATCAGCATGGCCGCTCACGGAGGTATGGGAACGGCGGATTACCGCCAGATCTTCAGGATGGTAGAAGATATAGGCATCTTTACCTATAAGTTCTTCCGGTTCATACCCCAATAGGGTTTCGCAGGAAGGAGAAACATACTTGTATCTTCCGTCCGGTTCATGGACGGATATCATATCGGTAGCGTTTTCCAAGAGAAGACGATAAAAAGCCTCCTTCTCCGCCAGGTCCTTTTCAAGGTTTTTCTGTTCCTGAATATCTATTATAACCCCGTTAAAGACTACCTCTCCTTCCTCGGACCAGGTAGGACTGCTTAAGCCCCGCCACCACCTTAGCGACCCGTCGGGAAGTACGAATCGGCCCTCAAATTCCCAGTCCTTGTTCTCCCTAATCGCCTCTTGAATAGTTTCCCGCCATCCCGCCTGGTCTTTCTCGTAAAGAGGCAGATTCTGCCAGTCTTTAATCAGGTCTTCTGCCGGAACTCCATACACTCTTTCACATCCGGGGCTGACGTAGTAATATCCCCGCTCACCGTTCTTCCTTTCGTACCACTGATAAATAAAAGCCGGAACATTGTCGGTTAGGACTTTTAATCTTTCAATTTTAGAAACCAATACAAGGCCTCTTCTTATAGGATGTACCTTCGCGCATTAGGCTAGTTACCATCGGGGCGTATGAGGAGCTTTCCACTGTCGTAACAGAGAAAGACATTCTTCGGTTTTCCCATTTTTTCAACGCTCTTCATACTTAAGATTGCCGTACCGTTTGTACACTCATTTTTTAATTCGATTTTTCCGGAAAGAGGAGTGCCCTTCCCGGCAGCAAGGTCCTCTTCGCTGATGTTGTAGTAAATATCCACATCGTAACTTACCGTCATTAACCCAAGATCGAATCCGTCATTGGGATGAATAATAACGGTACTCTCTTTCTGGGTGAAATCGCTCATTACTTTTAGGGCTCCGCATGTTTTCAAACCCTGCCTCCTTCACTTTTGTTATAGTGTTATTGTAATTATTCCTGAAGATCCTCTCAAGATGACACACACTAAATCTATCCATTCTCTTTTTCAATAAGATTGTACGTATCAATAGCTATCTGGAGCTCCTCGTTCGTGGGGATAACGAGGATGGCGGTAGGAGAATAGTTTGTTGAAATGACCCCCGAGCCTGCCCCTATCTCCAGGTTCCTCCGATAATCCATGAAAATACCGATATTTTCCAACCGGTGGCAGATCCTCTCACGCATTCTCGTTCCATGCTGACCGATACCCCCGGTAAATACGAGAATATCAATCTTTACTATATTGGCAGCATAGGCACCAATGTACTTTCGTATCTGGTAGGCGTACACCTCTAAAGCTTCCTGGGCATGCTTGTTTCCCTCTTTCGCCGCTTTTTCCAGGTCTCTAAGGTCGTTGGATATTCCCGAAAGGCCGATGAGGCCGCTTTCCTTGTTGAGAATTTCGTTGAGTTCCTCGGCGGTATATCCCCTCTCGAGAAGATAGAGAACAATGGCCGGGTCCAGGTCCCCGCAGCGGGTACCCATTACCAATCCGGCTAAGGGGGTAAACCCCATGGATGTATCGATTGATTTCCCATGGGCAATGGCGGTAATACTGGCGCCGTTTCCTAGATGGCAGGAAATTACATTGGTATTTTCCATGGAACGCTTCATCAAAGCAACGGCTTCTGTCGCCACGTACCTATGACTAGTACCATGGAACCCGTAACGGCGGATTTTATATTTCTCGTACATGTCCCGGGGGAGGCCGTACATGTAAGCCGCCGGGGGCATGGTCTGATGAAAGGCCGTATCGAATACCGCCGCCTGGGGAGAGCTGGGAAAGAGCTCCATGGCGGCCTTTATGCCCATGAGATGGGCCGGATTGTGAAGGGGAGCGAGTTCGGAGTTTTCATCGATTACCCGTATTACGTCCTTATCGATTATTACCGATTCGGCGTACTCCTCTCCCCCGTGGACGATCCGGTGGCCCACTCCGCTAATTGTATCCAAAGAGGGAATAATCCCCTTTACCGGATCCGATAGGGCTTCAGCAGTGCGTTTCATAGCGGTAAGATGATCGGGAATATTCTGTTTCAGCGTGTAGAGACCGTTCACCGACTCCTGTTTCAGATTTCCCTCTTCTTCTCCAATCCGTTCTACAATACCCTTTCCCAAACTATTCCGCCCGGGCATCTCATAGACTTCATATTTTAAGGATGAGCTGCCGCAATTAATGACTAAAATATATTCCATGTTTTGCTCCTCAGACGTTCTATCTTTACCATTAATGCCGGATTGGTTGATGCCGGATTGGTTTGACGAAACCTTCTCTTGATACTATTATAGTCGATACTATTATAGTTGCCAGGAGTTTACAAGAAATGAGTAATCATATAAGTGCAAAAAAGGGCGACATTGCCCAATCCATTCTTCTCCCGGGAGATCCCTTAAGAGCACAATTCATAGCAGAACAATTTTTCGAAAACCCTGTTCAATACAACACCATTCGTGGAATGTACGGATACACCGGGACCTACAAGGGGAAGCGGATTTCCGTTCAAGGTACCGGTATGGGTATACCTTCTATATCAATATACGTCCATGAGCTTATTCAAGAGTATGGGGTAAAAACCCTTATCCGGGTGGGTTCCTGCGGATCCATTCAGCCTGACCTCTCGCTTAGGGAAATCATTATAGCCATGGCCGCGTCAACGGATTCAGGGACCAATACCATTCGGTTTCCCGGGGCGCATTTTGCTCCCGTGGCGGATTTCGAGCTCCTCGAAAGAGCATGGCAGATCGCCAAAACCAAGGAGACCACGGTAAAGGTGGGCAATATTTTCAGCAGCGATTCCTTCTACCACGATAATCCGGAGTATTGGAAGAAATGGGCCGAGTATGGGGTCTTAGGAATAGAAATGGAGGCAGCAGCCCTCTACACTTTAGCAGCAAAGTTTCAGGCGAAGGCCCTGGCCGTTCTTACAGTGAGCGACAATATCCTCACCAACGAAAAAACCACACCAGAAGAGAGAGAAAGAACATTCACCGACATGATTGAAATTGCTCTGGAAACGGTGTAAGTTCTAACTATAATGAAAAATAGAAAACCTTACGTACACCTTCTTTTATTAGTTATCGGAATCTCCCTTTTCCCCTTCTTGTTTTCCTGCAGCATGGAAAACGAGGCGATACTGGAGCCGGACGGTTCGGGAGAACTATCCTTCCATGTAGTAATGCAGCCCTTTCTGGTGGATTACATCAAAGAGATGAGCGATCTTGCCGGAGAAGGGACAAAAGGACCCAATAATAGTGTTTTCGATCTGGAAAAGATTGAGAAAGACCTAGAGGAAAAACCGGGTGTTGTGGTTAGGTCCCTTAACACACCAAACCCGAGGGAGCTGAATGGGCGATTCACCTTCAAAGATGTGGAGGCGATTTTTCAATCAGAGAAACTCCTCACCCGGACCGGGGCGGTCACCTATGAGCGAAGCGGGGGGGAAAGTAAATTCGCCCTCTACATTACCAGGGAGAACTTTCCGCAGATAGCAGGACTCTTCCCCGAGGACAGTAAGCCCTTCATTGATATGTTCGGTCCACAGGAGAACGACGACATTACCCGAGAAGAATACCTAGATATGATGGAATTCGCCATGGGGGAAGAAGCACCTTCAGCAATAAGGAGAGGGACAATAACCATAACGGTAAGGGTAAAGGGCACGATTGTTTCCCAAAAAGGGGGGACAAGGAAGGGTGAAACCGTTGTGTTCAGTATACCCCTTCTCGATGCTCTCCTTCTTCACAAACCATTGGAATACGCCATCGTATTCAAATAGGAGTACCGCCACGTATGATCCCGCCCTATGTAATAAAACCGGCCGGCCGATTTTGGCAGGGCATCTATCTCCGGGTTCTCTTCTGGGTCTTGGGCCGCACCCTCCATGCCGCCTCTGTCCTGGATGAAACATTGCGGGATGAATGGGCCGAATTCCCCGAGGATTTTTCCTTTCGGCTCGCTGTGCTGCCCTTAGGTCCATCCCTCAGCATAAGCAAGTCTGGGATGGTGAGTATATCCTCCGATCTATCTATTGGGGAGGAGACAATGCCGGATGTTTCTATTGAATTTAAAAACCCCCGGGGAGCAATGCGCGTGTTCGGCTTTAAGGAGAACAGCTCCCTCGCTGCCGCACGGAATAGAATAATTGTTAGGGGACCTCTTCCGGAAACGTGCAGGGTCCTTCGCATTTTAAGCAGATTGGAAATTCTCCTCCTTCCTAAAGGTATTGCTCGAAAGGCAGTTAAGCGATTGGAGGATGTTTCTCAAAAAGGAAAAAAACGATTTCTTCTCTACTTAAGGGTCCTATGGGTCTTTTAGAGGAGACTCCCGAAAGAAAATACTACACGAAGCACGCCCCGACTGCGTGTTATTACATTGGTTCGGCTAATTTTTGAAAGCGGCTGAATAGATAAGGAGAAAAAGTGCATTTTCAAAGCGTACCGAAGGTCCTTTTCGGAGAGGGTGCCTTGGAAAATCTTACCTTGGAAATGAGGAGGCTGGAGTGTCATAAGGTCCTCTGTCTCCTCAGCGGAGCTGAGAAACCTCAAAAACTCGAACGTTGGGTACAGCGGTCCGTCCTTCAGGATATTCCATCGATTTCAATTATCTCCCTCGGACCGGAGGAAGGTGAGGAAGAGCGAATACAGAAACTCTATTCCCTGTACACCAACCAGGAGTACGACGGCTTGGTTGCCGCGGGAGAAGAGGCGGTACGGACGGCAAAGACCCTGCGCTATATGAAGGGGACCAACACAGCAAGAATGGAGAACTTGGGCCCGGACAAACTGCCCTCCGCGCCTCTGGATCCCCTAACAGTACTTACGACGAACAGGGGTAAACAGGACGAAGGAGGATGTACCTTCCGGGTAAAGAATACACTTTTTAGCCACCCCCTGAATTTTCCGAACTGTATTTTCATTAGTCCGCGGATTCTAGAAAAAATTCCCGTTTCTTCCATGCTCCCACGGATTTGTGCCGCCTTTTCACGAAGTTTGGAGGTGTACCTTCGTTCTGAGGAAGACCCCTTCAGAGAGTCCTATGCCCTTACCTCCATGAAACTCCTCTTACAGTACGGAGATCGCGCCCTGGGAGTAACCGGAAAAAACCAAGCAGCCGCGGGTGTGGCCCTTGCTTCCATAGCGGGGGAAATTGCCTGGTCAAACGCCGCTCCCGGCCTTATCTATACCTTAGGAATGTCCCTCCAGAAAAACGGTATTTTGCCCGCCGGGACATACATGGGTATTATCCTCCCCGCGGCTCTGAAGATCGTATTTGAAAAAGAATTCGCCGCGAGGCTGTCCTCTCTTTTTGTTAAGCTGGGAAAGGATGAGGATTTTGGGGAGTTACCTGATAAAAGAATAAGCGCGGAGTTCGGCACGGAAGTCATAGACCGTTTTTTAAGTACCCTCTCTAAACGATATCCGGCGGTCCTTCCCGCCACATTACGGACCGCGGGGATAGCGGAACCAACGCTTGAAGGAATTGCCCGCACCCTTGTTGAAAACCATCCCGGCTGGTCCGATGAACATACCCTCCTCTCTATCCTAAAAGAGGCCTGGCAGGAAAGGAGAAAATACCCGGGAACACAGGGGACAAAAAAGGGCCAATCAAAAATTGGCGAGGAACTCCCCGATTACTTTGAATTCATAAGCAAGACCAGACTCTATGCCCATGATGGGGCTCTGGAGAAACTCCCCGATCTTTGCCGGTCCCTTTCCATAGATAATCCTTTGATTATAACAGACCAGGGGATAGTAAAAGCCGGCATCTTCGACCTGATCGATCCAATTCTTCAGAAAGCCGATATACCGACAGAACATCGTTATGACCAGGTACCCCCCGATTCGGATGTGGATACCATATCCGAGGGGGCATCCCTCTACGAGGCGAAAGGGTGCGATGGAATAATTGCTGTTGGGGGAGGCTCTGCCTTAGACACGGGGAAAGGCGTAAATATGGCGGTGAGCTTAGGCATAAGAGACTTAGCCCGCGTAAATGGCGCCGACTGTATAGAAGGTCCGCTTAAACCGTTAATAGCCCTTCCCACCACCGCGGGCACCGGTTCGGAACTGACCCTGGTGGCTGTAGTATCCGACCATAGAGAAAAACGGAAACTCCTCTTTACATCTCCTTTCCTTGTTCCCGATGGAGTTATCCTTGATCCGAGAGTGACCCTCTCCCTTCCTCCCCTTCTTACCGCGGCAACAGGTATGGACGCCCTAAGTCATGCCGTGGAAGCCTATATCTGCCTGGGGAAGAACCCCCTAAGCGACTCCTTCGCCGAAAAGGGCATTGAACTTATTAGAGAAAATCTATTACCCCTTATGGACGACCCGGGAAACAGAGAGAAACGACTGTCCATGTCCAAAGCAGCATCTCTGGCAGGATTGGCCTTCTCCAACTCCATGGTTGGGATGGTACATACCATCGGCCACTCCGTGGGTTCTGTCTGCGGGGTTCCCCATGGGCACTGCATGAGTATTCTCCTCCCCTACGGGTTGGAGTACAATATGGAGATCCGGGAAGAGATAATTGGACGCCTTCTTCTGTTTATTGGAGGAGCAGAGGAGTACTTTGATACCCCCAAAGAAAAGAGGGCCGTAAGAACTGTAGAGCTCATTCGGTCCCTCCAAACCGATTTGGAGAAAAAGACAGATGGGCGTCTCCCGGCCACTTTGGCGGGACTTAGGACCCCAGGTGGAGCACAAGCCGTAGAAGAGAAGGACTTTCCTCTTATTGCGAAAACCGCTTTGGGAGATGCCTCAATCCACTACAACCCTGAAGATCTTACCTATAATACTATCATTAAGGTCCTTGAACACGCTTATAAAGGAATACCCCTGGTATTCCCTGAAAAGAGGACCAAAAACGGACAGTAAGAAGATGGAAATACTTTTTATCTCCGGGGACCGTAACTCGGGAAAGACGAGCTGGGCCAAAGAGCATCTTGCCGGTACGCCGGGTATCCGCGGGGTACTTCTTACCAAGGAATTTACAGGAGAAAAGGGCGAACTCTTCCGCGGGTATAACGCTATGGACCTGGAAACAGGCCGAACAGTACCCTTTGCCAGACTGAAACTGCACCTTCCTGAAGGCTGGAAAGAGAAAGAGCATTTTGGGCCCTTCAGTTTTTCCGTGGACGGCTTTGAAGAGGCGAGGCAATGGATAGAAAAAGGTATTTCCTCGGACTCCCTAATTATCGACGAAATCGGTCCTATGGAGCTGGAAGGAAGGGGGTTCTCCGCTATCCTTAGCTACATTCTTAACACGAAGCAGAATACCTTGAACCATCTTTACCTCATTGTTCGGACCTATCTCGTCCAAGCCGTCCAGGAAGTGTTCAAAATAACCCCTGACCGTATAATTCAGGTTGACAATCCTTCCAGCTGGGTTTTATAATACCCCCACAGCCTCCGAGTTCTGAATTTCTAAGGACCGGAAAGGTATACCATTACATTAAAACCTCATGGAAAGAGGATTTTTTGCAACAATGGACCTTTCGGTTTAAGGATTCGAACCGTTAGGGTGCCACCGGAAACAGTGGTGCCTCCCGTATTTGGAAAGGAGGGACCTCATGAGGTTCTTAGCAAGCATAGTCGTCTGTTTATTGGCGGTACAATCTTTATATTCCCTCGATATTGTTCTTAATGGCCAAGTCCATAGAAACTGGTCTGATGCCGCTCTAAAGGAGCATTCCTATCCCGTCCCTCCGACGGCGAAGAAAGGAATTTCCCTCGGGGAAGTTCTTCCCCTTATGATAAGCAGCTATACATTAGAGATCGTCCATTCCGGCGGGACCACCGAGATTGAGCTGCCGCGGGGGGCGGAACATTTTTTTCTCCTCTATCTTGTACGCTCAAGCATGGGGTGGGAACTCATCAGTGAAGATCCTAGCCTTGTCATTCCCCGTCTGGCAGGAATCAGCACTCTTCGGGTATACGGCGAAGCACTAAGGGAAAGGGACCTCACCTTTTGGATTAGTTGGGAGGGAACCCGAGAGCTTAAAAAAGAAATTGGACGCTTCGAAGATCTCCATGGATTAGATCTCAATGTTCAAGAGGTACCGAAGATCAGCTCCAAGCTCATCTCGGTTCTCCGGGGCGGCGGAGAGGTGCCGGACCTTATCATGACGTCGGAAGCCGACATTCATACCCTGACCAATGCCGGCGCCCTGCAGAATCTGGACTACATGGTCCCCCTTAACACCATGAAAAAGGGAGTAAACAGTTTCACCCTGAATGGAAGGGTGTGGGCCCTCCCCTTCTACTTTGACAGTCAACTCATTTTTTACCGGAGCGACCTGCTTCCAAGGGCGAAACTCCCGGGAAGCTTTTCACAGTACAGCTGGGACCTGGACCAATTAGAAGGAGTTCTTAGGTATCTTAGAAGCAGATCGATAGAACCGATCTCCTGGAATGTGTACTCCGCCTACTGGCTCATACCTTTTCAAATGGGGTTTGGGAAAGACCATCTGATTGACCGCGACGGGGGGCTAACCATTACCGATGGTCCGACAAAGCTGGCCCTGGAGTATATTATTAGCCTTCAGGAGAGGGGGCTGTTAAGCGAACGCGAAAGAGATGGAATGGTCTCTTCCTTTATCTCCGGAGATGTGGGAATGATGTTAAGCGGTTCCTACTCCATCCCCCAGTTCGAAAAAATAGGGCTTCCCTTCGGGGTCCTCCCCTATCCCTACAATCAGAAAACTGGTAGATACATCTCCCCTATGCTGGATTTCAAAGGCTTTGCCATTACCAAACGCACGAA
>CAYXSD010000034.1:0-26090 GCA_964466335.1 uncultured Spirochaetales bacterium
CCCCCTCACACAGTAACGAGTGTTCATTAATCCGAAGCTGAAGGAACGTGTATATACAATCGGCAAGGTTCGATCTATGCGGTCAGAGTCCCTGATTCTGAAGGGATCTTTCCAAGAACGACTTCCCGAAGATCGACCTTTGTACTGGCATTGTCTATATCGATACCCACCAGATTTCCATCAGCATCGTAATCAAGAACGATACCCTCGGAAACTTCCACGCTGTCGGTACCTGGTTTCGAAAATAGGGAAATATACAGAGAATCCGTGTCTTTGTAGTAGTTTATTTTCATGGTTTAAATCTCCTATCGGGAAAAGCATTGTGGATCGTCTTCTTGTCCTTCAGTGTAACTACCCGCGGAAAGCGTCCATCCAATTCATCTATTCTACCCCAGAAACGAAAGCGGTTATGTTCCTGAGGCTCGAACTTTTCCGGTTTAAGAACAACCCTTGTGCACCATTCCTTCTTGATGTACGGGCGTTTAGTCATCACCTCTTTTTCAAAGTATTCGGTGAACCTAAAATCCTTCATACCAAATGATACGCTTCTCGCTGCTAGGAGTCAATCAGCTATAATAACTCCTGGTTTTCATTATAAAGCCGTCGGCTGTGCCAGCATCTTAATATTCCGAATTCTACTGCATAATTCTCCCATTGATTTTCCGCACCTCGTTAAGTGCTCCGGTCTCAAGCGATAGATACGGATATTCATTTCGTAAAACCGTGCCTAAATAACTCAAGGATTCCTTTTGAGGAAATAGTTGCCGATTACTGTCCCGATCTTGAGATAGAGGATTTGTCGGAGATCCCTCCCGGGTATTCAGTTGTTTTCGTCTCTCCCCCAATCCTCAACCCTAAGCTCCGGAATGCCTTCAAAGTCCTTTACATTAAGGGTTACAAGAATGCAGTTATGTTTTAGCGCTGTGGCGGCGATGCAGAGATCAATAACCGGTTTTGTTTTCCCCTCCTTGCTAAGCTCCCCTTGCAGTTGTGCGTATATTTCTGCTTCTTCCCGAGTAAAAGAAAGGATGGGTATACGGTTTTTTAGAACAGATTGGTACAGGTGTATCAGTTTTTTGCTCTTTGCAAGGTGTAATCCTTGAAGAACTTCCATCTCACAGAAAACAGAAACGCGGCAGGAGAGGTCTCCTCTCGCTTTCCAGGCCCCTAGTACAATGGGATTCGGGTTTCTCTTCAAAGGCTGACTGTAACTAAAGTATCAAGAAGGTATTTCGCTGTATTGATTCTAAACTCTTATTCAAAACTCCTGTAATCGAACATTGAGTCGTTTTACATGTCCTTTTCAGAAAATAGATTTTCCACGTTATCAATTTTTCTTTCAGGAAGCGGAAGGTCCTTATCGATCTTATGGTGTTTAAGGTATTCTTCCCGGGCCTCCCATACCTGCGAATCCTTGAATCTTTCCTCCGTTTCATAGAGAGGATTAATTCTTACATAGGGTTTCCCTCTTTTTGTAACCAAAACAGATTCGCCTGTGCGGACTACTTCGTCGCAGATTTGAGAAAGTTTTGTTTTTATTTCAAAAATTCCTAGTGCTTTCATAAGAAAAAACTACTAGACAACTAGTTTATTATCAAGTCAAAGATTCACTCTTTTCCCCTTACCTTTAGAGCGGTATAGTTTAAATAAGAAGAATAAGGGAAATAAAACCTTGCGGCGGGATGCCGCCGGAAAAATTGATGTAAACGGAGACGAACTATGGAAGGCAAAACCCAGCAAAAAGAGGCAATTATAAAAACCGTATCAGGTAAAGCAAGCGCGCAATATAATGCTGAAGTATAAATTAGGAGTATCGCGATGAAATATGAAATAATCCTCTACTGTATACCGTGGTTTGCTCTTTGCTCCATGACGTTTGAGAACGCGTCCACCTCCTCAAGGCTGTGCTGTAATCGAGATTCTTTTTCCCAGTTTGCTGCCGCATCCTCCGGCAGTGTCCTATATAGATCAGACATGGCTTCAAGTGCCGTCAGATGGGGGGAGCCGGGAGTTATTCGGGCAATTTTATGCTTGTTTCGAATCAGAACGATCTCCTCGCCCTTAAATTCGACAAGATCTAACATGGCCTTCAGATTCCTGGAGAAATCGGTAACAGTTAATAAAAGCATGGCGCCTCCTTCTTGTAATTATAACCGATTAACTGATTCGATACAATAATCTGATTTAATCTGCTTTTACAAGAAACTAATAGTATGGCTTGAATTGCCTTAGTGTCGCGGATGATTTGAACCATTACCGGATTACCGGAATAGTAATTCTGAGTATGGAATCGAAGCCGCCAAATGCGGCTTATACCTTGCTGAAGATCTTCCCTATAAGATTGGTAAGAGGAGGTATTGAAACCACGCCGGCGGCGTTGAGAAATCCGGCGGTACACGCCTTCATTACCGAAGAGAAGCGCAAGGGTATTTCAAAGTTACGTTTAAGGCTGTTCCTGTAGTTCCGTTCAAGGAGCGAAAAGTCTGTGTCTTCCCGTATCCCCTGTACAAGTGTTTGCGCCGCCAGGTAAGCGCTTTTCAACGCGAAGGAAATACCCTCTCCGGTAAAGGGGTGGACAAGCCCGGCGGCTTCTCCTACTCGAAGGCAGCGATCCTCCATTGGGGGAAGCTTGCTCGGCAGAGAACAGATAAGGGGAAAGACGTTTAATCCCCCCAGGGCCTTAGGGGATTTCCCGCCGCATCGGGGGAGGATCTGTTTTTCTAAAAAGGCGTTAAAGATATCCACAACGGAGATTCCCCGCCGGTTGTTGTTTAGCATGCAGATCCCAATATTGCAGCGGGTATCGCTTTCCGGAAAAAGCCATCCGTAGTGAGGCGTTAAACCAGGATCAAAGATCATCTCCAGAGAATTATTGGTATAGGGAATCCCTTCGTACCATCCCATGCAGGAGGTCATAAGCTCTTCTTTTGGTACGGTAAGGCGAAATCGAGAGCCTCCCCCGGAAGCATTAACGGCATACTTACCTGTAAAGGTTTCACCGGAAGAGAGGACCACCCGCACCCCTTCACTGTTTCCGGCAAAGGAATGAACTTCAGAAGCCTCCTTGACGCGGGCGCCCCGCTTTTCCGCTATCCCTAAAAGGGCGAAATCGAAAAGGGGACGGGGGGCAACAGCCGCTTCGTCTCTTCCGCTAAAGATCAAGGTCCTTCCAGAAGGCGATACAACCCGGGCTCCGCGGATAGGATAGAGGTCTTTCCCCAGGGTTTGCTCAATCTCCTTTAGAAGGCCAAGCTCATGGAGGAGCTTAAGCGTTTTGGGGGAAATTCCCCCGGCACAGGGCTTTACTCTGGGGAAACGCTCCTTCTCGAGAAGGAGTACGGACTTTGCTCCATTTTCCAGGAGAAGGGAAGAAACCGTAGAGCCCGCCGGTCCGGCACCAATAACAATGACATCGTATTTCATGGATAGTTCCTCCGCAGGGTGTAATAATGCCGGAAAGAAACAGTATGTATCAACCTGTTAGTATTACCGTATTGGTGATAAAGGTCATAATCTGCTCCCTGCCTTACAGGGAATTATAATCATAAAACACCCTATTGCTGGAGCTTGTCATCTTTGTCCGGTAGAAGGTAACTGGTGCTTCGGCCGCCGGCGTCCATCCCGAGGCGCCGCGCGATGGAAGACCGAACCTGCCGGGGGTCTAGTTTTTCCCCTTCTATTGCCGATGTAGTAACAACATCGCTGGTTACGGTGAGGAGCACCGCTTCGCTGCGTGTATCGAACCCAAGGGACCGCATTTGCCCGAGCAGGAGCCCCTCATGAAAGCGCACTGGCCCGAGGATATCATTGAGAGTGTCGGAATCCCAGGTAAGGTCCGGCCAACCGGAGTGTTGATAAATAAACCTCATATTCACCGCCTTATATGCGGCGAATATACCATCTATTCACCGCACTAACAAGAAATAAAAAAACAGATTGCCGACGGGCTTATAAAGCCTTTAGACGAAAGGGAAGTCCTTTTACCCGGTTACATTGTGAAAGCATCGTACATGCTTGCAGTATAATTAGAAAAGGTATAAAGTATCATAAAAGCTATAGATATACCGAATAAGATACTATGGAGGTGAAGCATGGGAATGGAAGGAATTGAAGACACGACCCTTCACATAAAAATGAAAAAACAGATTGCCGACGGGCTTAAAGAGCTTTCAAAAAGAAAGGGCCAGTCCGTTTCGGATTTGGTAAGGGAGGCGGTATCCTCGACCTACCAACCGGACAATTTGGACCTTCCCACTCATCAAAAACGGGCGATCGAGGCGTATCGGGGAGGGTATATCAGTATTGGAAAGCTCTCCGAGACTATGGGAAAATCGGTATATGATACGCGGTCCTGGCTTTTCGAACATGACATTGCGGAGAACAACGCATTCAACCAGGATGATATAATTAATGCCGAATAGGAGAAAACTCTGGTTCGACACGGTGGTCCTCTCCAATTTTCTTTTTGCCGATAGTCTTCCATGGCTGATCGACCGGTACCAAGGAAGAATACTGGTCACGTCTGCAGTACTCGATGAGATTGCTCAAGGAATTGCCTGCGGCTATGGGGAGCTGAACGCGGCGTACTCATATCTGGGCCCTAAAAAGATCGTCCATTATTCTCTTACCCCGAAAGAGCTTAAAAAAATCGCGTATTTCAGAAGATACCTCGGTGCCGGAGAAGCGTCTTGCCTCGCTTGTGCTCTTTCGAGAGGCGGAATTGTCGTAACCGATGACAGAAAAGCGCGCGCGGCTTGTAAAGAGAACAACATACAATATACCGGTACCGTCGGTATTCTTTCCGCGGCTGCTACCGGAGGAAGCCTTTCGGCAGATGAAGCGGACGCCATGCTCGAAAGGATGAAAAAACACGGATTCTATTCACCAGTGTCGAGTATAAAGGATATTGTGTAGCGCTGTTACAGGGTTGCTGAAGGGCGTACGTGTTTCCTGTTAATACTTAGATTCTTTCTTTTCTCCTCCCTTTTAGAGCAGTATATTTCATACACACGGTGATAGCTTCAATATAGGGAGAGAAACCATGAGCAAACTTCCAAAATCTTTTTTTGATCTTATAAAAACCTCAGAGAAACCGGTCTTAGTGGATTTCTGGGCGGAGTGGTGCGGGCCCTGCCGGATGGTTTCGCCTACCGTAGAAAAAATCGCCAAGGAGTATAAGGGAAAGCTCCTAACGATAAAGGTAAACGTGGATGAAAAGCAGCATGTGGCCGCCCAGTACCAGGTGCAGTCTATACCCACCATCATGATGTTCTGGAAGGGAGAACCGGTTATGCGTCTCGCCGGGGCCCAGCCCTACGACGCTATAAAGTCCCAAATCGAGGAGAACTGGCCGAACTAGGGAAAAGAATTGAAAGAAACACGTTTTCATTATCAATTATTGGAATCTACCCATGTCTATTTGCCTTGTATGGCCTGATTAACATTGACAACTGACAATCTCAGGATTATCATTCTCTTGAGGCTCTTTCAAAATTGGTTAATTTTGAAAGTTGCTGAGATAGCAAAAAGAATGTAAGGAGAGTCCCAAAACCAATGGTTCCAATAACACTTACAGTAAACGGCCGAAAATATACGGATGAAGTTTCCCCGACAATGCGATTGGTGGATCTCTTAAGGGACAGGTTTTACCTTAATGGATCGAAAGAGGGCTGCGGTGAGGGGGAATGCGGCGCCTGTACCGTGCTGATGGACGGAAAAGCGGTCCTCTCCTGCCTAGTCCTTGCCTTTCAGGCTGACGGCAGCGAGATTATTACCATAGAGGGGCTCAGCAGGAACGGTGAACTCGACCCCATCCAGCAGGCATTTGTGGATAACGGCGCTATTCAATGCGGATACTGCACCCCCGGCATGATCATGTCCACTAAGGCATTACTCATGAAAAACGCTGAACCCACGGAGGAGGATATCCGAACGGCCATCTCCGGGAACCTCTGCAGATGCACGGGGTACACAAAGATAGTGGACGCCATTAAAGAGGCGGCCACAGTTATGAAAAAGTAAGAAAGAATCTTAGGAAAAAGCGGGTGATACAATGGATTTTAACAGTGTAGTTTCTCCACAGAATAAAAAGGAACTTATAGAAGTAATAAAAAAAACAACTCCCCGCTCCAGATATATCTGCGGCGGTACCGATTACGTTCAGAAGGTAAGAAATACTCGCGGGGAAGGGGATTATCTCATCAGCTTGGACAAGGTTGATGAAATGAGACAGGTGAAGGCTGCCAATGGGGACATAACTGTCGGCGCCGCCCTTCCTTTCTCGGAAATCGCCGCCGTCGCTGAACTACAGAACGGGGTATCTTGTTTGGTCGGCGCCGCTTCCCATATGGGCTCTCCCCAGGTTCGAAACCGCGCAACCATCGGCGGAAACATTGCCAACGCGTCAGCCTGTGCCGATTCCCCAGCCCCTCTGCTCGTTCTTAACGCGAAGGTGCTCGTGCTGAACGGAAAAGGTGAACAGGAGGAGCGGGGTATCCACGATATTATTGTTGGCGTGGAGAAGAACAGCCTCAAGCATGATGAGGTCATTATTGGTGTGAAATTTCCCACACCTGCTTCAGGTTTCAGAAGCGCCTTTGGAAAACTCGGCGCGAAAGCTACGGTAACCATCTCCAAGATAAGTATGGCCGTGGGGTTTCATTTCGACGAGTCATCGAAAACCATGACGGATGTTCGGGTCGCCCTCGGCGCGGTAGGGACCACGGCGAAGAGATTCCCCAGGGCGGAGGAAGTCCTGGAAGGGTCCGTCTACTCCGAAGAAATTGCCGCGGCCTTCGCCGAACAGATCTCCCGGGACGTGGAGGAGGCAATAAAGACACGGGCCTCCATGCCCTATAAGCGGAGGGCGGTCATGGGGGTCGCCCTGGATGTTCTGTCCCGATGCGTCTCCTGACATATACTCATATTCCGCGGATAGACTAAGGAAACTATAAATGGCGAAAAAAATCCACTTTATCGGATGCGCGGTCCTGGCTGTAGACATGAAACAGCTGGAGGAGAAGGCAGAAAAGCTGGGAATTGAACTTACCGCTGAGTACCTTCCCGGCGGGCTGCACTCCTCGCCGGCGGAGCTTCACGATCGACTCCAAGAGGCAATAGATCGGGTCTCCGGAGTAGATCGCATTGCCGTCGGTTATGGACTCTGCGGACACGGTACCGTAGATATTCGGGCGGGAGAGGTCCCCCTGACAATTCCCAAGGTCCACGACTGTATCGCCCTCTTTTTGGGAAGCGACGCTGCCTACCGCGGGGAGTTCTCGGAGAAACCCGGCACTTACTACATTTCCGCGGGGTGGTACGAGGGGAAGGTAGACCCGAAGGGAAATGTGGTGAAGCTTTCCTCCAGAAGGAAAGCCTCTTCTTTAGAGGAGGATGTCCATAGGGAGGAGCTGGAGAAAAAATACGGGAAGGAGAATGCCGAGGCCATAGTCCACTTCCTCTCCAGCTGGCAGAGGAACTACCAACGCGCCGCGTTTATTGATACCGGGGCGGGCGAGAAAGAGAAATACGCCGGGTACGCAAAGGCCATGGCGGAGGAATTCGGATGGGAGTACGCACGGCTGCCGGGGACCCTGGACCTTCTTAAAAAAGTTCTCCTCTACGATGACGCGGAGTTTGAGGACAGGGAACTGGAGAAAGAGGTCCTCTTCGTTCCTCCACACTACAGGACCGTATACGATCCCACGGTGAAAGCCTTAAACGCGGCGCCGGTATTCACGGGGACCTCCAATGCCCAAAATAGAGAAACCTCTTCAGGTGAAACCGCAGCCCCAACAGAAGGCAGTGGGGAGGAGCGGCGAAAAAGAGAATACGGACTGGGTATAGATGCCGGCGGGACCTATACCGACGCGGTAATCTATCGTTTTCCCGATAATACCGTTGTCTCCACCGGAAAGGCCCTTACCACCAAGTGGGATTTTACCATCGGAATAGAAAACGCCATTAAAAGTATAGAGGGAGACTTGCTTAAGAAGGTGGAGCTTGTATCGGTTTCTACCACCTTGGCCACTAACGCCATTGTGGAAGGTCATGGACAGAAGGTGGGACTTCTTCTTATGCCGTCGAATTTTTTTTATCCAGCCGAAATAAAACACGCCCCTAAGGCCGTAATTAAAGGCAGACTGGATATCAGCGGCAACGAGATCGAGCCCATCGACCCCGAGGAGGTAAGGCGGACCGCTCTCTCTATGAAAAATGAAGAGGGAGTAGAGGTCTTTGCAGTCTCCGGGTACGGCGGATCTGTTAATCCTGTTCATGAATTGGCGGTAAAGAAGGTTCTTATGGAGAGCACCGGGCTTTACATCTGCTGCGGTCATGAGCTTTCGGACATCCTCAACTTCTTTGTTCGGGCAAATACGGCGGTGTTAAACGCCCGGATCATCCCCCTGCTGGAGGCTTTTATTGCGGATGTAACAGTATCTTTGGACAGGTACGGAATTAAAGCGCCGATTATGGTTGTTAAGGGCGACGGGTCCCTTATGAGCGAGGCGGTTGCCCGGGAACGTCCGATTGAGACCATCCTCTCCGGTCCGGCGGCAAGTATTGCGGGTGCTCGTTTTCTCACCGGCATTCCGGAGGCCACTGTAATCGATGTCGGCGGTACTACCTCGGACATTGGCATGCTCAGTGAGGGAAAGGTCGCCGTTCAGCCCGCCGGGGCAATGGTTGGCGGCTGGCGCACCCATGTGAAAGCCCTGGATATGAGTACCGTCGGTCTGGGCGGGGACAGCGAAATTAAAATTGAAGAGCAGGTAGTATCAGTAGGACCTAAGAGGATCGCTCCGGTATCCTGGCTGGGTGACAAGGCGGATGTACAGGAAGCTATTGATTTTCTTAAGCGTCATATCGATGATTACTCCTCCTCCTCCGAACCGGTACAACTCTTTACCGCTACTTCTCCCGGTAACAGCTGTGATGCCGGCCATTCTGCGGCGGAAGCGGTTTTAAGCGACCAGGAACATCAAGTACTCGATCTGTTGCGGGAACGACCTTATTCCCTTCTGGAGTTGGGGGCGAAAATGGGGATGGGCCACTGGATGATGGTCCCTGTTCACAAGCTGGAAGAACGTCATCTTATTCAACGGTCCGGACTTACCCCTACCGACCTGCTTCACCATAGAGGTCAGCTGGACCTCTGGAATTCCGAAACCGCTGAGCGGTATATAACAATCGTTTCCCGCCGGGCGAAATACGGGGTGGAGGAACTAATGGGGAGGGTATTCCAGATTATAGAGGAGAGGGTCGCCACGGAACTGCTTAGGAAACAGCTGGTCCACGGCGATGATCTTAGCATAAAAGGAAAATGCGGGCTCTGCGGAGAAATGGTGAAAAACGTTCTTTCGGGGGGGAATAAAAGTCTTACTCTCTCAGTTCGGTTTCACTATCCTGTAATAGGGTTAGGGGCGCCGGTAGGGTTCTTCTTGAGGCCTGTCGAAGACAGAATGGATATTGACATTATTATTCCGAAGCATGCCGAAGTGGCCAATGCTGTGGGCGCCATAACCAGTTTTGTTACCGTTACCCAGACGGCTTCTATTGTTCCCTCTTCTGAAGGGTTCTTCATTGTTCAGGGGCTATTAGAAAACAAACACTTCAGCGATTTCAACGTGGCCCACGAATGGGCAGCGGAAGAGTTGCGCAAAGAAATTCTAAAGACAGCGAGGAGGGCCGGTACCAGCGAGGACCATGTGGAAATGACCATTAACGATAGAATATCCCGCACTGCCGACGGCTCGGAAATCTTTCTTGGGAGGACCATTCAGGCGCGGGTAAAAGGTGTTCCCGACGCTCCTACGACTAATGTAATTGTTAAAAGCGATTAATTAATAGCAGCGATTAATCAATCTCCTCCAATGCAGAGGCAAATTCCCGTGCCCGTTTACAATAGCGTTCGGCATTGGCTTTAATTTTTTCTAAGTCCCCGTCAGTTAACGCCGCTATAGAGCGGGCAGGGGAACCGACGATGAGGGACCGGGGAGGAAACTTCTTCTGTTCCGTAACCAGGGCTCCGGCACCGACGAGGGATTCCTCACCGATCTCCGCGTTAGATAACACTATCGCCCCCATTCCGATGAGGCAATTATCGCCTATGGTGCAGGCGTGGAGAACCGCACTGTGTCCAACGGTAACGTCTTCCCCCAGGCGGAGGGGCGCGTCTGTATCCACATGGAGGACGGTGTTGTCCTGAATATTGGTCCGCTTCCCGATATAAATGGGGGCAATGTCTCCCCTGGCAGTTACCGAGAACCATATGGAACTGTCCTGTCCCAAGTAGACCTCTCCGACAATCTCCGCGTTCCACGCGATAAAGAGGGCTTTTTTTGTGTCCGGTGTTTTTCCTTTCAAGCTGTGTATCATCGTACTTCCTTAGAGGATCTTTCAAAATTGGTTAATTTTGAAAGTGGCTGCTTAGTTTTTTTACTTCCAAGCCTGGCTGACCGCCCTGCCGATGCCACGACTCGAACCGGTTACAACCAGCGGTGAGCTCTTTCAAAGAGGTCTTAGTGTTAGGTGATGGTTGTTCCTCCATGGCTTCAGTATAATGGAAGTGTATGAAAAAAATCACCCTTTGAGGAATAATCAAAATTTAACAATAAAAATACTTAAAAGAAACATCTAAATATGCTATTGTCCCCGTATGCGGCTGGAAAACATACAGAAAGTAACAGCAATTTTTCTCGGTATTCTTGTGGTGTTTGCGGTAGGCTTTGTACTGAATGTGACCCAATCGGTGGTACTTCCTCTAGTGGTGGCCCTCCTGCTTTCTTTTATTCTCAATCCGATAATTAAGCTCCTGCGTCGCAAGCTCAGGTTTCCCCTCGTTTTGGCCATTACCTTGGTCATTCTTATGATCTTCGGCTTCTTCTACCTATTGGGGCTTTTCTTCTTTACCACTACCCAGGCGATTATCCGGGAGTTTCCCAAATATGAGCTGCGGTTCCAGGAGATATTTCAGGACCTGGTAGACAGGTATCTGTACCGGTTGGATATCGAGGCAAATTTAGTTACTGATTTCGATTGGACCGGTGCCATTCGGGACTCCATTCTTCCCGTTTCCGGGTCTTTCATGAACTTTATTGCTACGGTGTTTATCATAACCATTATCCTTATTTTCCTCTTTCTAGAGACGGACCACTTTAAGGCGAAACTGAAGGCGGCTTTTCCCGCGCATACTGCCAGGGGCGTGGGGATTGTCCTGGAGCACATATCCAGGGAGACTGCACGATATCTCGGTGTAAAACTTTTTGTAAGCTCCTTAACCGGTTTTCTTGTGTGGATTACCCTTAGCATAATCGGACTCGATTTCCCGCTGGTCCTTGGAATTACCGCCTTTTTTCTCAATTTTATTCCCAATATCGGTTCCGCTGTCTTGGTGGTTGTGGCGATTCTTCTGGGTTTTATCCAGTTTTATCCCAGTGTGGGGAGTATGCTGGCTGTCGCTATATCCCAGATCTCTATACAAATAGCCATTGGAAATCTTATGGACCCGAAACTTCAAGGGCAGCGGCTCAATCTAAGTCCGGTGGTTATCCTCTTCGCCCTGATCTTCTGGGGATGGCTCTGGGGTATCGTGGGGATGTTCATCTCCGTCCCCCTTATGGTAACCATTAAAATAGTCTGCCAGAATGTCCCCTACCTGAAGCCGGTGAGTATTCTTATGGGAACGGGGAGAAAGCGGAAACGGAAAAAAAGGAAGCCTGGAAGGCAGAAAACCCGCATGGGGACACCCGTGGAAAACGAATAACCAATACCTTTAATGCCACAGCTTCAGCTGTTCAGGATTGATTCTTCCCCGCTATTCGAGGTATAAAAAGAGACTATGGAAAAAAAGATTATACTCACCGGAGACAGACCAACAGGAAAGCTTCACATAGGACATTACGTAGGGTCTTTACAGAACAGGGTCAAGCTGCAGAAGGAATATACCTGCAATTTTATTATCGCGGACCTTCACACGTTAACGACAAAGCCCTCGAAAGAGAATATAGAGGGAATAAGTGAGAATGCCCGGGAGATGGTATTAGACTATCTTGCCTGCGGAATTGATCCTTCTATTTCTACAATCTATCTCCAGTCCGCGGTACACGAAGTGTACGAGATGAACCTCATTTTTGAAATGCTCGTAACGGTGCCCCGGCTTCAGCGAATGCCCAGTCTTAAGGATATGGCCCGTTCCGCCAATCTCGTGGAGATGCCTTACGGTCTTTTAGGGTACCCCGTGCTCCAGGCGGCGGACATCCTCATGCCGCGGGCAAATCTGGTTCCCGTTGGAAAGGACAACGAATCCCATATTGAACTAACCCGGGAAATCGCCCGTCGTTTCAATAGCCTCTACGGAGAAGTCTTCCCCGTACCGGAGGCGCTTATTGGAGATGTGCCTACCCTAGTCGGTACCGACGGTAGTTCAAAGATGTCAAAGTCTCTCAATAACGCTATTCTCCTCTCCGATTCGGCAAAAGAGGTCCGGAAAAAGGTGTTTGGCATGTATACTGATCCGAACCGAGTACGGGCGGACATCCCCGGAAAGGTGGAGGGGAACCCGGTGTTCATCTACCACGATATTTTCAATCCGAATAAGGCGGAGGTGGAAGACCTAAAGGAACGGTATGCTGCCGGCAAGGTGGGAGATGTAGAGGTAAAGGAAAAATTAAGCGCTGCCTTGAACGCCTTTTTAGACCCATTCAGGGTAAAAAGAGAGGAGTATCTCTCCAAAAAAGGGTACGTAGATGAGGTTATCTATGACGGTACTATGGCTATGAGAAGTATAGCTAGGGAAACCTTAATCGCTATGAAAAAGGCCATGGGATTGGCCGGGGTGTGGAACAGAATAAGCAGGAAAGCGGAGAAGGCGAAAAAGGACAAGAACTAATCTCTTGTGTTTACAGCGGTAAACACAATTACCGCAGCTGTGAGAAACCTTACCCTCTCAAGTTTCAAGAGAAGAGGATTTTTCACGACCTCCATAAAGTAGGCTTCCGTGTGTTTTTCTCCCATGGGGATTTTAAGCTCTTCGAGAATGGAGAGGACCGTCTCTTGAAAAGCCTCCTCGTTTTCCATAAGAGAATCTATCATCTTAACAAGGAGCTCCTTTCTTGCCGGAGCTAATGCTTCCCCTTTCTGCTTTTTACTTTTTCTCAGCCCTTTTCTTTTTCCCGGTTTTGTGTTACTTCGGGATTTTCCATCTCCGTTCCCCTCAAGGATAATGTCCTTCAATCTGGCAACACCATCACCGGCTTTTTCCAGAAAGGATTCGTATATTTTATAGAATTGTTCTCCCCATCCATAGGTCCCGGCAATACTGAGGATAATCTCGTCTCTTAGGAAGGGGGCAGTTTTGGTTTCCATTTTTGCTAGAAGGAGGGGGACCGCCTCGGGTTTACCGAAGATTTCAATTGCCCTGGCAGCGTGGAGGATAAGCCGGGGGTTTTTTGTTCTCGTTAGGATTTTTTCAATTTTGGGAAGACTCTCCGCGTCTTGCAGCTGGGCGAGGCTTACCATGCACTTTCCAGCAAGAAAGTAATCCTTCGAGGAGAGGGCCGAGCGAAGGACCTTGGTCCCCTCTTTAATGTTTCGCTCACCGATAATCTCCGCGGCGATATAGGCAGTGGTGTAGGGGTGATTTTTCACGTCTGATATGAGGGACTGTTTTATCTGGTCGTCCAAAGGAAGCTGGAAAAAGGCCTGAAGGGCCTTCGTACGGACCATAAAACGGGGAGATCTAAGCTTGGATGCTATTTCTTCCGAGGTCAGTTTGGAAGGAGCATCCTGTAGGGCCTGTATGACGATTCTGTCTTCATCGGCACTGGTTGTTTTCTCGAATTTTCGCACCAGAGCCAGGGACTTTAAGTCCCGGGGAGAGAGAATATAGGTCAGGGCGCTCCTAATGGAGTAGGGGGATGTATTGTCCAGTGAATAGATGAGGAAGAGCATTACCACATAGATAAGGAGGAGCAGGCCAAAGAAAAGTCTGAAGGCATCAGTTTCTAAGATCCCCGGAATATCGAGGAGCTTCTGGAGAATAGCACCACCGAAGAGGGAGCCTAAAGCACCGGAAACTCCGGCGGTTAGGAAGAAAATTATCCCCATATTCAGCTGTTCTTTGGAGTTTACAATGCTCAACAGATAGGTCCTTCCCGAGCTGATGGTACCTGTGTTTCCCATCATCTGGAAAAAGTAGATCATTCCGGGAAAGATGACGAGAAACAGGGGGTGGGCCACACTGGGGGAGATAATAATAGGCACCAGGGTAAAAATGAGGACCCCGGTAAAGCTGAAGAAGAGGGGTTTTGCCCCCAACTTGTCCGTTGTATACCCGCTAATGGCGGCCATAAGGAGACTGCCCAGGTTTCCCATAACGGTAAAGAGAATGATCTTGTTGTCCATCAACAGATAGACCTTTTTAAAGTACACCACCAAAAAGGGAGTGAACATGGAGGAGGCAAGAACACCCAAGAAGAGGGCAATAAAGTACTTCCTGAAATTCGGTCTCTTCAAGCCGGAGCTGAGGGTGCGAAACAGGGGTTCGCTGAATCCTTCGCTTACAGCCTTCAGCTCGGGAATCTGGTAAAGAAAATAGGTCGCACCCAACCCAGCCGCAACACCGAGAGCAATAATAATAACGTACTTGTAGACCGATGCATCTTCCCCCAGGAGGAAGTACATAAGCACACCGGTACCCATGGAGATAATATAGGCACCGAAGAGGAGTTTCCCTAAAAATGCGCCTCTCTCCTTTTCACCCCCCAGCTCGGCGAGCATGGGGGTATCGCTGGTAAGGTGGATTCCCCGGGCTATATGGTACACAAAGGTGGAGAGCCCGAGGAGAAAGAGAGCAGGCCCGTAGTGACCCGCGAAGGTAAAAAGAGGGATAATGAGAACAGGAGTTAGGCTCAGGCACCTAATAAGATAAAAGACCCTGAGCATTCTCGTAGCACCCATTTTTGGGATAATTTTTTTTCCTACAACAAGGAAGAGGTAGGATATATAGACAAAAGAAGAGATGAGACCAACAACAAAGCTGTTTCCGCCAAGTCTCAAGGTAAAGAGGGTAATAATGTTCCCCACGGTAAAGGCAAAGACAATATTGTTTATCAGTGTAAAATTAAAGTAATTCTTTCGTCCCCTGGCCATTTCGCCGGGAGTTAAGCTTTCTTTTTTCATAGGGGGCTCGATGGTATCCTCGTAATTCTACAATAATTTTTATAGTAGTCTCTCGGTTGGATTATTGCAATATCTTGCGCCTCCCATTACAATGCATCCCTATATCAAAAAAGGAAAGTCAAATGACAAAAGAAGAGTATATCGAACTGGAAAGCACCTATGGAAGCCATAATTATAAACCTGCGGATGTAATTGTTACTCGAGGAAAAGGGTCTTGGGTCTGGGATATGGCGGGGAAACGGTACCTGGACTGTGTATCCGGTTTCGGCGCCGTTAACCATGGACACTGTCATCCGCGAATCCTCAAAGTTTTGGTCTCGCAGGCGGAAAAGCTCGCGCTTATCTCTCGATCCTTCAGGACGGACCTGATCGGGCCCTTTTCAAAGCAGATATGTGAACTTACCGGGTCCAAGCGGGTCCTTTTTATGAACAGCGGCGCCGAAGCGGTGGAGACCGCGTTGAAGGCGGTCCGGAAATGGGGTTACCTTAACCGGAAGGTACCTGAAGACCAAGGAGAAATAATTGTCTGCGAGAACAACTTTCACGGAAGGACCATCGCCATGGTGGGACTAAGCTCCACCGAGAAGTACCGCAAAAATTTTGGCCCCTTCCCACCGGGGATAAAGGTTATTCCTTTTAACGATCCTAATGCCCTGGAAAAGGCGATAACCAAGAAGACCGCCGGGTTCCTTGTTGAGCCTGTGCAGGGAGAGGGGGGAATGAATGTACCCGACGATGGTTATCTTAAAAAGGTGCGAACCATTTGCAATCAAAAAAAGATCGCCCTCGTATTTGATGAAATCCAATGCGGACTGGGGAGGACCGGTCATCTCCTGGCGGAGGATTACGAGAACGTGAAGGCGGACCTATCCATCATTGGTAAATCCCTTGGGGGCGGATTTCTGCCCGTTTCCGCGGTCCTTGCCCGGGAAGATATGCTGGATGTTTTCCATCCCGGGGAGCACGGGAGTACCTTCGGCGGTAATCCCCTGGCATGCGCCGTGGGGATGGAAGCCCTCACCGTTCTTCAGGAGGAGGGCTTTTTGGAGAATACCCTGGAAAAGGGAAAGTTCTTCAAAACGGAAATAGAAAAAATGAAAAGCCCTTATATTCAAGAGGTCAAAGGCCGAGGGCTTATGCTGGGGCTCCAACTTTCAAAAGAGGGGCTCGCCAAGAGGAGCGGAAGTGAATTCTGTAATGCCCTTATAGAAGAGGGACTCCTCTGTAATAACGCGTCCGCAACCGTTGTCCGGTTCACTCCGCCTCTGGTAATTAGCGAAGAGGAAGCCGGTTGGGCTTTGGAGCGCTTGGAGAAGGTGTTTAAGGATTAAAACCCTTCTTACTCTCCCGCATCGGCTTGTAGTACCATTTCCCGCTGCCACTTTAGCAGCTCCCCTTCCTTCTCCCGGTCTCCGCCGCGGTAGTCCGCTAAGATCCGGAAGACCGGTTCCGTTCCGGAGCCGCGCATCCAGATAAACCCGACAGGGAGCCCTTTTCGGTTTTTGAAGAGTATTTTAAGCCCTCCCTTCTCCCGGCCGCTTCTATAATCGCTGCCGAAGCCGTGTTTTTCATCGCTCCCCTCGTAGTTGATCTCCTCCCAGCTGAAAAAGCCGAAACGGTTGTTCAAATATTCTTTCTTTTCCTCCCATTGGCGAAGAAAAATCTCTTCCCAGCGTTTCTTTAGGAGGGCGTGGTCGGTAGTGTTTATCCTGAGTTTTGCCTCCGGCTCAAAAGCGTTGGTGGTGGCGTAGGATGGGAGGGAGCTAATTGCTTCTTTCAGGGAGGGGAAAGTCGGCGCGGAGGGAGTTCCAAAATGACCTTTGGTGTTATTCTCTTCTTCATTCCCTGCTTTATTCCCTTCTTCCCGCTCCTGTTTTTTCCGTGACCAAATCTGGAAGAGGGTTTCATTCGAGGTCCCCGGGGAAAGTCTAAGCAGTTTGATCAGACTGAAGAGGGTATTTATGGGGTCTCTCACCGTGGAGGGATGGGTAATATTGCCGCCGTTGGAACCCTCTCCCAGTATCCTTACGCGGTATCCCTCACTCCTCAGGCGGGTCGCCAGGTCCACCACATTTGCCTCTCCTACTTCGGCCCGGAACACCTCTGCCCCGAAACACCCGGCGATTTCATCTATCCGCATGGAGGTAGGACCGTTTACCGCCACCGCGTTTTTTTCCGGGGTCCCGGAGTGCGCGGAATCCACAACTCCTCCGCCGGGTTTTTCTCTATCGAGATATTCCAGAAAGGCAAGCTCGGAAAGGCAGGCAAGGGCAAAGACCTCCTGGGCTTCCAGTTTATGTGCTTCCCCGGAATCTGTATCCATGTAGACAATATTCCCCCGGTCCCCGTCGTTGTCCGGCACATATCCGAAAAGATAATCCCCATCGGCAGCCCACTTATCTTTTAAGGCTTCCATACAGGGAACAAGGGAGTCCCCTTCGGGAACAATGGGATGGGCTATTTCGCCGGGTATACTGTTTACGGTTTTCACTTTTATTCCGTTTTTGAGGAGGAAAGATTCGTCCAGAGAGAGGGCGCGGGAGCTTCCGTTTAACTCGGCAATTACCCCTAAGGGCTTTCGGGTAACGGCGCTTTGGAGATTGTTAAAAAAGTCTTTCTTTTCCCTGGGGGCCTCTGTACCGGAAACCACTGTTTCCGTAAAGGCAGTGTAGCTCTCCAGGGCCTGCCGTTTCCAAAAGCTGACAGACCCGTAGACATCCTGAAGGGTAGTACCTTCCGCCTCTTTAGCTTTTTTAAGCACATCTTCGAGGACCCCGCTGTCAGCAGCATACCCGGTAAAGGTCTCTATGCAGCGCGCGGATACTTTTCCTCCAGCTACCGTCCCTTGGGAGAATCCGAATTTTATTCCGTTGTGTCCCAGAGGGTTGTGACTCGCTGAAACATAGAGAAACCCGTCTACCGATTCCTCCTGCTTTGTATAGGCCATAATCTCCGGGGCCGGAGTGATAAAGAGGTACCGTATGAAGATACCCATTCCCAGAAGTTCCCTAATCATTATATCGCCGATAACCGGTCCGGTGGGTCGGGTGTCTAAACCAACCGCAACAGTACACTCTTCCCGTCCTATCCGGGACCTCAGGGCTTCCCCAAAGACCCTGGCGGCAGCGGCAAGGAGAATCCCGTCCGCCGGAGAGATCAATCTTGTTTTACTTTCTTCGTCTCCATCTTCAGCAAGGACTTTTCTCCAGCCTGAAGCGGATAGAATGAAGGATGAAAAAGCATGCTGTATGTGGTCCATCCCGGGCAAGCGGGAGATATCAAAAGGGAATTCCTTGGTGTCTCCGATCTTCCATCCGGTTGTAGTATCTGTGTATATCATAGTATAGTGTCCCCGTTTTAAGGAGTTGCCATGTCCGCGGCATTTCTCCCATCCCTTCAGTCGGGAGGATTACCGGCAGGTGTGACCCCCCTATAATCCGGCGTTTTTAATCCTGTCCATCGCCCGATTTACGTTCTCCCGGCTGTTAAAGGCGGATATACGTATATACCCTTCACCGCACTTGCCGAAACCCGCTCCCGGGGTAATTACTACGCCGGTCCTTTTGAGCAAGGTATCGAAAAAATCCCAGGAGGAAGAACCGGTGTTTATCCAGATATAGGGAGAGTTGATTCCCCCGGTACAGGAGTATCCTAAGGCTTCCATGGAATTCCGAATAATTCCGGCGTTTTCCAGGTAGAAGTCGGTGAGTGCCTTCAGTTCTTTTTTCCCCTCCGGGGTGAAGGTCGCCTCCGCCGCCCGTTGTACCGGATAGGAGACGCCGTTAAACTTGGTGGAGTGCCGCCGGTTCCAGAGGGGGTGGAGCTTTACCGGATTGCCCGCGCCGTCGTAGGCGGTGCACTTCTTTGGAACTACGGTGTAGGCGCAGCGGGTGCCGGTAAATCCGGCTGTTTTGGAGAAACTCCTAAACTCTATGGCTACTTCCTCCGCTCCGTCTATTTCGTAGATTGAATGGGGTAGGGACTCATCTCGAATGAAAGCCTCGTAGGCGGCGTCGAAAAGAATTACTGCCTTGTGTTCTCTCGCGTAGGTTATCCACCGCTCGAGTTGGTCCTTGGTGGCCGTCGCCCCGGTAGGATTGTTGGGAAAGCAGAGATAGATAAGGTCAGCCTGTTCCTTCGGAGGTTCCGGGACAAATCCGTTATCTTCGCCGCCCTCCACATAGATAAGCCCTTCATAACGTCCGTCCTTCCATTCGCCTGTTCTTCCGGCCATAACATTGGTGTCCACGTAGACCGGATATACCGGGTCGGGGACGGCAACTTTTGCCTCGGTGGAGAAAATCTCCTGAATGTTGCCGGTGTCGCACTTCGCACCGTCGCTTATGAATATTTCATCGGCCTTTATGGACGCGCCCCTGCTCTGGAAGTCGTTTTCCGCCACGGCGGACCTAAGGAATTCGTAGCCCTGTTCCGGGCCGTATCCTTTAAAGCTCTCCTCCCGGGCCATGTCGTCCACACCTCTGTGGAAAGCCTCTACCACTGTGTTCGTAAGAGGATTAGTAACATCCCCGATCCCCAGTTTTATAATCTCCTCCCCGGGGTGTTCCTTCTGATATGTTTCTACCTTCTTCGCTATGTTGGAAAAGAGGTAGGAAGCCTGCAATTTTTTGTAATCTTCGTTTATCCGTATCATGGCTGCCATAGTAGCGAAGATGGGCTTTTTGTTCCAGGGGGGAACAAATTCTCTTCATTTAGGTACTTGACAACGAGAAAAATTATGTTAATATATCATTATAACTTATATGTGCCTTACTTGGAGACACAACATACATTCATTTGTCATACAGGAGGTAAATGACATGAGAAAAGTATTACTATTTAGTCTATGTTTATTTCTGTTAACAGGCATGATGGCCTTTTCCGCAGGTAAAGGCGAAGAGGCAGGAACAGAAACAGAAAAGAAGGAGCTGGATGTTCTCTATTTTGTCGGCGGTATGGGTGAAATGGCGAACTATGCTGTTGAAAAACTTAAGGCGAACAATCCCGGAGCGGACATTAGCCTTGAATACAACCACAAAGCGCATGATGTACTGAGAAATAGAATGATGGCGGGCAATCCTCCCGATGTGTTCAACATTAACAAAGGATTGTACTCCCATTACGGAGCAATTGCCGAGGGTCTTCTCGGTTCTGTAGAATTCATTCTTGACGCCCCGGCCCTTGATTACGACGGTACCCTGGGCGACAGAATCATTCAAACAAACCTTGACGGTATCGGGTACGTTGACGGAACTCATTACGTGATTCCCGAAGTATCCTATCTCGGAGGGTTTTGGTACGATGAGAAACTCATGAGTGATTTGGGTATTGACGTTTCTGATGATTGGACCTGGGACGAATTCATGGATGCCTGCGCCGTGATAAAAGAAAACGGAATTACGCCTTTCGCGTACTTGGGTTCTTTTGCGCATGAGTATCCGCTTAATTACTATCTAAATCCTATGATTGCCGCTCTCGATTACGATACCTATGTGGACATTCAGAACTTAGTTCCCGGTGCTTGGGATTCTCCTGCCGTTCGGGAGGCCTTGAGCAGAATAGAAGAAATGCGAGACAAGGATTATATCTGGCCCGCATCGGTAGGAGCGAGCACGGAGGTGCAGATGGAGTTTGCGAAGCGAAAGATCGGATTCTACCCCTGCGGTTCCTGGCTAAAGGCTGAGATGGCTGACTCCTGGCCTGAAGATTTTAATCTGCAATTCTTTCCCGTTCCGGGTAAAAACAAGGCCAGTGGAACAAACTATGTGTATTCCACCGATCTTGTCAGTGCAATACCCAGCGATCCTAAGAATAAAGAGCTCACTATTGAGTACTATCAGTATCTGCTGAGTGATAAAGACGTTATTACCAATACAATACGGGACAACCAGTTTGTCATGCCCCTTGTTGGGTTTGCAGAGGATTTTGGCAATCTCCTTCCGAATGCCGTAACCGATGCTGTTCGTGCTACTAATGACCGCCCGACATTTATGAATATGCTGGGATTGTGGTACTCAGAACTGCCCGACGAGATTGGTAATGCCATTAACGCTCTCGTTGCTGGAGACCAAGGTATTGATCAGTTTATTCAAAGGGTAGAGGATAAAGCAAAGAGAGTTAGGAACGATGACTCAATTCCCAAATATGAGTATTAATACGGAGAAAAGGTAAAAAAGAAATACACACTAGATAAGACGAGCGGCCGGGATAACCCGGCTGCTCTCTTTCTTTTACATTACGGTTATTAATACCGATGGTAGGAAAACACTATGAAACTAAAGCTAAAGAATTTTGAAAGGAAAACCTTTATTTTTTTGACTACCGTCCCCATCCTTGCTATGTACTTTTTGTTCTACATCTATCCAAGCCTCAGGGGTTTGTATATGAGTCTTTTCTCATGGCGCGGTCTTTCTTTAAAAGCGATGAATTTTATCGGCATTGAAAATTTTGTAAGACTTTTCCAGGATAAGGTTTTCTACCAAGCCCTGTATAACAATTTGTACATATTTATTTTTGCTTCTCTTATTACATTTGCATTGGCTTTTTTCTTCGCTTCCCTTTTAGCAAGGGACGTACTAAAAGAGAAGAATTTTTACAGGACCATATTCTTTTTTCCCGTTGCGGTCCCTATGGTCGTGGTCGGGATTATTGCCATCAGTGTGTATCAGCAGGTGGGAATAATCAACACTCTTCTTGAGGCAGTTGGACTGGAAGAATGGCAGCAGTTATGGTTTGCAGACCGGCTTCTTGTAAAGCCTTCTTTGACCTCTTTTCTGATCTGGAAGGTCCTCGGTTTTTACATGATCCTGAATTTGGCCGGAATCTTAAACATACCTAGAGAACTGTATGAATCAGCGGTTATTGACGGGGCTAACGCCTTTCAGCAAACGATAAAAATCACCTTGCCCTTAATATGGGAAGTAGTCCGGATACAGCTGGTATTTTTTATTATTTCTTCCTTTACGGCTGTTTTTGAGTTGGTTTTTTCAACTACCGAAGGGGGCCCCGACAGGGCTTCGGAGGTCCTGGTAACCTACATGTACGAGATGGGATTCAAAAATTACCAGTTCGGCTACGGTGCTTCTATTGGGGTTGTTATTCTTATCATCACGACACTAATGGCGCTTCTTCTCTTAAGGGTATCTAAACGAGAAACGGTACAACTGTGATGTATGGGAACTCTATCTAAATCAATGAGAGGGTACTAAAAATGGTAGGAAAAGGCAGTAACTTTAAATATTCCCTCGGTAAGAATATTTTTAGATTTATTTGTATTGCTTACAGTATTATAATTATTTTTCCTTTTTTATGGATGTTCTATAACACCTTTAAAACAAACTATGAATTTACCCAGAGTATATGGGCTTTGCCCACTTCTTTTCAGCTGGAGAATTACGCTATAGCAATACAGAAAGCGAATATGGGCGTCTATATGATAAATAGTATTATTATAGTGTCTATCGCAATAGTATTGAATGTAGGGCTGGCTTCGATAATTTCCTATACAATCGGCCGCTTCAAGTTTTTTGGTTCGGACTTTATATATAAATTATTTCTTGTTGGAATTTTGATGCCCCGGGTCCTTACGCTCATACCCTATTTTTTCCTTATGCACGAAATGAAACTGTATGACACAAGATTGGCGGTAATCCTTGCCCTTGTTTTCTGGGGCATGCCATTTGCGGTATTCTTGCTGGTTGCTTTTTTTAAGACATTACCGAAAGACCTGGAAGAAGCCGCAAGGATAGACGGCTGTTCATATTTTAAAACATTCTATTTGATAATGCTTCCCTTGGCACGCTCAGGTATGATTACGGTAATTGTGTTTAACTTTCTGGAATTCTGGGCCACATATATCATTCCCCTTACCCTTTTATCGACCGATTCGAAGAAACCCATTTCCCTTGGGTTGCTGGAGTTTTCCTCCGGTGTGGGGGTAAGATTGGACTACGGTGCCATGTTCGCGGCGAGTCTGATTTCTATGGTCCCCGTAATTATTCTATTTGCCTTTTTTAATAAAAGACTGGTAAGTGGTTTAACAGCAGGCAGCATGAAGCAATAAACGGACTTTATGTGAAAATAGAAGAAGTGAGACTCTATAAAGTGAGATTCCATAAATTTCCGGTATTCACAATGAAATGGAGGTAACCCGAATGAGTGCAAAAAAAGCAATAGTCAACGGAAAGATCGTAACTCCTGCTAAAATAATCGAAGAGGGAATTATCTTAATCGATGGGGATAGAATTGCCGCTCTCGGGAAAAAAGAGGCTCTTCCAGTTCCCGCGGACTTTGAAGTCATTGACGCAGGCGGCATGTATGTGGGGCCGGGGTTTGTGGATATCCACTGTCACGGCGGGGACCTCTATACTTCCCATGAGGACCCCGGAAAAGCGGCGGAGTTTCATCTGAAACACGGGACCACTTCTCTTGCCCTTGCCATAGGATACAATCTGCCCTGGGAGGATACTCTTACAGGGATAGAAAAGATAAAGGCTGCTATGGGGGAGAAAAGTTCCCGCAACCTCAAAGGGATTTTTTTCGAAGGACCCTTTAACAACCCCAATTTCGGCGCGAAATCTGATCTAGGCAGACCGGTGAACATAGAGGAGTACGAAACCCTCTACGAAAAAGCGGGTAACGCTATACGCCAGTGGATGTACGCACCGGAACTGGAAGGAGGGGATGATTTCGCAACGTTCGTCGTTTCTAAAGGAATTCCTTTGGCCATAGGTCATACCGCAGCCTCACCGGAAACGGTAGAGAAAGCGGTCAATCTGGGTGCTCGGATCTGCACCCACCTCTTCGATGCCATGGGCTGTCATTTGGGGAACGAGTCTGTGGGGACTACTGGAATAATTCAGGACACCGCGGCTGACGCGGCACTTACTATGGACGAACTCTTCCTTGAAATCATCTGCGATTCCAGGGCGGTCCATGTGAAACCGGCAAACCTAAGGCTTGCCTATACATGCGGAGGCTCCGACAGAGTCGTCCTTATTACTGATTCCACCATCCGCAAACACGACCCGGCTCAGTACCCCGAAGATGACGTTCGGAGTGCAAAGGACCTTAACTTTAATGAGAGGGGGCAGCTCTCCGGCAGCAAGCTCACCATGGATAAGGCGTTTAAGAACATGCACCGTTACACCGGTGCCCCGGTGGTGGACCTCTTCAAAATGGCCTCCACCAATCCCGCAAAGGCGGTGAAGCTCTTTGATACCGTGGGAAGCTTGGAATCGGGAAAAGCCGCGGATATTGTGTTTCTGGACGAAGAGTTGAACCTGCGGAAGGCGCTTTTGGGCGGGGAATTTTTGGGTTAATAGATATACAGTGCAGCAAAAGCTTACCTTTAGGACGCTGGGTACAGAAGCTAATTTTATTTTTCGGCAACAACGAAGTAATTGAATTGTAAATCATTACTTATGTTACTGTTACTGAAGCCGGATTCCGATAGCTGTCTTTCAATTTCCCCAGGGCTTACCCTAATGGAAATATCCGGTCCCATCCCAGTTTCCTCTTTTTTCCAATCCGAAATTGCAATTATTCCGCCGGGTTTCAGCAGCCGGTAAGTCTCCCGTACTGTTTTGAGTGGATTATCAAGTTCGTGGTGGAGGTTTATCATGTAGAGAAAATCGCAGCTATTATCATGTAAATCTAAGGTGCTGTCATCCATTAAGAGGGGAATAATGTTGGGATATTTTTTCGTACGGTTTTCCTTTATCCAGTCAACCATAATTTCAGAAATGTCGGCAGCATACACCGTGCAGGATTGAAATTTCGCCGCAAATGCGGCGCTGAATAGCCCGGTGCCCGCACCCAAATCAATGATTACCCCGGGCTGGGTTATCCCGGTTTTTTTAATGATATACTCCAGTGGCAGTGCCTCCAAGCGCGAAGGATTGTTCAGTTTATCAAGGTTTGCCGGATTAAATCTTTTATTGCTCATAGTACAAATATGGAGAAATTTATCAAGGAGCGCAAGGTAGAAACCGGAAATCACAGCATTTCGGATTCCGCGTGCTCATTTTTATTCCCGATACCGGCCTTGACAATCCGACGTACCGGAGGGAAGATACAAACGATGGTAACCCGGAAGGAAACAATTACATTTCTTCAAAACCGCGAACGTAAACGGCAGCAAATGCTCGATGAGCGGTTTATGCGCGCACGGGAAGATTGTAAAAAGATTGTTTTTTATATTGCCGCCGAATATGTTCCGGCAAAGATTTGGCAGTGGGGGTCGCTTTTAAACCGAAGGTTCTTTACAGAGAAATCGGATATCGATATCGGAATAGAAGGACTATCGTCCCCGGAGCAGATTTTTACTATTCTATCCCGCGCGGAGGAATTGACCGATTTTCCCCTGGACATCATCGAGCTCGAAAAGGTGGAACCGGAGTTTTCCGAACTTATAAAACGGAAAGGGAAATGTGTTTATGAACACGGCGGATGAAATTAAAACACTAATCGGGGAGATCAATTCTTCTCTTGCAGTACTGAAAAAGATAACGAATTTCTACGATGAGCATACTACAAAAGAAGCCGCACAGAAGCAAACTATAGAAAATGCAATTATTTTAAGCGATATTTTCGTCAACTTTTATACTTGTCTAGAAACGATATTCTTCCGGATCAGTCAGTATTTTGAAAACAGCCTTGACAGTGCAAAATGGCATAAAGATGTACTAAGAAAGATGAAGCTGTCTGTTCCCGGTATTCGGGAACGGGTAATAAGCGAAACTACCTATCGGGATCTAGAAGAAATCCTGCGATTTAGACATTTCAAACGGTACTATTTCGAGTTCAGCTACGACTGGGACCGCCTCGAATTGGTTCGGAAGAAGTTTCTTTCCACGCGTGTGTCTGGTGTTGAGGAATTGAAAGCATTCCTGGAATATCTGTACACACTC
>CAYXSD010000035.1:0-25757 GCA_964466335.1 uncultured Spirochaetales bacterium
TAGAGGGAGGGGGCTGAAGGGGAGGATGGTGTGGAGAAAGGTCGGTGCTTGTTCGGCGTGAAATGAGTATGCCTAAAAGTAAGTGTACTAAGGTGTTTGTAAGTGCACTTATTGTCGGGTTTTTGAATTTTACCCGTGTACATCCGTGGAATCCGTGGTTTGTTTAGGAGCGTCATTGGGGTGTTTTTTTAGAACAACGGAACCACGGATGGCTGGAGGGCGGGGGCGGGAAGCGATGGAGACGGATGGATATGAGGGTGGAGGTGTTACGTAACAATGTAGAAAAAATGTACGTATGGTTTTACCGATTCATATAATCAGACCAAGGGGTGATGTTTTGTATTGTCGGACCGAGGGTCTGCTCCGCGATTTCTGTGTCATATGCAGCCTGGGCGCGGAGCCAATATCCGTTAGATAGACCAAAGAACTTACATAGGCGCAGGTCCGTGTCCGCTGTAATCGAACGTTTCCCCAAGACGATTTCATTTATCCTTTGTGGCGGAACATCAATGGCCTTAGCCAAACGATACTGGCTGAGTCCCATTGGCTTAAGGAATTCTTCTAACAGCACTTCCCCGGGTGTAACAGGAGCATATTTTTTCATTTTAATTCCTCCCTAATAAAGCAACTAATGCATTGCAATTTTTGCATTTTATTTGCAGAAACTTCTAATGGTAGTCGACAATTTCGACTTCCTCTGCACCTCCCTTTATCCAGCGGAAGCAGATCCGATACCGATTATTGATACGTATACTATGATGTCCCAAGCGGTCGCCCTTTAATGATTCCAAATGATTACCCGGCGGCACTCTTAGATCATTGATTGTATTTGCTATTTCAAGCTGTCTAAGTTTTCGGCGGGCAACCTTCGCAATTGATGAAAACCTTTTCACATAGTGACCGTTCGAAAGAGCTTCGGTATCTTTGCAGGCAAAGGACCTAATCATGTATCGCATGTTAAGCTTATACGTGATTATTGTCAACAGATTACTAAATGTTGTCGAAAAGTGCGGATGCGTGAATATGATGAACCACGGATGTGTAGAGGGTAAGGGCGGGGAGCGATGGACACGGATGGATATGAGGGTGGAGGTGTTACGTAACAATGTAGAAAAAAGCTACGTATGGTCTTTGTTCTGGTTTTGCTCTAGGCTGAGGAGGATCTGGTAGGGACGCCTTTGGGCTGGCGGAATACATTGCCTTGTACGATGGATTGTATTTCTTGAGGCGCTTTTAAAATTATTACTTTTCAGAGCCATAATATCTGGCTTGTTTATCTCCCCATTTGTTCTTATCTTTATTATGTGGAGGATTTTCTAAAGGATTTTTACACAGTCACAATAATCAGAGAGACCTTGAACGCCTTTAAAGCAAGCGTGCTGGAGGTGGTGCTCCTTTTTTCAGTTATTCTAGGATTGATATCCTTGCTCGTGTTCGTTTATGTTTTTCAGAAGAAAAAGAAGATAGCGGAACGAAAAGCCAATTCAGAAGAGTTGTTCCAGAAAGGGATAAAAAATCCCGGGAAGGGCTTTTCCAAGGGCGACGGGGTTACTCTTTACGTTCCTTTAAGTATGGAGACTCATCAACTTAAAAGTGTTATCGCGCGTATCTCTGGTAACGGCAAATTCTTGCATCTTGAGTTTCGGGATGTAAGGGAGAGTGATCGGGACAAAATAATAAGCTATCTTTTTCATAGGTAGACTTAAAAGTACTTCATGTAACCCAGCCAATGTTCAATCAATATTCAGGCTCTGTTGGAAGAGGAGACAAACCGGATCATCGGGTTGACCATGTTGGGCATCCAAGGCGGTGAGATCGCCGCGGCAGTCCAGTTTGCTATGCTTGCCAAGGTCCCATGCCCCCTTCCCGAGGTATATACTATACTTCTCCGCCAATATGGTGTTTATCTTCGGGGCCATCCTGTTGCTCCGCTATTTCTTTCCCGGAGAGTTCCTCTTCGCCTGGTTGTCCTCCGGCCTCTACCAGCTCTTCCACGCCGGTTTTCATGGTTTTGGGTTTTCTGTGTAGACGCCGGCTCCACACGGAAGTAGATTCCGCTATTGCCGGGGAGAGGATAGAATCTTTTTTTGCTTTATTATATCGAGACAGACTCTGCGAGTTCGTTCTGAATGAGAATAGTAGGATGTTCAGATTTTTGTGGCAGAGGTAATCCTTGTTCTTCCATAACTGACATATGTTCTTTTAACGCCCATTTTGCCTGATAGATACAATCTTCTATGGAGTGACCAATCCCGGTAAACCCTGGAATATCGGGGGCATAGAACCCGAAAAACGTTGGATCTTCCGTTGCCTCTATCACAATGGAGTATTCTAAATCTATCATACGCTGTCTCCTATTTCTTTTCACGTAACCCAGCTGATTTTAATATGGCTAAACAGGTACCCTTTGGGACTTCCTTGCTTCCATGATAATCAACTCGAATTATGTGTTTCCAGCCTGGTTTACCATAATACCGTATAGAACCCTTTTCTTTGAGTATACGGAAGCCATTTTTTTCCAATAATCGGACTAATTCGCTAAATTTCATATCCCTACACAGTATATACTATGTAGGGATAAGTAGTAGATCAAGGTCTTATAAAGAGTTTCGGAGGTCTGCTATTGTACGATTAGTTCCGTTTCGATTTCCACTCCCGCCTTCTCGAAGAGGAGGCCTACCGGGCAGGTTTTCATTGTTTTGTCCAGGCAGCGTTCGAGCTTCTTTTCATCATCCTCGGAGTGCACGGTTACGACCGCCTTGGCGGTGGTAATGGTTTTCTCCCCGTCCGGCTTTTCAGCGTCCACCTCCACGGTTATATCCCGGTACGCGACCTTTGAGTTGGCGGCGATTATTGCCCATATTGTGGATATACAGCCCGCCAGGGACATAACAGTTACTTCCAGTGCGGAGGGTCCGAAATCCTTTCCCCCCTCATCGGGGGGGAGGTCGGTGACCATGCTGTGGTGTCTGCCGTTGTCGACAATGGATTGATAGGACCCGCTATGTAGTGTGGATTTTGCTTTCACGTTTCTCTCCTCTTATTTGGTAAGACTGACAACTGCACCATTGGTATGGATGCTGCAGTACTTGTTTATTGTAAGGTACATATATGAGACGGCGTGGTCAAATTAGAGGAGAAGCTGAAGCTCACAGGGAAGATCACAGGATAGGTAGTTATTGCAGATATTGGGACAGGAGTTCGAGGAGTCTGACCCTCTGCACCGGTTTGGAGATGTAGGAGTCGCAGCCAGCATCGATCATTATCTGTTTCTCTGTAATAGTACTGGCTGCAGTAACAGCAATAACAGGTGTTCTCCCTCGATTTGATGACTCTTCTATCTTCCTTATTTCTCGTGCCGCTTCCGCGCCGTCCATCCCCGGCATATACATGTCCATAAGGACCAGGCCAATAGAGGGGTCCTCCTTGAAGAGACCGATCGCTTCGTTTCCATCCTCTGCAACAAGCACGGGAAAGCCCTCTTTGGTCAGAAGCGTTTTGAGCATTAAGCGGTTAATGGTGTTGTCATCCACGACGAGCAATTTCGACTTGGTTGTTTGTGTAGGGGTATTTTGGACCGGGTTTTCCGTCTTGGGTAAGCGACTTTTCTTGTATAGCAAGGTAAAAGAGAAGGTCGAGCCTTTGCCCAGGGTCGAGTCCACCTCCAATGTTGCTCCCATAAGCTCTACGATTTTCTTTGAGATAGCAAGACCGAGACCGGTACCGCCATATTTTCGCGTGATTTTCTCCTCCGCCTGTCGGAAAGGTTGAAAAATGAGGTCAAGTTGTTTTTCCGCAATCCCGATACCAGTATCTTTTACGTAAAAGGTGAGTCTCTTTTCCCTCTTCGGTGATTTAAACCTAATACCATACTCAACGTATCCGGATTCGGTAAACTTTAGAGCATTGCTTAGGAGGTTAGTAATAACCTGCTCCAACTTGTTGGGGTCTCCCTCCATGAGTATTCCTGAGAGTTTGGGAATCTTCTTGCGAAGTTCAATCTCCTTTTCATTTTTCGCAAAAAGTCCTTGGGCCACCGAATCAATATTCTCCAATACAGGCTTTAAAGAAAAGGGACCCTTCTCCAAATGGTAGAGATCTGCACTGATCTTTGAAAAATCAAGGATATCCCTTATCAGCTGCAAGAGGGAATTACCGCTGTTCTTTGCAAGCTCCAAGTGCTTGGTGTTTTCGGAGTCTAAGGTACCGCTGGAGAGGACAATCTCTACAAAACCTAAGACCGCATTCAAAGGGGTCCTTAGCTCATGGGACATACTGGCGAGAAAGGTGGATTTAAGCCTGTCTGCTGCCTCCGCCCTCTCCTTTGCTTCCCGCAGCTCCGCCTCTCTTCTGCGAATTTGCCGATAATGTCGTGCTGTATCCAGGGCGCTGGAGATATGATAGCCTAGGTTTTCTACTGCCTTCATCATATCCGCAGAAAAGTCCTCGGCAGTCATTCCAAATGTTCCTATAATCCTTCCGTCCACGGTTATGGGAGTTATAACACCATACTCATTTTCATAATTAAAAAGTTTTACAATTAAGGGGACCACCAGGGGTGGAAAGAGTTCTTTCATGAGTTCTTGGGTCCGATGGTAGATCGTTTCTCCACTGAAGACCACCTTGGAGTAGGCGGGGGTCTTTTCAAGGAATATCTTATAGTTATCCTCCGAGGCTTGGAGCATTCGACCGAGATATGAAATGTCGGAGATTGTCGCTTTGGAGGTAAAAACCTTGTTGTAAAGAAATGTCCTGTCCTCGGATATGTAGAGGACAGACATATTGTACCTTGGTTCCTCTTGGAACTGTTCTTTGATATTCCTAAGCACCGCCTCTTCTTCGAAGGTCCCGTGGATGCCGGCGGCTACCTTTTGGGTGAAGTTAATAATGTCGATGAGTCGCTCCGTTGTAGAGTTCCTAGGGAGGGTGGATTGAGCTGCAGAAATTCCCGAGTCCCGCGAAGGTGAAATAGGTAATTTCATGTCTCTCAACACTCCAATAAAGTAAGATAGTATACTTTCTTTAATAGACAATTGGACTGTGTGACACTAGAAGATCATTACCGCAAGCATAATGAATAAGGAGAAGCGCTGTCAATGTAAAGAATGAAAAAATCATTGCGAAAACCCGACAAATTTACTACAATTCACCTATGAGTGATGAAGATACCCTAATAGTAGAAGATGACGAGAATGATAGCGAGGTCCTTTACCTCCTCTTTTCCGCGGGAAGCAGTCTCTTTGCCGTGGATGCAATGAAAGTGCAGGAGATGGTAGTCCTTCCCAAGACGATTCCTATTCCTGAACAGCCCGATTGGTTTCGAGGGGTCATGAACCTTCGGGGCAACACCTATAAAGTAGTGGATTTCCGTAAGAGGATCGGTATGCAGGGAGTAAATGAGGAGATCGAAGAACTTGTTGGCGAACTGGACGAGCGGGAAAATGAGCACAAACAGTGGATCGATCAGCTCGAAGAGGCGGTAATGCACGACAAAGCCTTTAAAGGGCAGAAGGACCCCCATCAGTGTAAGTTCGGAAAATGGTACGATTCTTACACCTCCGATAATGTTACCGTAAAAATGGAACTAAAGAAATTCGACCAACCCCACAAGGCCATTCATCATACTGCCGAGGAGGCCCTAAACCTCAAGAACGAAGGAAACGTGGATGCTGCTATGGAGCTTATTCGCAGCCGCAGGGACACCGAACTGGCGAAGATGGTAGAACTCTTTGAAAACATGAAGAAGACCCTGCAGGAAACAAATAAAGAGATATCCATTATCATCGATTCCGGTGAACGGCCGGACGCCATCTGTGTGGACACGGTGGTTTCCGTAGAGTCTCTTACGGAAGATAAGGACAGCAAGCTGGCTTTCGGGACAGGCAAGGCTGATTCCTTCAGTAAAAACGCTGTAATCGGCAAACGGAAGGGTGGAGACGAACTGGTGCTCATTATCGATCCTGCCTGGATATTCCGCAGCACCGGCAAAATTGATCCATCAGCAATTAAGAAAGCAGCGGCAGAGCTAAAAGAAGCACATCCAACCCCTTAAAAACTACCGGGGGATCTATGGTTTTCGTTGCCTTGCTTCCGGGCAGGTGTTTCAGTAGTATATTTCCATGGCAGAAGTAGAGATAAGGCGAGTAGAGGGGAGTCGAAGCAGAGAGGCGGGAGAGTTTATCCGCCTCCCTAAGAAAATTTACCGGGATAGTGATAAATACGTTCCCTGGTTCGACCGGGGAATGCGAAAACTCTTTAAAAAAGACCATTCCTTTTTCGAACATTCTGAAGGTGATTTTTTTCTAGTCCGCCGGGGGACAGAGGTGCTGGGTAAGGTCCAGGGAAAAGAGCATAAGGGGAATGGAGAGGGCGACGGTGGCGGTGGAAATGGTATCCAGGACCTGCTGGCTTCCCGCGGGGAGGAGTCCGCTATTCCCTATAAGGATGCCGACAATGTAGCAGAGAATAATGGGTCGGACCTGTTTTATGATCTTTGCTGTCTCCGAAAAGATAACAATTCCCAGGGGCAGCAGGATGTAGAGTGCGGTTAGGCCCAGTTCTTTCACGGGTCTTCCTTTTTTGTTGTTATATATGGGCAGCATTATAGTGGGAGAGGGTGGATTTGTAAATAAGAATTCCTGTAAATTAAGTCGGCTTGACCTCGTCAACAGCTTACTCTATCATCAATCAATAATGGTGGAAACAAGACTATGGTAAAACTGAAGAATCCCTACGCGGAAAAGAAGGAATACAACTGCTTCGGGTGCTCCCCGGATAACCCCATAGGGTTACGGCTGGAGTTTTTCGAGGACGGTAATGAAATAGTGAGCCTCTGGGAACCGGGGGAGGGGTATCAGGGATATCACCGGGTACTCCACGGGGGGATCCAGGCCACCATGCTGGATGAAGTGGCAAGCTGGTATGTCTTTATCAAGCTTGAAACAGCGGGGATGACCAGCGGCATGGAGGTGGTGTATAAAAAACCGGTTATTATTGACAACGGTACGGTGGAGCTCCGTGCAGCTGGAGAAGCGGTGGAGAAGAAGCGGGCCCGAATGCGGTGCCGTCTTTTACAAAAGGGGGAAGTAAAAACCGAGGCCCTCTGCGAATACGCTATTTTTCCCCCGGCCCTGGCGAAGAACAAATTCCACTATCCCGGGGTGGAGGCGTTTTACTTTCCCCCGGGAAGTTGACCTCCGCTTTAAGAAGTTTTTTGCAATCGCTCTTTCACCTCATGTTCAAGAGCAGATTGAACAAGCTGATTCAAACTCAATCCTTCTGAAGTTGCCAGACGGAATGCTTTTTTATGTAGTTCAGGAGAGACCCTAACGTTGAATGAACCTTTAAATGATTTATAAGGTTTTTTCCCACTTTCCTCACAGAGAGACAGATAATCATCGACTGCCTCACGGAAAGCCGCTTGTAATTCTTCTACCGTTTGTCCCTCGAACGTCACTAGGTCATCAGTTCCTTCCAGCTTTCCGAAAAAGCATTCATCAACGTTACTGTAATGTACGGTTCCGATAAAATCTTTATAGATAAGAGTATCTTCTTTCATTCCAGTACCCCCTGATCTTTCAGCTCCTGGTAAATCAGGTTTATCTGATAAGTTTTAAGTTCATTACCTAGGTGCGGCTTATGCAGGCGTATAATGTGTCTGGTATCCGGATGAATGAATGCAACACGACTTCCGGATGTTTTTCCTTTTTGGATTTCATCATACCCCAAGCCAATGAGCAAACCCCGTAGTTCATCGTAAGTAAAGTTCTTCGGTCGAAGAGAAAACCGGTGAATAAGCTTTTCCAGCTTGCTCATAGGAGAAATATAATCAAAATCAAGTAACAGTGCAACTATTTAATGGTTGCAAAGAGTGATATTATTTCCCAAAATGAAAAATATTGAGCAGCTTTGGATCAATTTTAATCTTCTCCGGAGTACACCAGAGCCGCTCGAAGGACCCCAGTTCGGCAGCAAAAATCCTGCTGCTGTCGATATCCATGCTGCCTTCCCCGATATTGTCGTAAAGGGAGTTCATTTCAGCCAGGGCTGTTCCTTCCAGAGAAATCCGAACAGGTACCGTCTCGGCAGAGAGGTTCACAACCGTTAACGTATGATGGTTTTCCCAGCCATTGTAGACAGCGCAGACAGGTACTTCCCCTCCCTCGCCTTTGCCGGATTCAGCGGGAAGGACCCTTGCCTCTCCGCCCCTGCAGTGGAGGGCTATGTCTGAGTCCACAAGGGCCAAGAGGTTGTTCATCCCCGCCGAGGCCGCGGACTCGAAGGTTTCGGGGTCATTTAGCTGCTTTTTTATGTTCGAATACTCCGACTTTGTTCGTTTTATGTTCCTTAACTCCCCGGTGGCTTCCATTTTTTCATAGTCATTGGGGAGTCCCATAAGGTCGTTGAAATAGGTGGTTTTTACGTTCCGGCCCATTAGAGCGAAGGCGAGGGTGTGAAAGGAAAGGTAGCGCTTTATTTCCAGGGCTTTGTTATGTAGGGGAGGCAGACTGTCCCGGGTGGTGGTGCAGAGTTCGTAGGCCTCCTTACCCTCGATTAGTTTGGAAAGGAGAAACTCCGAGGCATACTGCAGCCCCACTTTCGAAAGAGCAGGGCAGGCGGCGAGGATTTTCCCGCCGTCGGTAAGTTCCGGGTTTAAGTAGAGGATTGCTTCATCCTCTACGCCCTTACCCGGTTTGGCAAAGAGAGCGTTCGCCACCTCGGAGAAATCGATCGCGGTCTCTTGGCAGAACCGTTTTAGTTCATCTTTTATTAGTCTCCGGGGTAGTACTGATTTGAATTTCACCTTTCCGCCGTTTTTTATAATTTCCTGTGCCAGGTACTGCCTCTCTGTTACGGTAAGGAGGTCCATGCTTCCCCTCACCGATTTCCCGTCGTGGCTTTCGGAGAGGCTGAACCTGAGGCTGGTCTTCGGAATGTTGAACTGTTCAATGAGCGGCCTTGTGCGTCCGGCGATCTCCGGCTTCTTAAGGTGAAACATTGCGGGGAGCATGGAAACCAGGTAAAAATCGTGCATCATCGGAGGGGGAGAGTCCTTGGCGGACATCTGGGTCAAGATGGTGGTAAGGGTGTCGTTTACCTCCAGGTTGGGGACCATCCGGGGACTTACGCACTCCATGGAGAGGTAGACGATATTCATGATGTTGTTTATCTCCGGAAGGCCGAAACAGGAGGTCCCCCACTTTTTAAAGCCGTAGTTCACCGCGTCGAAGCGGAGGAGGTTCAGGTCCATGGAAAGGTAGAAGGAGAGATCGTCCAAGAGGAGTTTCAGCCCCGCGAAGGTAGTCAGGTTAATGTCCACCTGGACGTGACTAAAGGTAGTCCAGGCCCTTATCTTCTCACCGAAGAGTTCTTCCTCGTGTCGGGCGAAAACCTCGGCTGTTTTTTGGGCTTCTGCTTGAGAGAGGCCGGTGCGTGTAAGGAAGTCTTTCGGGATTTGAATTTCTTCTTTAAATATGTACGGGTAATGCTGTACCTCCTGGTTCCGGGAGGCGGTGAAAAAATCCTCCGCTGTTAGTGAGGCTCCCCTGGTTGTATCTCCACCGGATATCCGGGGAAGGGCCTCAATAAAGGCGGTTATAAATTGGTAATCCTCGTCTAACAACATCTGGTCGTTTTTTATTTTATCGAAAATGGTAAGTATTCCCAGGACTGTCGTATCCAAGGCGACCCCTGTCTCTTTTTCAATAATTTCCTTTATTTCTTTCAGGCGATCTGCAAGAGACTGCTTTCGCCTGGCCTGGTCCTTTGGAAGACGCCGAAAAATGGTAAAGAGGGGAAAGGGACGCGGCCTGAAGACTGCGTCGAAACTTCCCGCTTTCTTCAGCTTTTGAAATTCTTCCTCGGTGAAGACGAAAAAGGCTTCACCCGCCTTGTCGTTTCCAGCGAGATATTCTTGGAAAAGAGGGTTTGCAATATCTACATGGTTCAGAATAAAATCGTTCATGGAAAAATAGTCCTTCATAATTTCCGCGAACTGCTCGTTTGTCCCGAAGGGGGTATGGATCCGGGAACGGTCGATTTGGGAGAAGTATCCGTCGTTGAACCGGCCCTCGGCGACGGCACAGGCCGGAAGAATGTGGAACCCTCCGAGGGCGGGGAAGTACTCTTTAATGAACCGGATTAAAGCGTCTAAGGTCGGCTTGTCGCCGTCTTTCATACTGTCCGCGTAGGTAATGGCCATGGTTTTTTGTTCGATCCGGGACAAGGGGTCCGAGGGGTTGTAAGCCAGGTCTTTCTGTTTGACCGCTTCCTCTTTGCGGTCCCAGGTCTTCTGCAGCAGGTCGATCCAGTAGTCGGAAATATTTTCTGCCAAGTCTCCATACTCAGGTTCGGGATAGGCGGAGAAGAAATTCTCCCGAATCATGTCGAGCTTTTCCGTATCCAGGGGTCTCCAAGTGTTCTCTGCCATGGCCAGGGCTCCTTTTTAGATGAAGATGTTCTAGAGAAATCTTTTCCCATTCTACTATGTTAGAAGCGGATGTGCCATGCCTGTATTCAGCGGTGTTCGAATACAGCTGTCCGGTATGGAGATCCTGCCGAAGGATAGTTGCGGGGTTAAGCTATCTCGTTTACTACGGCGGAGTAGATGTCGGGACTGGAGGCTATGAGCTCTTCCTTCCCCTCTGATGAAAGCTCGCTGTCTATCTGGATATTCGCGCAGGCCCCATGGGCGCCCTGGAAAATAATATTCTCCATACTCTCCACGTTTATTCCCTTGTCACGAATTACCCTCAGCACATTGGCGAGGACCCCTACTTGGTTTTTGTGCCTCACGGAAACGACAAACCTAGCGGGAGTTTTCTCCAGGAGATTAACACAGTTTCTCACTTTCCCCGAGGCGAGGTAATCGATGATGATATTCACTGCCTCGTCTGCCACCGCCTCCTGTGCCTGGTTGGTGGAGGCCCCGATATGATGCGTCCCGTAGATACACTTCCCCGGTCCGGGTTCCTGGAAAAGAGGAGCCTCTATCTCTCCTGTCTTTCCGCCGGGTTCACCGGAGAAGACATCCAGACCAACCCTAATCTTCTTTGATTCCACTGCTTCGACCAAGGCTTTTTCGTCCACCACCTCTGCCCGGGAAGTATTAATGAAAAAGGCGCCATCCTTCATGGCCTTGAAGAACTTACCGTCTACAAGTCCTCTGGTTTCTTCGGTCAGGGCAACATGGACGCTGATGATGTCCGATTGTGAGGCCGCTTCCAAGGGGGTTTTACAAAACTGTATTTCCAGCTCCTCCGCTCTCTCCGGGGTAAGGGACCGGCTCCAGCCGACCACCTTCATCCCGAAAGCTTTGGCCCGGAGAATCACCTCCTGCCCTATCCGGCCGATACCGATAATCCCCAGGGTCTTCCCGTAGAGCCCCTCCGCCTTGGAGTACTCCTGCTTGTTCCACTTCCCCGCCCTTAGGTCGGCCACATTGTCGGGTATCCTCCGGTCGAGACTCATTATTAAACCCATGGCCAGTTCGGCTACGGCAACGGCATTCTTTCCCGGACAGTTGGCCACGTATACGCTCCGTTTCGATGCGGTCTCTACATCTATGGTGTTTACCCCCGCTCCGGCTCGGATAATCAGTCCCAATCGCTCATTGGCTTCGATCATTTCGCCGCTGATTTTGGTGGAACGGACGATGATAATCTCCGGTTGCTCCGTTACCAGTGCTTCCTTTAAAGCTTCTTCCTTGAGGGACGGATCGTACACTACTTGGCAGTCGCACTCCTCTATCTTTTCGATGGCTGTGGCGGGAAGTTTATCCGCAATGAGTACTTTCGTGGGCATGGCTATTCTCCTTTCCTTTCGTCAGATTACATTAAAATCCATGGACTAGAAGTCCGCTTCTCAGCTTCGGTTCGAACCAGGTGGATTTCGGAGGCATAATCATTCCCGCATCGGCTACGGCAAGGAGTTCCTCCAGTAGGACCGGATAAAAGGTAAAGGCCGCTCCACCCCGACTATCTACCATGTTCTCCAGTTTTTCAGCGCTTCCGCTCCCGCCTACGAAATCGATTCGTTTGTCATTCCGCTGGTCTTTAATTTCCAGAACAGGCTCCAGGAGGGTCCGCTGAAACACCGAGAGGTCCAGAGCGCCCACAGGGTCCCAGGAACTGTTCGTGCCGGGTCCCGGGGTCTTTTCCCGGAGGGTATACCAGGTTCCCTCCAGGTACATGCAGATTTCCCCTTTCTCCTCCGGTTCCTTTTTTAGCTCTTTACTGCCCGCCGCTTTCTCACTGTTTCGCTTAAGATCGAATCGTTTTTCCACTTCCCGAAGAAACGCACCGTTCTCCTTCACCGCTGCCGGTAAGATGTAGCGGTCGTAGGGAAAAATGGTAAGCTGGTCCGAAGGGAAGGCCACGGTTAGAAAGTAGTTCCACGCCTCATCCTCCGTCCCCGGATTTTCCTGTTTTTTAAGCATCTCCGCTCTTACTCTGCTCGCCCCGGCGGCCCTATGGTGGCCGTCGGCGATGTAGAGAGCAGGGATGGTATCGAAGGCCTTTTCAATTGGTCTGGGGTCCTCTGTTCTCCACACCGTATGCCTCACCCCATCCTCTGCAGTAAAATCGTAGAGGGGGGGCTTTTCAATTTCCAGGTTGATGATCCTGGCGAGTTCTTCGGTTTTCCGAAAGGTCAACAGCACCGGTCCCGCGTGGGCGGAGAGAGCCAGCATGTGCCTTACCCTGTCGTCTTCCTTTGCCTTTCGGGTCACCTCGTGTTTTTTAATAATGCCCTTGTCGTAATCCTCCACGGAACTGCAGCCGGCAATTCCGATCTGGCTCCGCGCTTTCGACTCCAGCCGGTAAATATAGAAGGATGCTTTCTCCTCCGAAATAAGGCGTCCCGAGGAGATCAAGGCGTTGAAGTTTTCTCGAGCTTTCTCGTAGACTACCTCGGAGTAAAGGTCTGTTCCCTCGGGAAGATCAATCTCCGGACGTATTACGTGAAGGAAACTTAAGGGGTTATCCGCGGCAAGCTCCACGGCTTCCTCTTTTGTCACTACGTCGTAGGGAACGCTGGCGATTTTCTCTGCCAGCTCTGTTTTGGGCCGAATCGCCTTAAAGGGTCTTACCGTGGCCATAGAAAATCTCCTTCTGCTTCCATAGTGTAATTGGTTACTTTCTTTTTACACAAATCCGAGCAAATCCTCCAGCCCATCCCGGTAATTTCGCACATTAGTTGTTATGGACTCAGATTAACACTATATGCGCAGTTCTGTCAATGAAATTTTAGTATATACTAAATATTGCAAGCATTTTTTTACGCAAAACGGAATTTGTTGGGAGATAATCGTAAAATCAGGGTTGAGCTGTGCCTGTTAAGCTGAGAAGGGAGGGACTGAGAAGGGAGGGACGGAGGTAACAAGCGGCCTTGCATAAAGTACATTTTCATTCTACAATAAAAACGTCGGAAAGAATCGACGTTTTTATGCGATAACCGTCGAAAGAAACAGGCGATATATGAGAGGAATACTCCGTGTCTGAGAACCTATTAGCAGATTTATTTGCACTTCAGTTACGGGTCGTGCACGCGGTAAAAACCGATTTCCGCAGGTATCTCTACTCCCGAATTAATTGGAACAACCGCCTCATCGGTATAATCGGGGGCAGAGGAACGGGGAAAACAAACCTTCTCCTGCAATACTATTGTGACGCATACAATGACCCTAAAAAATGCTTATACATTTCCGCGGATAATCCCCTTGTCATGCAGAACGGTATCTATGCAACGGTGGCTGAGTATTTCAAGTATTACGGGGAGTGTGTAATAATTGATGAAATTCACAAACAGAATAACTGGAGCATCGATGTTAAAGCTCTTTATGACGGTTATCCGAACAAACAATTCGTTATATCAGGAAGTTCGATAATCAGTATATTGAATGAAAAAGGTGATCTTTCAAGAAGGATCGTACTGTACAAACTTGAAACCATGTCCTTTCGGGAATATCTTAATTTCATATATAAAAAGAAGCATGAATGCGTATCCTTTGATACTATCGTGAATGACCACACACGAACAAGCGGGGCAATTTTACAGCACCACCCTCGAGTTTTAAACGATTTCAAGGTTTTTCTACAGTCGGGGAATTTCCCCTTTTTTATCGACCATACGAGAGAGGAATATTTTTCCTTGTTGCTGAATGTCATCGATAAGATTATTTATGAAGACATCCCGAGCATCAAGTCACTGCATTCAACGACGAGTTTCAAACTTAAAAAAATGATCGGATTTTTAGCCTTGAGTAAAATTCCCGTATTGAATATTACATCTTTGACAAGTGAAATTGAAGTTTCAAAAGACACACTGTATATGCTTTTTGATTTACTGAATCGTGCTGAAATTTTAAATATTGTCCGAATCGGGGGACCTAACCTAAAGGTAATGAAATACTCAAAGATTTTATTTAAATCACCTAACATATACTACGCCCTATCTGAAAACTGGTGGGTCCATGATCCGGATCCGGGAAATATACGGGAATCATTTTTTGCTTCACAGGTTGGATCCGTATTGGATATTCATACATCCGCGGAAGTAGATTTTATGGTGGGATCCGATAACAACGTGTATGAAGTGGAAATAGGCGGTAAAAACAAGTCCCGAAAACAACTGAAACGAGTCGATTCCGGATTACTCTTTAAAGATAATATCGAAATCGGCGCCGGGGATGAAATCCCGCTGTATTTAGCCGGGTTTTTGTATTGAAAACATTCGTTTCGTGTAATCATGTGGAAGTCTGTTGAGGCTCTTTCAAAATGCTATTTTTCAGAGCCTCAATATTGATGGAAAAAATGGCGGTGTTTATAAGGTACAAGACTGAGAAGCACATCAACAAAATTGTAATAACCAAAATTGTAATAACATGGTAACCTGTCACTGTCACAAGAGGAGAACAAAACATGAAAATACAACCGGATTTCGGGCGGCTCAAAAAGACGGTGGCCCACGAAGAACCGGACCGCCTTCCCCTGGCGGAGGCACACATCGACTACTCCATTATGTCCCGGTTTATCGGCAGGCCGGTAGACGCAGAGGACCTTGAAGCACAAGTGGAGTTTTGGCGTGACGCCGGATACGATTACATAGCACTTCCGGTAGGTTTGTTGAATCCGGGGAAGGTAACCCAGGAGTCTGCCATTATGAAGGTAATCCGGGATACCGTTCTCCACGACACGGCGGATGCGAAGAACGAAAAAGAGTGGAGCGTTGAGAACAGGGGATACATAAAGGACAGAAGAAGCTTCGAAGCCTTCCCCTGGGAGGAGGCCTCCCGGGTTGATTTGGGTAAACTCCATCAGGCGGCAGAGCTGCTACCGGAGGGGATGAAGGTTATTGCTGTTTCGGGGAAGATCTTCACCCTTACTTGGATGCTCATGGGGTTTACCGATTTCTGTATTGCCCTCCTGGATGACGAACAGCTGGCGGCGGATATTTTCGAGAAGGTAGCAAATATTCAGTTCCACGCCCTGAATGAGATTTTTAAGATGCCCCATGTGGGGGGTGTTTGGGCGGTGGATGATCTCGCCTTCGGGTCCGGACCTATGATTGCTCCTTCAGCCTTCCGTGACCATGTGTTCCCCTGGTACAAGGAAATCTCCCGCCGTTGTCATGAAAATGGCCTCCTCTACTTTCAGCACACAGATGGAGATATTCGTCCCATTATGGAGGACCTTGTCGATATCGGGTTGGACGCCCTCCATCCCATCGATCCCACCTGTCTTGATATTATGGAGATGAAGGAAAAATACGGTGAGAGGATCTGCCTTCTCGGCAACGTATCCAACGAGCTTTTAGCTGCTGGTTCCGAGGAGGCAGTAAGAGAGGAGGTGAAGCGGCTCATTGAGAAAGTCGCTCCCGGCGGAGGATACTGTCTCGGTTCAGGAAACTCTGTCCCCGACTGGGCCCGGTTCGAAAACTACATGGCCATGCGGAACACCGCGCTGGAGTGTGGGGCGTATTGAGGGACCGACAAGGATAGTGTAACATTCATCTTTAAGGGTTCCCCGCGAATCTAAAAATAGGACGGAGCTATAACTATGGAACAGGAAATTGATCTTGGAAAAGCTAGGATAACACCGGACACGGAGCTCACGGCGGGAGAATACACAACCCTGACGTTTGTATACACCGCCGGACACTGTATCGACGACAGCGGCTATATTAAGATAGCCTTTCGCTTCGCCGGAGATTTCGGCACCCCCCAATTTGACCGAAGTGAGGCCTCCAACTACTGTACCGTCAGTACCACGGGAGACTGCCGGATCGAACCCCGCTGGGACCCTAAGGGAAATAGACGGCCCTGGGGGAAGGCGCTGTACCTGAAAGTACGGGGAGGCTTCCTCGACAAAGGCGAAGAGGTAACGGTGGTCTTCGGAGATACCTCTAAAGCTTCGCCGGGGTGGCAAGTCCAGACCTTTGCCGAAGGGACATTCGAGTTTAAGACATACGTGGACCCCTTCGCCACATACCGCTTCAAAGAGCTTACCCAATCGCCGGTGGTCCCCATTGTGGCTGACAAACCGGCCTCTATGGTCTTAATCGCGCCAAGCTTGGTTGAGCCGGGAACGGAATTCTCCTATTTTACTCGTCTTCATGACCGGTGGGGGAATATAGTGGAACCAGCCGCAAAACACGACCATCCCGGTTTCTCGGAAGAGGGATGGCAGGAAATAACGGAGCGGGACGGGAAGACCGGCTTCGAAGCTTTGTCCAATCCCGTGTTGGTACAAACGCAAAAGGCGGGGGATCCGTCGCCGGGATACTGGTGGGGAGATCTTCACGGGCAGAGCGAGGAGACTATCGGTACCAACACTATAGACGAGTACTTTACCTACGCCCGGGACTACTCCAAGGTCGATGTTGCCGCCCATCAGGGAAACGATTTCCAGATAACCGACGAGTTCTGGGAGAAAATAAACAAGACCGCAGCGTCCTTCAACAAGCCCGGTTCATTTGTGACTTTCCCCGGCTACGAGTGGAGCGGGAACACACCCTTAGGAGGCGACCGGAACGTGTACTTCAAGGAGGAGGGCGGGGAAGTGAACCACAGCCACCATGACCTCCTTCCCGATACCTACTCAAAGTATCCTCCGGCGCCGACAGCGGATTTGCTGTTTCAGTGCCTGCGGAAGAGTCGGGCAACTACCCCTGAAGGGCCGAAACCCTTTGTCTTCGCGCATGTGGGGGGAAGGTACGCCGATATTACTATGCACGATGAAAAAATAGAGACCGCTATGGAGGTCCACTCCGCCTGGGGGACTTTCGAATGGCTTATTACCGATGCTCTTAAGAAAGGATATCGGATCGGTATCTGCGGTGCTTCCGACGGTCATAAGGGACGGCCCGGGGCGAGCTATCCCGGAGTGGGAAAGTTCGGTTCCCTCGGGGGACTGACCTGCTTTCTCACCGAAAAACTGGACCGGGACCATATCTACGAGGCCATTAAGAAACGACACTTCTACGCCACCTCCGGTCATAGACCTGTCCTCTCTGTAGAAGTTGAGAATCTCCAGGGTGGTCCCGGAAGCTCGGGAATTATGGGGGACATTATAGAGACAGAGTCCTCCGAGGTTACCTTGCGGGTAAGAGTAATTGGAACGGCTAACCTGGAAGCAATTACCATCTTTAACGGGACGGAAATAGTGGAATCCAGAAAACCCTATACCGCGGATGACTTGGGAAACAGGGTAAAGCTGGTCTGGGCCGGAGCTGAGGTGCGGGGCCGGGACAGGATGAGCAACTGGGACGGAAGTCTTGCGGTCCGGGGGAACGGGATTCGAAACATTACTCCCATCAATTTCTGGAACCTCTTGCAGCAGATTAAACAGACTGCTGTGGACAGCCTTGAATGGGAATCGGTGACCACCGGGGGACTTGCCGGAATGATCCTCGATCTTGAGGAAGGAAACAAGGGTGAGCTTGAGATTACTTGGAAGGATGGCGGAAAGAAGGAACCGGTTCGAGTCGGGGTCTTGCAAGTCGATCTCGAACCTAGGGTCTATAGCTATGGAGGCTTGGAGAAGAAACTTGAACTCTACCGGCTCCCCCCGAGGGATGCGTTCTACAGGGAAATGGATTTCACTGTAAAAGTAAAAGACCTGAAGACCGGAGACAATCCGCTCTACATACGGGCCGCTCAGGAGGACGGACACCTTGCCTGGAGCAGTCCGGTGTACGTTGTGCGGTAGGGGAGGCAGGGGCTAAGGCCCGCATCCTATAGCGATTGCTATGGAGCGGCAAACCGCTTTCATTTGGGTCCCACTTAAACGGCCGACGAATTTTTTTAATTTGGCCTTCTCTATCGTCTGAATATGGTCGAGGTTAACCGCGGAGTCTTTTTTTAAACCCTCGTCGATTCCGATTATTACCTCACTTGGTGCTCCGTGGATAGTGGATGTAACAGGTGCTGCCATCACCGTATGAAGAAGATCAATGACCTCTTGTCTTGAGATGATCAGTACAGGTCTCAATTTGTCGGGTTTTTTGAACTGGTAATACCAAATTTCTCCTCTCTTGATCTTTATCATTCTTCCGGCCATACTCCCTCTCTGTCCCATCCTTCCAATTCGGCGACCAGGCTCTCTTCCTGATGTACATAGGCTTTCCGGTAAAGGGAAGATATCTCCTTTTCTTTTTTTCGTCGCAAGTATTCAATGGCCAGTTTTCGGAATACAGCGGAGCGTCCCTTTTCCACTACATCTTTATCCCTGTCCAATTCTGCGAGGATATTCTCATCCATCATAATTTGTATAGGTTTCATGTTTACATAATATCAATCTATAAGTTGTTGAACAAGTCGGCAATTCTGATATAGGCTGGGTATAAACAGCACGGAGGATAACAGTCATGTTGAAAGCTAAAAACTTGAAAATTACGACCCTTACCGACAATAGTACTGCCCGGGCCGGGACGCTGGCCGAGTGGGGGTTAAGTGTGTTTATTGAAGCGGAGGACCGTGTTTTTTTATTCGATACGGGGACAACCGATACAGCGGTAAAAAATGCCGATGCTATCGGAATCGATTTATGCAGGGTGGAGGCGATCATCCTAAGTCACGGACACTACGACCACACCGGCGGACTTCTTCCCGTTCTAAAGCGAATCGGAAGAAAAGATGTCCGAGTTATTTGTCATCCCGGAGCTATGGAGGCGAAATATTCTTATAAGGAAAAAACCAATACTTACAAATATGTTGGTGTTCCCTATGTTCGGGAACACCTGGAGAGTCTCGGCGCCCGGTTCGAGCTTTCTCGGAAACCGGTATGGCTCACCGATGACATCGCCGCCGGCGGGGAAGAGCCGGAGACCACTGATTTCGAAGGGGTGGCTTCTAACCTCTGTGTGAAGAAAGGAGACACCTATATACAAGACCCCATGGAGGACGACCAGTCACTCTATATTCGAACGGACTTAGGGCTCATTGTGCTATTAGGCTGCGCTCATCGGGGGATGATTAATGTTATAAGGCATGCCGGAGAGGTTATGAAAACGGATAAGGTCCACATGGTCCTCGGTGGGACCCATTTAAGCCCCGCTTCCCAAGAGCAGTTCGATAAAACGGTCGAAGCACTTAAGAAAATGAATGTGGAATGGCTCGGGGCCTCTCACTGTACGGGACTTCCCGCGTCAGCCGAACTTGCCTCCCGCTTGAAGGGACGGTTTTTCTTCAACACCGCCGGCCGGGAAATACGGTTTCCCTTCCGGGTCTAGGGCTTTTTATGCTGCGATCTCGGCGCACCCTCGGAAATTACCCCATAAACCGGTTAAGTACCACCGCCGGAACGGGTATGGGGAGACGGTCTCCGGTTTTAACGGTTTCCAGGGAGATATCGTCTTTCCCCCCGCTGCTTGTTTTCTTTTTCTTCTTCTGACCTTTCAAATAGACGGTAAGTTCCGTCTCCCTCTTGGCGTATTTTTTCTCCACAATACCCTGTCCGATAAACCGGCCTTTGGTGTCAATGGAGCAGCTGGTGACATTTCCGATAACCACCCCGTTCTTGTTTACGATAATGTCCTCCGGATTCGGCCGCCGGGTACCTTCCTTCGCCACGCGCCAGCGGATAAGTTGACGTTGACGGTCTAAATCCCGTGCAAGGCTTATGTCCCTTCCAATAAAAAACGGTTTATGATACTTCACATATCCCGCGAACCCCGCCTCTGCCGGGGTAATGTTGTAAGTTCCCGCGAGCTCGTGTCCGTAGAGGGGGAGCCCCGCCTCAGTCCGCAGACTGTCCCTGGCGGCCAATCCGCAGGGCTTTGCCCCGTAATCCTTTCCCACTTCGAGAAGGTTTTCCCAAAGTGCCGGCAGGTTGTCGGGATGGGTGTAGAGTTCGTAACTTATTTCTTCACCGGTGTAGCCCGTGCGGGCAGCTAAGACCCGGTATCCGTCTATTTCGACTTTGGTAATCCGGGAGCGCCGAAGATTGTTGAGTTTGCTTTTGAAAGGCCCTTCCCCGAGACAGGCGAGGAGGATCTTCTTCGAGGCCGGACCCTGTAGGGCAAGTCCCCGGAGTTGTCGTTCTCCCGCGTCAGGAGATTTCAGATTTATGAGTTCCGCCTTGGACGCGGGACGCGCATCTGGCCTTTCACGGTCAATCACGACTGTGCCGCTGTTTACCGCGGTAAGCCAGTTCCAGTCTTTCTTCTCATTGCCGGCGTTTACCACCACCAGGAATCGCTCCTCCGAAAGACGATAGATCATAATATCATCTATAACAGTACCATCAATGTCCAGGAGGTAGCTGTAGGAGCTGTCGCCGTCTTCCATCCAGTGCACATAGTTGGTAGTCACCGTATCCAGAAACTCAATAGCATGGGGCCCTAGAACCTCAACCCCGCCCATGTGGCTTACATCGAAAAGCCCGGCGGCGGTGCGGACTGCGGTATGTTCTTCCGTCACGCCCGAATACCACACAGGCATGTCCCAGCCGCCGAAGAGGACCATCTTCGCCCCCAGTTCCCGGTGAAGAGTGTTGAGTTCCGTCTTCTTTACTTCGGGTTCCTCTTCAGCAGCTGCCGCTGCCTCAGCTCTTGTCTCATCAGGATTCGTCTTTCCCTTTTTCCCGGTGTTCACTGTTTTCGGGTCCGCCTTTTCGAGAAGAGATGCCTGTCCCACGAAGTAGGGAAGGGTGAGGTCGAAGCATTCCGGATGATGGGAGACGAGCTCCGTTCCCTTCGTTCCCTCCACAAGGACTTCACCGGATTGAGCGCTGATAAAGGACTCCAGGGGACCTTTCAGTTCCCCCAATTCTGATTCTGTAATTTCTTCCACAACCACCGGTCCCTGGACTTTTCGGAAAATGTCCTCCTTGTCGAAGATAATGTACCCGTCGGCTGTCCCCCTAAGCCAGAGGAGGAGCTTGCAACCGCCGGATCGGGGGACTAAGACGTATCGTTTCCTTCCGTGAAGGTCGGGCTCGTGGACTGCAATGATACAGTCGGCGAGTAGGTTCCCCTCAGCGTCGAGGAAGAAGGTACGAGCAGGTCCGCCTTTCTTAAGAGCACTTACGTTGACCGTGGTAAGTTCCTGAAGACAGGCTTCCGCGCGCCATCCGGAGACCCGGATGTAACGGGGGACCTCATCCTCAGTTTCACACCAGTAGTGGGGATACTCGCTGTGGCCCACTGTAAGATCGAAACCGGCGCGCTCCGCTAAGGAGGTGACCCGGTGCTTCGCCTTCTCTAAATCTTCCAGGTTGACCTTTCCCCGGGGGAGCTCATTTCCCACGCCGATGTAGGAGAAAGCATGGATATTCTTTACCAGTTCAGCCGTCGTCTTGGCGATGGCCTTCATCTCCTCCACGCCGAAACCCCGCTGGGTGACCCAGGGTGTCCCGAAACGGATACCGTTGGCCAGAGCGGTGAGATTGTCTCCGGGGATGGTGTTCTTGTTCACCACTATTCCTGCCAAGTCGAGGATACGGGCGGCGATCTCGCCCCTTAAGGGGATACCGGGAGTAAAGCGGTCCCGCCTTTCAGGCTTAAGCCCCACCTGGTGGACATCTACCAGGACAATGTGGGTGTCCGTTCCCCCGTAAACAACCCGAAGACCGTTCTCCTTAAAGGCTTCTGCCAACACCCGGGCGTTTTCCACAGTCCTCTCCTGAAGCCTGCGGAACTTCTCCGTTCGAGCAAGGTTAAACACCACTGCTAAGGCCGCCATTTTGTTGATGTGGGGACCCCCCTGGGCGCCGGGAAAGACAGCGTTGTCTATCCGCGCGGCGATCATCTCGTCCGTCGAGAGGATCGCCGCGCCCCTGGGCCCGCCGAGGGTCTTATGGGTGGTGAAGACGGTAACGTCCGCGGTACCCACCGGGTTAGGGTAGACACCGCCGACGACAAGCCCGGCGCTGTGGGCGATGTCCGCCACCAGGTAGGCCCCCGCTTCGTCGGCGATCTCCCGAAAGCGGGCCCAGTCCGGCGCCCAGGGGTAGGAGGTGTATCCGGCGATAATCAGACGGGGTTTGTGTTCTCTCGCTGTTTCGAGGATGGAATCGTAGTTCAGCTTTTCCGTTTTCGGGTCCACTCCGTAGGATATCACTCGATAACGTTTTCCCGATTGGTTAAACTCGCTCCCGTGGGTGAGGTGCCCTCCCTGGAAGAGGTCCAGTCCCATGATAGTGTCTCCGTCTTTAAGGAGCGCGTCGTAGATGGAGAGGTTCGCCGCTGATCCGGAGAGGGCCTGTACGTTTACATAGATATCCTCATGGGAAACCCCGGAATGGGCAAAACAGGTAGCCGCCCGTCGGGCGGCTAACCCTTCAATAATGTCTACGTAATCCACGCCCTTGTAGAAGCGCCGGTTCGCGTAACGCCGGTAGTAGACCAGGCAGTGGGACTGGTCTAAGAGGAGCTCCTCGGAGTAGCGCATGGTCCGCTCCCGGGGATAGCCCTCGGCGTACACGTTCTGAAACACCGAGCCCAGGGCTTCCCGGACCGCCTTCGGGGCATAGCTTTCGGAGGGGATCATAATGAGCTTCCGCTTCTGGCGCTCCTCTTCCCGTTCAATGAGCTCAGCCACAAAGGGTGCCGCCTCTTCCAAGGGTTCCCGAAAGAGAAAATCCTTAAGGGTATCTGAGTTATTGTTCTGTGATTCCATACGCCCTCCTTTTTATAATAGTACCGCCAGTGATCCCGGTGATAAACCCCCCCCCATCGAGGTGTTTTTCGGAGAGGATGCCTAACGAGGTCCTCCTTGTATACCATATTTTTATGATATTGTCAAAAGTTTTCAAAAAATTTGATATTTTTCTCAATATTATAGAAACATTTTGCGTATATAGTGAGTATGCTTTTATTCAACCTGGGAACCATATTGAGGCTCTGAAAAATGGCAATTTTGAAAGAGCTTCCCATAGTATTTTATTGGGAAAGGAGGTATCCTTCCATTATCACTGCGATTCGTGGCAGTATAGGTGTGGCAGTATGGGCAAGGAGAAATACTTTTTGGTACTGAATTCCGTCTCCGCAAAGGCCGGACCCGTGGAAATAAGGTCCATGGTGGAGAAGTACGCGGCGGAGAAGGACATTGAGTGCCGCTTCTACGAAACCAAAGAGCATGACAACGTAACCGCGGTGGTGAGAGAAGCCCTCAAAGATGGTTACACGCTCATTGCCGCTTCCGGGGGAGACGGGACGGTCTCTAAAGTGGGTGCAGCCCTGCTTGGTAAAGACATTCCTCTGGCTATCATCCCCACGGGGACTGCGAATGTGTTCGCCCAGGACCTAGGAATTCCCAGGAATCTGAGAAAATCGGTGGAGCTTATGTTTACGGAGCGCTCAGTTAGGACCGTCGATATGATGCGCGTTTGGGGCAAGTACTACCTTCTTAATATGGGGGTGGGACTGAACGCCCTGATGATAGAGGACACGGACCACAAGAAGAAATCCGCCCTTGGGCTTTTAGCCTATGTTATAACCGGGATTAAAAAGGCCTTCGGCTATCAACCTCATACCTTTACCCTAGAAGTGGACGGTCGAACCGAAGAGATAGATGCCGCCGAAGTGTTGGTCTTCAACAGCTCCGCCTTAGGGACTTCGGCCATCCATCTTCACAGGGAAACCCTGGTGGATGACGGACAGCTTGATCTCTGTATCCTGCAATCAAGAAATCTTCTGGATTATATAAAGATATTTATAAGCATCTTTCTTAATAGAGTTAAAAGGGACCCTAAGATTCATCACTTTCCCGTGGACAAGGAGGTTTCCATCGAAACAGAAAAAGAGCTGAAGGTCCAGGCCGACGGGGATGTCATCGGTACTACTCCCGTCAGGGTAGAGGTGGTCCCCCGAATTCTCAAGATCATCGTTCCCGCTACCTAAACCTCTACCTAAACAATCGTACGGGACCATTTGACCATACCATCATTTTACCTGTCCTTTTGGGATAGTTATAGAGGGTCCGGAATTTGCATATAATGAAAAGGATTTGAGGCAATGGGGAAAACCATAAACGCGAGGCTGGGAGAAAAAACGATTGAAGATTGGGCAAAGGAGTTCCCTGTTCTTAAGAGGATCATGGCCGGGGAAGAGGTCTTCTGGGTAAATCCGAAGTTCAAAGGGTTCTCGGAAATCGCGGAGAAAGGCGGAGATCCCCAAGCGATAACACTTAGCCGGAAGGACATTCAAGATTCCGAGGCCCGGCTCCGCCGCTTTGCCCCATTCATTGCCAAGGCCTTTCCCGAGACCCAAGGCAGCGGCGGAATTATCGAATCTCCCCTTAAGGACATCTCCGGAAGCTATGGCGCGATAGCGGAGTCACTTAAGCGTCCTGCCGACGGGTTTTTCCGGGGAACCGCACCCCGGCTCCTCCTCAAATGCGACAGCCATCTTCCCATCTCCGGTTCAGTAAAGGCCCGGGGAGGCATTTACGAGGTCTTGAAACACGCGGAAACTCTGGTCATTAAGGAAGGCCTTCTTAGGCCGGGGGAGGATTACGGTATCCTTGCGGAGAAAAAAGCAAAGGAGTTCTTCTCCAAATATTCCCTGGCCGTCGGTTCTACCGGGAACCTGGGAATGAGCATAGGAATTATGGGGGCAGCCCTGGGACTCAAGGTGACGGTACACATGTCCTCGGAGGCAAAGGACTGGAAGAAGAAGCTCCTCCGCCGACAGGGAGTCAATGTGGTGGAGCACTCCTCGGATTACAGCAAGGCCGTGGAAGCGGGGAGGAAGGAAGCAGAAGCGGACCCTAATATGCACTTCATAGACGATGAGCATTCCAAGGATCTCTTCCTCGGATACTCGGTGGCGGCGCTTAGGCTTGCCGGGCAGTTGGAAGAGCAGGGGATCCCGGTAGACGGGGACCATCCCCTCTTCGTCTACCTTCCCTGCGGTGTCGGCGGCGGACCCGGCGGAATCAGCTTCGGCCTCAAGCATGCCTTTGGAAATAATGTCCACTGCTTCTTTGCCGAACCGACCCAGTCACCCTGTTTTCTCTTAGGGCTCCTCACCGGTCTCCACGAAAAAGTAAGCGTTTACGATTTCGGTCTTACCAACAGCACCGAGGCGGACGGCCTCGCCGTGGCCCGTCCCTCCGAGCTTGTGGGAAGACTGATGGAAGGACTCATAAGCGGGGTCTTCACCGTAAAGGACCAAACCCTCTTCTCCCTGATGCGCCTAATAAAAGAGAAGGAAGACATCTTCCTTGAACCCTCCGCTCTGGCCGGCTTCCCAGGCCCCTTCCTGCTTCTGGGGACCCCGCAAGGGCGGAGTTACCTTGAGTTTCTTGAAAGCCGCCT
>CAYXSD010000036.1:0-25626 GCA_964466335.1 uncultured Spirochaetales bacterium
AATTAACCGCCGCTTCAAGAAAAGAGTTCTCCCCTCAAGAATCCTCTTTCTTATTAAGCAGGTACACCGCTGAATGTAAATAATCCGTAATGACTACCGATCCATCCCCCATTAATGCAGCATCCCTAATATATCCGAAACCGGAAGCCAGAATCTCCTGTTCTCCCTCCGGTGTAATCCTAAGAAGTTCCGTCCCCAGGGGCAGATAGATATTGCCATTATCATCCATATCAAAAAAGGAAATATCCTTATCGGGGAAGGAGGCTAGAGTTTCAACATTTCCCTCAGCGGAGCACTTTACTATTCGGGTTCGCGGGATTTTTTGCAGGGAATCTCTGTTAAAGGGCGTTATTCTTTCTGCCAGGGCAGCGTAAAAATAGCCGTCTGCTCCCAAGACTAAGCCCACCGGATGGGGCAAATTTCCACGCACCAGGGAAAGCTCATCTCCTTTTAGTTGGTAAATACCGTTCCGCTCATAGTCGGTAATAAAAATCTCGCCCCCCGGGGAAAGAGCTATTCCCGCGGGACGCCCTCCTCCTTCCCAAAGCAGTGCCGCTTCACCCTGCCTGTCTATGCGGTAAATTATGGAGGGCATTCCGGGAGCCGAGCCCGCGTAATAGAGCTCCCCTTCTCTGGAAAAGGCCATACCAGAAGGGGGCGGTTGAAATGAGACCAAGCCGCCGCAGAAAAGCGAAACATCTCCGGTCTTCCTGTCTATCCGCTGGACCCCTACCTCATCTCCGTTTACATAGATACCTTCATCCGGGGAAACTGCAACTGCTATAGGAGTAGATATCATTTCGGCCCGAACCAGACCTCGCAAACCGCCGGATTCCACAACGGACACCTGGTGTTCCACCTTTTGCAGCGCCAGGAGTCTCTTTTTTAACGGATCCCACGCGAGACCGAGGGGGATAGATTGCTCTTCGGGGAGAGAGAGTATACGTTCGCCTTTTTTCTCCTCCGGTTTCAACCGGTAAATCCCCCTTAATTTCTCCGGTCCGTGGGCAGAGTAGTAGAGTGTTCCGTCGGGAGAGCTGGTCATGGCTAAGGGGGAGGTATCAGGGCGCCCGGCTCTGGGAAACACTTCACCGTCTCTGTAGACCATTACCCTGCCGCCGCCGCCGAGAAAAACCTCCCCTTTCGCGGACACTTCAACGGTCATATACTCTTCCCGGCCCCCTTCCAAAATCAGTTCTAATTCCTTCTCCCGGGTATATCTATACACCTGACTTTTTTCATTCCCGGCGGTAACCCCGATTGTTATATACACAACAGAGCCGTCCGGTTTCGCGGAGATACTTCCCGTGGAAAAGGCCTGGTCCATCTCCGCCACTACCCTCAATTCACTCTTTTTTGCATCATAGAGCATAAGCTGACCCTGAAACATATGGTAATACCAAATATTTCCGTTATCAGTTATTGAAAAGTAGGGTCCTCCTGATGGAAGATTCGTTTCAATGATCATCCCTTCTTCACCGACAGCCACCAGGTTTCCCCTGGGTCCGTCAATCAGGATCCGGCCATCCGGATAAACCCCTATCCCGAAGGGAGCGGAAATAATCGGAGGCGGAGCGACCAGGGTTTCAATTTCCCATCCCCCGGCAGCTTTTGGAGTGCGCGGTAAATTATCTATTTCCCCTCTGTTCGGGCCGGCCTTTTTCTCTAATGGAGCGTTTTCTGACTCCGGGGACACGCACCCGGATAAAATGAAGAGCAGCAGGACAAATAAAAAAAACAATAAAAATTCCATACGGGTCTTACCCGGCAGGGTAAGTTTTTTGTTTGATAATAAATGTTCCATAGCTTTTCCCTCACTTATTTTTTTATTTCCAAGGGCCTTTTCTATTTTCTTATTTTAGCCACCGTTTTTCAAGGCAGCCACTTTCAAAATTAACTAATTTTGAAAGAGCCTCAAGGTATCTTTCTTTATTACCCGCCCTTACACTAGAAATTTAGAAAGTAATTGATTTACTCACTATTTCGTGATAAATTATAGTCATAATGACTATGATATGTGAGAATTCTAATGAGTGAAATAATTGTTTCCATAGCAGAGTTTAAAACTCACCTTTCCCGTATTCTCAACGAGAGCCGGAACCTGGGAGAAAGAATCGTGATTGTGAACAGAAAAAAGCCGGTGGCAACAGTAGTACCCTATCTTGACGGAGTCGGGACAGTTCAGCCGGGGTTAGGCGGTCTCGCCTCTATAGCCGGTGGGTGGAAAGAGCTCGAGGACATCGTCCCGCACATAGACAAGGCATACATATCCCGCCAAGGCGAGACCTACCGTGAACAGCAATTCCCCTGAACAGATTATTCCTGATGGCTCTCACTAGTAGCTCTCACTGATAGCTTTCGGTAGCCCGGCTGTTTGCGTCGGTGTAGACGGATTTTACCGAAACAAACCAGAATGTTGAACCAATAGCGAGGCCCAAAACAATAAGCAATACTATAATCCCCGGAATATTTATCCGCTCTCTCTTGTTCTTAGAGGATTTTCGCTTAACAAAGGTAGCCCGCAGCGTACAGGTAAGTCCGGCGAGGAAAAAACAGTAAAAGGAACCGGCGGGGGTGAAGGTACAGAGGGATTTGTACCCTAAAATATTGGGATAACTTGCCCACCTCCAGGGAAGAAAGGTAAGGAGCCCCCCGAAGGCAGCGGCAATGGTAATAAAAAGCATTATTCTATATAAACGGTAATTCACTGTAGTACTCCTGATGATACGTCCGACCCGCGGCCGGGATGCAGATGAGGACAGACGGATTCTACTTGGGCAGTTTTCCGAATAATTTCCATATAAAACGATGAAATTTGTGAATACTCCCCACCGGCTCGGCGAACATCAATAAACACTCTTTACTTACAGTTTCTAATCCCTCATCAGTACAGAACTGAAGAGCGCCTTCCGATTCCGCCCCCTGCTGAATCCATATCTTTTTTATGCCCGCCGCGACGGCTTCCCGGAGAAGAGACTCCGTTTGGTCCGGCGGTGTTATCGCCACAAGACCGCCTACACCGGCGGGAAGCGCTGAGGGAGAACTGTAGCAGATATCCTCCCCGACTGTATCGGCATTGGGATTAATGGGATAAACGGTGTATCCCTTTTTCTTCAATTCGTCGTAAACAGCGTTACCAAACTTCTGTCCCTGCCGGGACACCCCTGCCACGGCAAGGACCTTCTCGGATAAAAAACTTTCCACCGTCTGCCTTGATGTCATATATACCTCCTTTCAGTAATTATATTTATGAGGGGGGGAGAAGCTTCAAGAGCTTCTCCCCCCCTCTCACACATTTAATTGACACGCTTACAAAATTACACAATCTTGCAAGCGGCCGCGTCAACCTGTTATTAAGCAGGTGTAACGGGAATGCAGATATCAACTATGTGTTTCCCCTGGGGATGCTCGTGAGGGTCATTTTTGCTGACCTCGAAACTGAGGCCGTCGGCTGCCTCATAACCGCTGTCGGGCAGCCACTCGCCGCATAACCAGTTCCACGCGCAGCCGAACTGATCACTGTTAAGCTCAAATTCCGCCATGGCGTATTTCCCCGCCTTAATTTTCATTTTCCCGACTTCGCCGCCGACCTCGGTCTCCTCCGGTACGGTTATACAGATGCTCGTCCTAAGCTTATCCTCATCCGTCAGATTCGGATCATCGTGATACACGCTTATCACCTTTGTCTCGGGAAAATGCAATAGATCCCTTGCTCCCGCCCAGGTGAAAAGTTTATTAAACAGGTTTTCAAAAAGCTTTTCATCCCCCGCGTACGGTCCAATGTGTCGCACATAGGCCACGGTCATCTCTTCAAGATTTTCCACTCGAACTTGTTTTGCTTCTACTTTCATGATATTAATCCTCTCTTGTGTTATTGTATGGTTCAGAGGATATATCTTCCCGCTGTTTGAATCTTCACTATTCTTGCTGTTAGATTTGCGATTCTTGCTTTTTTTCGTTCTCCTCCATTCGGAGGCGGAGAGATTATAAAACTCTTTGAAGCTCCTGGCAAAAACCGCGGAAGATCCGAAGCCGCAGTCCAGGGCAATTTCCGTTATACTATTCTCCGTGGCCGCCAGAATATGAGCGGCCTTCTCAATTTTTACGCGCCGGATAAACCGGTTAAGGGGTTCGTTCATAAACGCTGAAAAAATCCTGTGAAAATGGTAGGGGGAAAACGCGGCTATCCCGGCAAGCTTTTCCAACCCCAGATCTTCACTCATATGATTTTCTATATAATCTATTACCCGATTAATTCTTATGATATAGTCCTGTCTGCTCATTACCGGATGTACCCCTCGTTAAGAATTATTTTTTGATTCAGCCACTTTCAAAATTAACCAATTTTGAAAGTGGCCCTACCTTTAGATTTTTCTAATTCATAATTGCATAATGAATTTAAAAAATCGACCCACTATTGAGGCTCTGAAAAATAGCATTTTGAAAGAGCCTCGATTGAGAACATTATAAATTCTCTTCTATGTAGAGCTGCAGTTCTACCATTCTCTCTAGGATTTGTTCTCTGTTGCTCTCTGGGAAATTTGCAAGAACGAGTTCTTTGGCAAATAGTTTTGCAATATACTTGAGCTTGCGTACCTTTTGGCGGGAAGCATAGATAAAATCGGCATGTCCGTTGTTAATAATAATGATGTACCGCTCCGCGTCGTACCGGCTTCGCCAGAGCTCTCCCGGGGCTTTGCGGTATGTGTAACCGGGAAGTCCCCGTTTTCTCCGCTCCTCCCCTGACCCGCCGCTGCTCCGTTCCCCCAACTCGGCGGTAACGGTTATTAAAGCCTCGCAGAACACCTCGGTATCATCCTGGGAAACAATACAGCCGAGACTCGTTACGCAGGGCTCCTCGGGAGCGGTAAACTCAATATACAATCCCGCGGGTTTATCAATCTCCCCATCTCCTTCCGTAATTTCCCAGGAAGTAGAAAACCCGGCATCCAGACGCACTCCTTTACGGTCCCTGGCGATAACGGAAAACCGTTTATTCTCCCCCACCGGGACTACCGCCTTCGCGGGGGAGATGGAAGCCTTAAAAAGCGTTCCGGGAATATCAAAAAACTCTTTCTGCGCGGAATCCCGGGTTTCTTCCGCGGGTTCAGCTACGAACACCGGAGCGACCGTGTCATCTCCATATCCTTCGGCCAGATAGACAGTCTTTATTTCCTGGGATAATTCCCTTCCCCCTGCTGCACCGCCGGCGCCGTGACCAGCACCTTCCTCTTTACCGGAACTTCCGCCGCCGGTACCAAGATTGAGCCAGGCATATTCTTCATCGGGAAGATGGTAGAGGGCCTCTTTAACTGCCTTTGAGATCCTTCGGAGGATCTTGTGACTCGCCTTCTCCTCCTCCGCCTTTTTCTGTTCTTCAATTGTTTCCAGTAAGGCACCGGACAGAGGTTCAACGGAGACGAGAAAGCTTTCAAAGGCATCATCGTAGATTATTCCGTCACGTGTTCCCGGAGTCAGCTGAAGAAAAGAGACATCAATAATACCCGACAGGTATCCCGAAGTCCAAGGCTCACCGGCAAACTGGTCTACTTTTGTCAGAGAGGGGATAATCCTAGTCCCGTTTTTATACAAACCTATCCGGTTCTCCGGGGATGGTTCATTCAGATAAAGTTCGTGATAAATCTCACCCATGGGTGAACTGAGCCGGGGAAGGTGACGCAGAAGGCGGCCGCTGAATTTATGGGGTTCTACAATAAGCTCTTTTCTAGCGGTCCGATCGGTGATCTTAATAAGTACGTTCCCTCTGTTAATTCTCTCCCTTAGTTCCGAGGCAAGGTAATTCTGAATTTTCTCTCCGGTAAGCTGTCGTACTCCTGAAAGAATGGGCCGTATTAAGAGCTCAGTTCCTCTTGAGGGTAAAAGCTTTTTTTCCTCAGTAATGGTGTATCCCGGATTATTCCGTACCAGTTTCATTCTGCGGGTAATTCCTTCCGTACCGGAAGAAGTAATGATCAGTTCATCGCCTACGGTCCAAAAACTTAACAGCCCAATCCCGAATTCTCCCTGAATACCCGAAGCGCCCTCCTGTTTAAGTTTCCGTTTTAAAGAGTCGGCGATGTGGGTGGCAAGGTATGTAAAATCATCAATGCCCTCTCCATTGTCTATAATTTTGAGATAGTACTTCCCCTTCTCTTTACCCCGGACCAGGGTAACCTCCGTTGCCTTGGCATCAATACTGTTTTCCACAAACTCAGCGATAGCTTTCAAAGGATTGTTCTGGGAAAGGGCGATGATGCTTATCGCGTTCCAGTTATTGCTTATCCTTAACTTTCCGCGGCGGTTCCCGCCTTTCTCTCCTGCCTTTTCTTTTGCCATAGACATCATTATTAGGGGGATATCCCTTTCTTATCAAGACCCGGAGAAAGAGCTTATATACATTGAGGCTCTGAAAAATGGCAATTTTGAAAGAGCCTCCAATGTACCTAACGGGAATTACGGATCATGCTTTCAAAAAGAAGAAGAACAACGACAGATACATCCATAGATCGCAATCTAAAGGAGACAAATAATTGGCCTTGTCTCTAAAATCATATTATATTACTAATATGATAATTTTTATTAAAAATCATCCGGGGCTTTTCAGGATAGTGATAACAGGAGCAATGGTGGCGGGATTATTCCTCTTCACCGCCGGCGGAACCGGAGAATCAGTGATGATAGAGAGAGAGCCGGAGAACCTGGAAATTGAGAATCCGGAGAAGGCCACCTTCGGGGCTGGGTGCTTCTGGGGAGTTGAGAAGACTTTTCAGGAAACCGACGGTGTTGTGGAGGCTATTTCAGGATATGCCGGAGGGGAGACGGAAGACCCTTCCTACAAAGAGGTCTGCTCCGGTACAACCGGACACGCCGAAGTAGTCCAGGTCCTTTACGATCCAGAACGTGTTTCCTATGATGAGCTGCTTCAGAAGTACTGGTCCCTGGGTGTTCCGTCATGGGGACCTTCACAAGAGGACAGCAAGAACCAGTACCGACATATTATTCTCTACCACAATGAAAAACAGAGACAAAAAGCGGAAACGTCTATAAAAGAACTGGAAAAGCAGGAGGGGCGGAAGCTCGCGGTATACCTGGAGCCGCTTGACACATTCTATCCCGCGGAAAGGTATCATCAAAATTATTTTATGAAATAAGCCGCGGAAGCTCGTACTTCTTAAATCACTGTTTCCAACCTGAATTTTAAATCCCGATTCATAAGAGAAATGTAATTCCCAAAAGTTCAAAATTCTGTTATTCTCCAACACAGAAAAACAGTAACTGAAGAAAAATACGGAGAAGAGTATGAGCTTTAACCCCCTGGAATCGATTGTTAATAATGATAAAAAGCTGACTGAACAAATTGAATGTAGCTGAGAACAGATGTATACCCTGGTTATAGCCGAACTCAAACATGAAACGAATACCTTTTCCTCCCAATTAACTGATATGCAGAGTTTTGCCCGCCGCAGGTATCTAACCGGTGAGGCGATGATTTCCGGTCTTTCCGGCACCAGAACCGAAACGGGAGGGTTCCTGGATATACTGCAAAAGGAACCGGATGTACGCGTAGTACCTGCCGTTGCCGCGGACGCTATTCCGGCCGGAAGGGTCACCCGGGATGTATTCGATAATGTACTCAGGGAAACGCTTAAGACACTTGAACGCCTTGACCGGGTAGACGGTGTGCTGCTCAGTCTCCACGGGGCTATGGTAACCGAAGATAGCGAAGACGGCGAGGGTGATTTCCTTGAGGTCCTCCGGAATACCCTGGGAGCGGAGGTTCCGATTATCGCGACCCTGGACCTTCATTCAAATATTACAAAAAAAATGGAAAAGCATGCTGCCGCCCTCATCAACTTCGACTATTATTCCCATAAGGATATGTATGAACGCGGCGGTTGCATTAATATACGATCCTGAATCGGTTGCGGCAGCGGAAAAGGCGGGAGAGGGGAACTATGTTGACCTCCGTCTCGGAGGAAAGGTGCTGCCCGAACTCCTCGGTCCGCCCCTGAAGTGCAGAGCACTGGTTACATCGATAGGCCCGGGAAAATACAAAAACCGGGGCCCCATGGACGGAGGCCTCACGGTGGACCTAAAAAAAAGCGCGGTAGTAGCAATAAACGGCATAGAAGTCATTGTGGCATCGAACATCACCCAGCCTTACGATACGGAAATTTTCTATTTCCACGGAATTGATCCCGCTAAAAAGGACATTCTTCTTCTTAAATCGACCCACCATTTCCGGGCCGCCTATGCTCCCATCGCAAAAAAGATCCTAAAAGTGGAAGCCCCGGGACTCCTGCCCCAGGACCCCTTAAAGATTGCCTATACAAATTGCCGGCGCCCGATTTATCCCTTGGATATGAAAATGAATTGGGACATGGATGGGAGTGATTACCGGTAAAACAGTAATGAAAAGTAACATCGACAGACACTTCAAGCACAACACCTTTAGTATTTCAAGCGCTGAACTCTTCTGGGGAATGGGAACTCCGATAATTATTGAATCAACCTTTCTTCAACTCTTTCTTCGGCGGCTGGGAGCATCCAGTTTTCTTATTGGTTTAGTCCCTTCCCTCTTTTTTATAGGAGTAGCCCTGACGGGAATACTTTCAGGGTTTTTCACCTCCCATCTTTCCCGGAAAAAAACCGCCGTCGCGATAACCCATATGGGCGGCGCCATATGGATGCCGCTTTTCGGTGTATTTTTTTTAGTCTTCGGTGAAGCAGGCAGTATGCTTCCCCTCTTCTTTATCTGTTACGGAGGGTTCGCCCTCTCCATGGGGTTAATGGCCCCGGTGTGGCACAATTTTATTGTCTCCCTTTTCTCAGAAAAAAGGGTCTTTAAGGCTCTCTCGGTAATGGTAACTGTTCAAAACATTGGAAAGCTTATAAGCAGTTTTATTATCGCCGGAGTAGTGGAAAAGTACGCTTTTTCCAACAGGGCCTCCGCTTTTATATTAATTTTTGTTGGAGTTACCTTTTTTGCAGGCTCATTCTTTTTCCTTTTAGCCCGGGAAACAGAGGAGACCCAAAACAGGAAGCGGATAAAAAAGCTGAGAACCCATTTTACATCCAACTTGATCACGGTGCTGAAATACCCCCGCTTTATGTTATATTTAATAAGCAATATAGAAAACTACGCGGTAATCGGCGTTATATCCTTCTACGCGAACTTTGCCACCGAATACTGCGGCGTATCCGAGACAATCGCGGCCGGGTTTTTTGTTACCGCCATTTACGGAGGATATTTTTCCGTTACGGTTGTTTTCGGATGGTTAAATTTTCTCTCTATTAAGAAGAAACTTCTTCTAGGGAAGTTTTGCTCCATAACAGGAATTGCTCTCCTTTTGGTCTTTGAACATCCCTTCTGGTTCATAACGGTGAGCTATTTGCTTGGGGTCGCCCGGGGAATACGGATTCTCACCTACTCTCCTACGGTGAAAATACTCTCCGGTAAAAGGGACGCCACAAACTTTTTCTCCCTTGCGGCCCTTCTTCTCCTCCCCTTTAGCGTGGGGATCCCCCTCATAAACGGAAGTCTCCTGGACCGGTTCAGCTATTTACCCTGGGGGGGGTACAGATTAGTTTTCTCCATAATGGGGATTTTAAGCCTTGCCGGTCTTTCCTTTCTGCTGCGCTTAAGGTTTCCCCATGAATCTCCAGGCACTTCATCATCAGCCACACGCAAACAAACGGTGTGAAAACTCCGGCGGTAAAGGCCCCCGGCAAACCGTGAGGTATTAGCAAAAAGCGGCAGGAAATTTAATCGAAACTCGATCCTTCCACGACACGGGCGGTCTGCAGCTCCCGGTACTCCTCCTGCTGGCGGGGATTTAGATAGCGGACAAAGATCTTTTCCTTCATAAAGATTTCAAAAAGTCCCGGATCGAAGGCCCGTTCCTTCTCCTCATACATAATGTGAAGAGCCTGCCGCAGAGGCATTGCCTTACGGTAAGGCCGGTCGGTGGTAATTGCATCCCAGTAGTCCGCCAGGGCGGTAATTCGCGCCGAGAGGGGGATATCCTCTTTGGTAATTCCCATAGGATAGCCCCCGCCGTCCCAGCGCTCCTGATGATAGAGGGCGATTTCCGCCGCGGTTTCTATATCTTCAATTTTATCTAAAAGCTGTTTTCCTCGGATAGTGTGTTCTTTTATTTTATCGAATTCTTCGGTGGTAAGTTTTCCGTTCTTGTTGAGAATACTGTCGGGAATTGCGAGCTTACCGATGTCATGAATAATAGCCCCCAGATAGATACGCCTGGTCTCCTCGGGTGTTAGATGCAGGTTTCCGGAGATATCCCGCGCGTAGTTTGCCACCCGCTCCACATGCCCACCAGTGTACTCATCCTTGGATTCTATTGCCGAAGCCAGGGTAAGAAGGAAATTCTCCAACTGTCTCTCAGCCTTTGAGAAGGCCTTGGCAAATCTCCCGGACAGAAGTACAGACTGGGTAATAAAAAAACAGACCAGCATGGCGGGAAATAGATAAAAGGAATTGATACTTAATTGATTTATAATAATATCATAACTTACCCCGAAGAAGAGAAAGATAATTCCCACTAGAAAGATATAGGCACCTTCCCGCTTTTTTATAGTCACCTTTATAATAAGGAAGACACTGTATACCCCAAGAAGAGCGGTGAGCACAGTGGTTATAATACTGGTTTTAATAAGCAGGTGAACAGGAAGAAAGAGGCTTGCCGCGGCATAGAGTCCGGCGACAAACTGAAATCCCCTTTCAACCGAAAGGCGGAATTCCACCGGAAAAAGCCTGCGTAAAAACATAGCAAAAAGAAGGATGGAAAGGGTTTCCGTAACAAACTCCGTTTTTTTTAGCGCCTCCCAGGGAAACACGGGAAAGAGCTGCATCAACAAAAAATGTCCTGTTACAGAAAGGCGCAGGGCAATGGCAAAACAGAAAAGAGAAAAGAAGAACATGGCTTTTTCTTCGCTCCGCATTAAAAAAAGAACTAGGTGATAGATTCCCATAATAAGAATCGCCCCCAGGAGAAAAGCGTCCAAAGCGGTCTTTATGGAGTGTCTTCTTACTAACTGTTTCTCCAAACCGAGGGAAATCGGCGCCCAAAATCCCCCGGTCCGGTGCCGGAAATTGGAAATCTGCATAACGATTTCCAACCGCGAATCATCAACATAAAACGCCTCTACCCCCGGAGAATATTCCGCCCGGCTCTCTTCCCGGCTTTTTCCCACCTCTCCCGCCTTACCCACCAAGATTCCGTTTACATAACAGCGGAAAGCACTGGACTGCTCAGGAAATTCCATGGCTAAAACCTTTTCCTTGACCTTTTCGGGGAGAAAAAGAATACATCGGTACGTCGCGTATCCCTCCGCCGGATTTGCACTCTCCCGCAGGCTGTTCCATCCCGCGGGGACCTCTAGGAATTCAGGACCTGCTACTTCCAATCCTTTCCTTCCTTCGGTCTTTTCAAAATCGCCGGGAAAGAGCAGCTCTTTCCAGTAGAACTCCCACTCTCCCCGGAGCACCGCCGGACCCTGTTCTTCAAATGAGAACTCTTCCAATGACAGAGTGCCTCCGGCCACTCGGAGGTCCTCTGCTTCCGGACCGGATGATGTCTCCGCCTCCCCCTGGCCGAATACTACTGAAAGAGAAAGAGAAAAAAACAGCAACATACAGGATAATTCTTTTCCTTTCATTATCGGATCCTTGACGCGATGATTCTAACCATTATACAACGTGAAGATGGAAAGTCCTTTCTTCGACCTCCACGCCCATCCCGCGATAAAAACCTCCTGGTTCGGTAAAGACCTTACCCAAAAGCATAGTTTACACTCGAATTCGGGAATCCTCAATCTTGATCCCTTGGGGTTTAATCCTTTCGTTGTAAGAACTAGCTTCCCAAAATTGAAGAGGGCCGCCTCCCGGGGGGATTCATTCCTATTATCGGCAATTTATGCCCTTGAGCATCGGGCTGTCTACAAAGATTTACGGATAAAAACACCCCTTTTCTCCCTCCCCCTTATAAGCTTGCTGCGAATGGCCCGAATCTTTCCTTCCTTCGCCGAATTGTTTAAACGGTATATTGAGCCAGACTATTTCACCACCACGTTGAATACCATAGAAACGATTGGTATAGAGGCGGAAAAGGACCGGAACATTCACATCGCCGCATCTGCGGCGGAGCTAATGCAGGGCGATAATTCCGGGGGAAAGATTATGCTTATCCACGCCCTGGAGGGAGCTCAAAGTCTGGAAGGAGAAAAGACCTTAGAAATTCAAAAAAGGACCGGTTCCCGGGACGGCAATCCCGAGATTCTCCGGCCCAGGACCGGGGAAGAGGAGACAATCATACAGGAGGATCTTCTCTCCAATTTGGAAGCCCTCTATAACCGGGGAGTGGCGGTAATCGGTTTAAGCCATTTTTATCCGAACGAGGTAACCAGAAGCTGTTTTTCTTTCCCGGAACGTACACTGGGAATGGTCCCCCACAAGAGCTGGAAGAGCATAGTGGACTATCAGAATAAGGGTCTTACCAGGGCCGGAAAAGGAGTAATCGAAAAAATGCTCGACCTTGGAATCCTTATTGATATAAGCCATGTATCTCCCAAGGGCAGAATGGAAGTCTTTGAATTGGTAGACGCCCGGGGAACAAAACAACGAGGCGGAGAGGTAATTGCCTCTCATATCGGTACCCGGGAGCTTCATCACCATCCCTACAATCTCGCGGATTGGGAAATAAAATGGATCGCCGACCACGGCGGGGTTGCCGGTATTATCTTTTCCACCTACTGGCTCTCCGGACATGGAGAGGCAAAGCTCGGCCTTGGATATATTGAGAAGACTATTGACCACATGGTGAACATCGGAGGCGAACACGCGGCGGCCTTCGGTTCCGATTTCGACGGCTTCAGCGACCCCCCGGACGATCTGGCGGACTTCTCCGAATTACACCATCTCCCGGATTACCTGGAACTTATCCGGACGTCCTCCTCAGCCGGTATTAAAAGAAAGTATAGTTCCGGACAAATCGAGGGGTTTATGTGGAGAAACGCCTTCGAAGCTATTCGGCGGGGCTGGGGTAAGAGGGCTTAAGTTTTCCTTTTCTTGACAAAAACAGTAACTTAAAAGCGAAGCAGAATAGAATTGCTCTTAGGAGGAAGAAGATGAAAATAGATCTATCGGGAAAAAACCTTTACGCGGCGGCATCAAGCAAAGGGTTAGGATATGGTGTCGCCCTGGAAGGCGCCAGGGCCGGCGCAAAGGTGCTTTTGGGAAGTCGTTCGGAAAAACATCTTGATAAGGCGTTAAAAGCGATTTCTGAAGATCCTGAAGTAGAGAAAAGCGGCGGAAGCGTTCAACCGGCGAAGCTGGATGTGACTTCCCCGGCGTCTATTAAAGAGTGGTTCTGCCAGGGAGAAGCCATGGTTGGACAGCCGAATATGCTCTTCGTGAACGCCGGAGGACCGCCTCCGGGGACTTTCGAGGATTTTGACGATGAGGAATGGCAAAAGGCATTTGAACTGACTCTCTTAAGTGCTGTCCGGCTTATCCGCGAGGGAAGCAGCCGGCTGATAGCCAGCGGCGTTAAGGGTTCGATTCTTCTGAGCACTTCACTCACGGTGAAAGAACCGGTCCCCGGGATGGTACTTTCCAATGTTTTCCGCTCCGGAGTAGCGAGTCTCGCGAAGACCCTTTCCAAGGATTTCACCCCCCGGGGAATTCGGGTAAACCACATTGTTCCAGGCGGAATTGATACCGACCGGGCCCGCAATCTGATTCAGGATAGAATGAAGAAAAACTCCACCACCGAGGAGGAGGAGACAAAACGCTGGAGCACCACCATTCCCATGGCCCGCCTCGGCACCATCGAAGAGTTCGGCAGGGCCGGAATTTTTCTCCTCTCCGATGCGGCCTCCTACATCTCCGGCGAGACCCTTCTCGTCGACGGGGGCGGTTCGGTTACGGTCTGGTAATTGCCGAAATCAAGCAACAGGAATACCGACTCTTTGACTGCCAACTCCTGAAGATACTCTTAAAGATACCGCCCTTGACACCCCGCCGCAGCAGCATCAGAGGAACACTACATGGGCGCCCAGTTTTTTAACTATTATAGCCGAAGAGATTATTCGTAGATTTCCTTGCGATGGCCTATTCTGATAATAAGGATGATCAGTTCCCTCTCCCGCTTCTGATAGATTATCCGAAAGGAACCTACCCTTAGTCTGTAGAGATCTTTTTTTTGACCTCTTAACCGTTTTATTTGATTTTTTAGAGAATCAGGATTTTTAGACAGGATAAGGAGTTTCCGTTTAATAATGATTTGATGGGGCCGGGCGATTTTGCTAAGTTCCTTTTTCGCGCGATTATGAAAATAGAGAGAATACATCAATCCAGATCCAATTCCCTCCAAACAGCACCCGCTGGCTCGATAGAAGATCCATCAATTTCCTCTTCTTCAAGCCTTTTCTCTGCTAACCGCAAGTCAAGATAGTCGAAAAACGCGGTTAATGAAGCTTCAATAATATGACTTTTTTTTGTGTTTAATTCTAAGGAGTATTCATTCAATTCTTCGAGGATTTGATCATCCAGTGTAATCGTAGTTTTAACCCTTTTCATACATAAAATTATATGTATGTCTGTACGGCGTGTCAAATCATTTATTTGTTTCCCAGTGTTTTTCGGGGATAGAGGATTATCGCGAGGAATATTGAAAGGTTATTCATATCTCAAGTAAGCAGTTCGATCCTGGAGAAAATATACTCCAGGTAGTCTTCTTTCAGGGGCATTCGGTAGTAACTCGTGCCGTCTAACTGCTCCGGGTCGAGGCCGTCGTAGTTGAAGTACTTACTGGAACGGGTACTGTCGAACCAGTGGACAAGAGAAATTTTACCGCCGGCGATTTCTATCCCTGTTATTCCCCTCTTCCCGATAACGCAGCCGGAGTTGAAAAGGGAGGGAACAATGATTTCCAGATTATAGAGCCCGCTCCGCAATCCGTACTCTCGATGCCCCTCGTATATTGAGGCAAGTTCATCTTTGTATCTCCGGATTTCTTCGGCAATGCGGTTCTTTTTCGCCCCCTTGCTTGCCGCGTATTGCCTGAGAGAATGCTCAATACGATACTTCAATGAATCAATTTTAGACAGAGATTCGAAGAGAGGCCTGTGGGTATGTCCTATAATGGAGATGATCTTGTTCCGCCGAGCAAAATTGTATACGCGGCGTTCGATTTTGTACTGTTTTCTACTGTCATGGGAAACCGAATAATTCCGTATACGCATAGGTCTGACAATATTGCGCAAAAGCCAGCCGTTGAACTTATTGAAACGTTGAATATACATGGAAGCCTGATGCCCGTGGAAAATGAGAATATCATTGTTTTTATACTGCAGGCAAATAGATTCGCCTATTCCCCCGAGAATGTCCTCCGTCACTCCCTCTCCGCCGTCTTCGTCTAAGGCTAACTCCGAGTCGTGGTTTCCCAGCAGCTTAGTAAGGCCCGAATTACGCCGAAAGAGCGTAAAGAGCCGGTAAAGGTCCTTCCACTGCTCCTGTACCTGGGGTAAAGAGAACTTCTGGAGCTCTTCTATGTCCCCGTTCAATACAAGAGAGTAGTTCTTAGGAAGATAGTAATCCCTTAATATGTCTGTGAAAAGCTTGGAGTTCCAAAGGAAATCGTCCAGGGAAGACCCATTTCCCATGTGAAGATCACTGAAGATAACAAATTTATCCGAGTCTCCGATCCTTTTTCTCGGTGCCTTCTGATAGAGAGAAAAGAGAGTTTCATTGATTAAATATTCACTCATGGTGTTCCAATGTCCAAAACACTTATCAGTCTGAACTGTGCTGTTCCATCTCCTAGAATAATTATAGTATTTTTTACCTTCTCGCCTTTTCGGTTTAAAACCTTACGGTAGATTATACCAGACAGGTAAGGATTCTGTAAGAATTACATTAAACTTCCGTTTCTCCTCTGCCCCGCTTTTTGTACTCCTTTCTCTCTTCTATTCTAAGAAGCAATTCCAAGTGAGCAATTCTAAGTGTACGATCTTTGCCTTTTCTTTCCACTGTGATATGATGGCCCGCGAGGTGCTTGTATGCCTATTTCAGTAGAATTTTTGTTTAATCCTGATCATGCTTCGGAAATTATCGACGTATGGCAGGATTTGTACGATGCAAATGTGGACACCTTCCTCTTAAGTTCCGGTTCGAAGCCTCATATTACACTGGCAATTTTTAATGACATTCCCCCGGAAGTGCTGGAGAAGAGTATAAAGAATTTGGCGGAAAAAATCCACAAATTCGAGCTCACCCTCTCCATTCTTGGCGTATTTCCCGGAGAAAAAAACACCATTTTCTTGGCACCCTCTTTCCATCAGTTTCTCTACTCTATTCATCAAGCCTTTCATTCCCTTACTCGGACTATCACCAACCAGGGCTGGGAAAACTATCTGCCCTACAACTGGATTCCCCACTGTACCCTTGGAGTGGATGTTCCTCGAGAAAAGGTCGGTGTAGCCATGGAGATCTGCTCCCATCTAAATCTACCGGTCACCGTGGATGTAGAAAAAATCGGGGTTGTGGAATTTAGTCCGACGAAAAACTATCAATTTATCGAGCTGCAAGAACCGGAAACATCAAAAATATCGGAGACAGAGGAATGAAAGCAGTAATCACCGTCGTAGGGAAAGACATGATCGGGATCATTGCCAAAGTCAGCACCCTTTTAGCGGACCAGCAAGTAAACATCCTCGATATAAACCAAACCACCATGCAGGACATCTTTACTATGATCATGCTGGTAGATATTTCTGCATCGGAAGTACCTTTTTCCGACCTATCCGATCTCTTAGAGAAAAAGGGCAAGGAAATCGGCCTTTCCATACGAATACAACACGAAGACATCTTTAACTCCATGCACCGGATATAAATCGAGGTACCAGCATGATAGTTCCCTCCGAAATAATTGAAACCATTAAAATGATCCAGGAAGAGAACCTGGATATTAGAACGATTACCGTGGGAATAAGTCTTCTCGACTGTATTGACAGCAACGGTGAAAGGGCGCGAGAAAAAATCTACAACAAAATAACCACTGTCGCAAAACACCTGGTGAAAACAGCAGGGGAAATCGAAAAGGAATACGGAATCCCCATTACCAACAAACGGATATCTGTAACGCCTCTGTCCCTCATCGCCGGAGCCTCCGAGGAAGAGGGCCACTGCGAATTTGCCCGTACTCTGGACCGGGCCGCGGACAATCTGGGAGTTGATTTTATCGGAGGATTTTCCGCCCTGGTCCACAAGGGTAATACCCGGGGAGATAACCGGCTGATAGATTCCATCCCCGAAGCCCTGGCAACCACTAAACGGGTCTGCGGCTCGGTGAATATCGCCTCTACCCGGGCCGGGATAAATATGGATGCCGTGGCAAAAATGGGGAGAATTATAAAATCCGCCGCTGAAGCAACCGCCGAGGATGGCGGGATCGCCTGCGCCAAGTTGGTCGTCTTTGCCAATGTTCCCGAGGACAATCCTTTCATGGCCGGGGCCTTCCACGGAATTGGAGAACCCGAGGCGGTGGTAAACGTCGGTATAAGCGGACCCGGGGTGGTGCATATGGCCTTAAAAAAGGTGAAGGACGGTGATTTCGGTGTTGTGTCGGAGACGATTAAAAAAGCCGCCTTTAAGATTACCCGCATGGGAGAGCTGGTAGCTCGGGAGGCCTCCAAGAGACTGAAAATCCCCTTCGGCATTGTAGACCTCTCCTTAGCCCCAACCCCGGCAGTGGGTGATTCGGTGGCTTACATCTTAGAAGAAATGGGGCTTGAGAAATGCGGTACTCACGGCACCACCGCAGCCTTGGCCCTCCTAAACGACGCGGTTAAAAAGGGCGGAGCAATGGCCTCCTCCTATGTGGGCGGCCTAAGCGGCGCCTTTATACCGGTAAGCGAGGATGCCGGAATGATAGAAGCGGTACAATCAGGGGCCCTGTCTCTCGAAAAACTGGAAGCAATGACCTGCGTTTGCTCCGTTGGACTGGATATGATTGTTGTACCCGGAGACACATCGGCGGAAACCATCTCCGCCATTATTGCCGACGAAGCAGCTATAGGTGTGATAAACAAGAAGACCACTGCCGTGAGAATCATCCCCGCGCCGGGTAAAAAGGTGGGCGACATTGTCCACTTCGGAGGCCTCCTAGGCTCGGGCCCCGTCATGTGCCTCTCCCCCTTCGGGAGCGCCCCCTTCATTCACCGAGGCGGCCGTATCCCCGCCCCCCTGCAGGGCTTAAACAATTAGGCACAGGCGGAAAAATTAGGCATAGGTTGGGAAATTGCTATTCGGGTTTTTGAAGAGGACAAATAACGGTAAAATCGTTGGGAAGATATCCTTGAATAATCTCAGGTTCCACCCCCAGAGAAAGGACAATCGCCTTCACCTCTTTTGGATCGTAGTAGGCGTACCCATCTTCCTGGTCCGGTGAGGTATGGCTTAACAGGTTGAAGACCACAGCCTCCCGGGCGACCTGAAAAAACACCTCTAAGGCATGCCGGAGAAAGGAGAGATTATCTCCCATACAGAGGTTAAAAATCCCGCCGCAGAAGATGTAATCGTAGCTGTCCTTCGCGAAGGGATTATCTTCGAATATATTGCAGCAGTGAAACGCTTCCCCGGGATGATGATCCTTTGCCGAACGGACCATCTCCGGCAGTATGTCCACTCCGGTATAATCCGCGGCAATATCCCGGTCCTTTAAAAACGCCAGCAGATCACCCAAACCGCAGCCAACATCCAGAATAGACTTCCCAACCACATCCACTGAATCGAGAAACACCTGAAATCTTTTTAATTGTGAATCTCTGTCTTCCCAGCCCTGGACCTCATGGTTCTCCTTGAACTTGCAAAATCTGGGGCGGTAGTAGGAACGGGTTACATCTTCCTGCTGTTTCATATCTTCATAAAAGTAGCTTTTATGGCGGGGAAAGTCAAATTGGAGGAAGGGAACAGCAGTAGTAAGAATTCTAAAAAACACCGGGCGAATGTATTGAATATTCCAATAGATACTATTATGATATTAGTATGAAATCGATACTAATAAGAGACTTGGACCCCCAAATCTACTCTGCCCTCAAACGGTTGGCACAAATACATAAACGGTCTCTTCAGGGCGAACTCCATGCACTTTTAGAGTGGGCAGTGAAGCTTAGTCCTTCTTCAGGAAAAGAGAATACACTTTCCCTCGTAACGGTACGTACTCCGGGAACATCAAGCTGGCCTAGAGAGGAAATCTATGGAAATCAGGGCAGGTAGTTTGAGTTGCTATGATGTATTTTGGCCGGCTTTGATCACAAAGAAAAAATTTCCCCTCTTTTGAAGCAGCAAATGCATAAAAGGTGTTTCTCTATATGGTATGAACTATTTCGGTACTGTATGGAAAGACCTAATACATGCTTATTTTCCAGAATTCATAGAATTCTTTTTTCCAGGAGTCGCTTCCCAGCTCGATCTAAAAGGAGACCTCCGGTTTTTAGATCAGGAAATGGAAAACCTTATTCCAAACAATGGTGATTCATACTGTTACGCTGATATTCTCTTACAAGCCCCGAAAAAAAGAGTACCTAAAGATAGTTCAAGCCGGAAGAATTGCGAACTCATCCATCTTAGAATACAAGGCGGAGGGGAACCCAGGTTTACCGAAAAGCTCTTTCTTTCGACCTATCATATCTACGAACGCTTCCGCAGCTTGCCTATATCTTTGGTAGTATGTACCGATGATGATCCTAATTTCTATCCCGGTGCCTTTGAGATTCTCGACGCACAACGATACCTCAGATTGGAGTATACTGTCGCAAAACTCCTTTACTTCAGAGCTAGGGTGGAGGACCCGGATTGTTACCATAATCCCTTCGCCTTTGTTACGCATATACAGCTTGAAGTACATGGATTAAAAAGGAGAAACAAAGAGGAAAAGGATTTGCAACTCAAAAGAGACTTGCTTTCTGAATTATTTTCTTATCCCTGTGCTATCCACTACAAATCTTCGCTGGTGCGCTTCCTCGATTGGACCCTTCCCATCTCTGATAGCCGTGAAAAACAAATGCAAGAGGCACTTTCAAGAAAAATATTGAGGTGGTATCTTTCCCTGAGGATAAAAAATGAAAATTGATGCTGTAGAGCTCTTTTATGTACGAATGCTGGAGAAACTAACTATACACTATCACGCTGTCTCTGAGTAAGGAGAGTTTCATATGCGGCAATTGCGATAATCCCGATTTGTGCAATTGCCAGGGCCTTTAGGTTTTCAGCTCTTCCACAATATCCCTTACTTCGGGGGGACATCCTTTTATAACCCATATTTCATCTTTTTCCGCGATATTTTCCATCTCCCTAATTCTTTCGACCGCGCACTTTCCCACGGCAATAATTCGTTGTCCCGCTTTTTGTTCCCTTTTTTGTTCCTCCGTCCCTCTCTGTAACCTGCCTCTCTGTATCCGTCGGCGTCCTAAGACAAAGTGCTGGTCCCTTGAAAGCTTTCCCGCTTCATTCAAGCGTTTCAGGGCAAAGATGAGGTTACCCTCGCAGGTACAGCAGGCCCCCTCAGCGCTTACGGTGCAGGGAAATTGCCTGTAAGGGTCCCGCTCCGCTGAAAACTGTTTTTCCACCTTCGGCCGGTTGAGTTTTTTTGTTCTAGGAGAATAGGAGGCGAGGTCCACTCCCCGGTATTCCGCGAAATGTCGAATGTACCCGATTTCTTTAGGGGTGAAGCCTAATGACCCGGCGGCAAATACATCTATCTCCAGCGGGTCTGTCCCTAAAGCCATAATCCCCATCTCCACAGGATTTCCCCCTAATTCACTGGACAGGTCACCGAAAGCACCATCCACCAGTATAAGATCGGCGGTGACCACCGTGTTAAGCTGGGCGATGGACCTGTGGAGGTCCACCGAGTGGAATTTGGGTTTCATTCCCTTCGGCATGGTTCCCTTCATGTTCTTTAAAGCGCAGGTAATCCGGGTCTGGCAGTGGGCCTTCAGCACGGGAATATTGATGAGGAAATCACAATCCGCAACAGTTCGTGAAATCTCCAATGTTTTAAAAGGTCCTGAGATCTTTGTCGGTTTCGATACAAAACGGTCCTTCTCGATATCGAGAAGCTTTACCCCGTATTTCTTAGCCATATCGGTATAGCCGAGAAGATCGAAGGCCTCTGTCGCCGAGTTTCCCACCCCGCTCCCGTCGGCTACCGTTATATTTCTAACTCCCAGATCTTTCAAAAAACAAATTACAGCTTCCACCACGTTCGGCCGGGTGTCCGCGCCGAGCCAGTTCTTCTTAGAGAGAACAATATTAGGTTTAATGACCACCTTGGAATAGGAGGACAGCCCTTCCAGGGGGAGACCGGCAGCAGCAATGAGGGCTTCTACCGATTCTTTAGGATCGGTTCCGTAATGGAGGTATATCATGGTTCTCTTGTTTCCCTATTTAGGCCTTTTCGATTTTCACTGAATCACCCGATTCATTTCTCAGAATTGTTGCATCTCCCCAGCGGTTCGGTCTGGATTCCAAAGGAAGCATATCGGTAATCTTTTTTGCCAGTTCCGTTTCCAACAGGTCCGCTTCCAAAGTGGTAGCACCCACTGTTATCTTAATCTCCATTACGATCTCCTCCCGATCACAATTGTACAACTGAAAGGGGAAGAGTCAACAGTCCTGATATACCGGCCCCGGCATAGAGAACATAAGAAAAGGTAGATCCATAGAGGTACACTAGAAGGAGACATTAATAACCCCGGCGATACTTCTCAAAGAGGGTATAGAGCCTCCGGAACGGCATACTCCTCGGCGCCGCTCCGGCTTCTACCGCTTCCACATGGAGCTTTGTTATCGCCCGGTTGGCCGGAGCGGGAATACCCACTAATTCGCCTAAGACAACCACATCTCCGTTTATGTAAGGGGTTTCACTGGTCCCGGCTTTTCTTGCCAAGGTCTGCCAACCCGAACCGCCCCAGTCCATCCCTGCCAACTCCGGGGCCTCCCATCGTTTAAAGGAGGCCTCCTTTTCTGTACGCTTTCTGAATTCGGCCAACCCTTCATAATCGATGCCCGCGGCATTCCACACCTGCATTGCCTCTTCCCGCATTACCGCAAGAAATAACTCCCTCTCCTCCTCTGTGGTATCGAAGAGGGCCAAGGCATTCTGAAGATTCACCAAACATTTTCCGCCTTTACTATTCATTACCCTGTTGTGACATTTAGTTTTGTATCCTGCCTCATTCAGGTCTTTCGCCACTGTCTCACACATTGTATCTCTTCCTAAGGGATACACGCCAAGATCAATATACCCTAAATCCTCAGCAAAGTAGTGAATCACCTCTCCCGGCTCCATATAGAAGCCCGGCACGATGATCATAGCCCCGTATACCCTGTGAAAAACCCTCGTTGCCTGGGCCTCGTTCCAAATACTGTTTTGCATGCAGAAAATCGGCAGGTCCCGGGGCGCTCCCGCGTAAATGAGCTCCGCAAGACATATATGAGTATGCTGAGATTTAGCAGTTAAGAGGAGGACATCTTCTTTGGTAAAAGGGGCCAACTCTTTTGCCGTTTCCACCGCCGGAACAGGAAGTTCCCACCGTCCCCGGGAGCTATTAAGCTTGAGCCCCCCTTTTTTGATTGCCTCCACATGGGCCATTCTCGCGACCAACACAACATCCTTCCCCGCCAGATGGAGAAACCCTCCAAGTACCGATCCAACACCCCCCGCTCCGTATATAATATACCGCATTCTCTCCTCCTTATTCCTCGGCTACAGGCTTTCCCTTTGGACAGATAGCCCAGTTTCCCCGCCAGGTGCAATGCATACCTAGGTCCTCCTCCAGTTTCCCGGGAGAGTTATTCGTCCCAGAGAGATGACAGAAGTACACCTTTTTAAGATTGCCATCTTTTGGAAAGCCATCCCCTAGAGAATTCAAAAAAGATATGGCATCTCTATTTGAAAGATGTCCTTCTTCGGAGAGGATCCGCTTTTTTAAGAAGTAAGGATAGGGACCAGAGGTAAGCATCTCTTCGTTATAGTTGGCCTCTAAAAAGAGAAGGTCGCTCTCAGACGCGTGAGACAACATTTCTTGGGAGACCTTTCCGGTATCGGTAATGAGGGTGGTCCTTTTTCCCCCCAGAGAGAAGCTGTAACTTACTGATCCAGGGGAATCATGACTGGTAGGAAAAGCTTCGATCTTTAACCCATTCATCCTTTCCATAACTCTCTTAGAAAACTTCCCCTTGTATACGATAGGAATGTTAAGCTTTCTGGAAAGGACCCCCGCGCCCTTAGTATGGTCCTTATGATCATGGGTAAGAAAAATACAACGGACCGTCTTTTCGTCGAATCCAAGATCACCTATTCGACGGACAAGCTCTTTACCGCTGAATCCGGCATCTATGAGAAAAGAAAAGCCGTCATGCTCAAAGATGTAGGAATTCCCCGAAGACCCGCTTCCCAGTACAGCGTATCGAAACATACGCCCGGTTAGTTTAATTTCTCCATTGCCTCGATGACCCTTTCATCCGCCATGTAATTGTAGAGTACCGACATAGCCTCGCTTAGCTTGACCATGGTTTCGGAATACTCTTCTATTACAAAGGCCAAGATACCAGCCGCAAAGATTTTTCCGTTTGTTTTTACCATTTTTCTATTCCTCCTCGTTGTCCCCCCACACTATATAACACTTGGATGGATAATCTAAGTATAACAGGAATCACAAAAAGAAAACAGAGCAGCCACTTTCAAAATTAAAAAATTTTGAAAGTGGCCCTACCTTTAGATTTTATAACTTATTATATTATAATAAGTTATAAAATCGACCCCATATTGAGGCTCTGAAAAATGGCAATTTTGAAAGAGCCTCAGAGAAAGGAGAATTGCAGATGGACGCCGAGGTTGTGTTACCCTTTTTATTGGGGTATGCTTTTACCTATGAAACAGAACCTTTCCCGGTCTTTTTTAGTGTTAGTTCTTTGTTTTCTCTATCCATGCACCCTCATGAGTCAGACCTCTGACAATACCCATTCTGAAAGAGAACAGGAAAAGACCCTAACGGCAGCCTTTGCCAAAAGCCGATTGGAACTTAATCCCATGATTTCCTACACCATGACGGAAGCCCAACTCTTTACGGCCCTCTTCGAGGGGCTGGTATCCTACCATCCTCTCTCCCTCGAGCCGATACCTGCCGCTGCCCAATACTGGGAGGTCTCGGAAGACCGCCTGACATATCTCTTCTATCTGCGGGAGAACGCGCGGTACTGGACGGGAGACCGGGTCACCGCTGAGGATTTCAAAGATTCCTGGCTGACATTGCTCTCTTTAGGTGAAGAAGCCCCCTACGGCTCTCTATTCGATATTATAAAGAACGCCAAACCCTACAGGCTGGGGACTATGAAAGACCCGGAACAGGTGGGGGTAAAGGCCCTTTCAAACACCCTTCTGGAAATAACCTTGGAAAAACCTGCCAGTCACTTTTTAAAAATCCTCTGTCATCATAGCTTCAGTCCGGTCCATTCCTCCGTTAGGGACCAACAGGATTGGTCGTCCTACTCGAGCTTTCCGGGAAACGGCCCCTTTTACATTATTCGGAAAAACCCGGACCGTATGGTCCTTACAAAAAACAATCTCTACTGGGGAGCAAACAATATTTTTATTGATGAACTGGAGATCCTCTTTCTCGATGATCCTATAAAGATAACCGACGAATTTATAGAAGGCGATATCCACTGGGCGGCGGACGGAATAATTACAAGCAAGGTTTCCAAACGATCGAGCATCCTTATTAACGCTCTTTTTGCCACAAACTATTTCTTTTTTACCTCTCGGGTTAAGCCCTGGGACAACAGCATGGTCCGACGGGGACTCTCTTACCTCCTTCCTTGGCAGAAAATCCGTTCGGAAGAAGAGGTGTTCATTCCCGCGGCGGGCCTGGTGCCGCCCACCCCGTCCTATCCGCAGAAAACAGGAATAACAGAACAGGACATCGACGAAGGTCTTAGACTTCTCGCAGAGGCTGGCTACCCTAATGGGAAGGGACTGCCTGTAATCCGCGTGGCCATTCCTAAAGGATACGAAGCCCGAAGGATATCAGGGATAATGAAAGAGAATTGGGAAAACAACCTGGAAGGAGCGGAAGTAATAGTGGAGGAATACGACTACCCGGACTATTACAGCCTAATGAAGAGCGATGAGTACACCCTAGGTACCATTACCTGGATAGGGGACTTCGCCGATCCGCTCACCTTTCTTCAGATGTGGACCTCCGACAGCGGGCTAAACGACGGTAAGTACAGCAATCCCCAATACGATAAAGCTATTGAAGAGGCCTCTTTTCTCTTCGGACGGGAACGATATGCAAGTCTCGCCGAAGGCGAAAAACTTCTCCTTAAAGACTCTGTAGTCCTTCCTATCAGCCATTCACCGGCTGTTAACCTGGTCAATCGAGATATTGTATCGGGATGGTTCCCCAATCCTCTGGATATTCATCCCTTTAAATTCCTCTCTTTCCGGGAATTCAGCATGCCGGACCATGTGGTAGATTACTCACCCTGAGATTCGCCCTGAGATTCAGCCGAAGAGGAAACATCAGAGGAAGCATCTT
>CAYXSD010000037.1:0-25455 GCA_964466335.1 uncultured Spirochaetales bacterium
TCGTCCCCCCGTTTAATGCTGGAAAAACACATGGGAATAACTTCCTTATCCGGGAACATAAGTCGGTAACACTCAATGTGGTCCTCTATGGGATTGTCCTTCGCCACCCGGGAAGGCCAGGAGACGACCCGGTTGAACTCTCCCTCATCGTGCTTCTTGTACCTGTCTACCCAAAGGTGGGTATGAATATCAATGATACGAGAGGGTAAAAAATCTTTCAGCTCCTCATCGTAGGTTTTTCGATCTACGTCTTTGATCTCCAATAGTTTTGACATTTTTAATCTCCTTATGAAATTTATTTATTATACGTAACAAATTGTAAAAATGTTACGTACTACTTAGTGTACAAACTCAATTTCCGCGCCGGCTTTTTTATACTCCTCAACCACACTTTTGGACAATCCCCGATCGGTGTAGAGTCGACTAATCTCATCAAAATTTGCGTAGGTTATAAAGGAAGATTTGTTGAACTTCTCCGAATCGGCAAGTACATAGGATTCGTCGGCATGGTCTATTACAATTTCGTTCATTTGGGAGGTCCGCTCATCGGTAGTCATGAATCCGCCGCGGGCGCTTATGGCATCGGCCCCGAAAAAGGCCTTCTTTACATGAAACATGGCAAGGACCTTCTCCGCGATAGACCCGCAAACATCCCGCCGCTCCACCCGTATCTCCCCGCCGATGAGAATGACCTTGCACCAGCGGGCAATGGTTTCGATATGCGTAAGGGAGTTGGTAAGGACCACCAAGTTCTTAAGCTTGCCGGTTTGGATCCTCATGGAGAGGGCCTCCGCCAGCTTTAACACTGTTGTCCCTGAATCCAGGAAAATGCGGTCGTTGTTGGATACGATACGGGCCGCGTAGTTACCAATGGCGCTTTTTTCCTTGCTCCTGTGCAAAGCGGAAACCCGGTAGCTGTAATCGTATCCCATTTCAGGGGCAATTTGTACGCCGCCGTGGATCCTTAAGACCTTCCCGTCTTTTTCCAGTGTAGAGAAGAGTCTTCTCACTGTGGCCTCTGAAATAGATAAGGAATCCGCTACAGTTTTCACATCCAACCGTTTATTCAGCTGGAGCATCTCCAATAACTTGACCTGGCGCGTTTGGCTCTTCGTCATTTTTGCGACCTTCCTTGACCTTTCTTGACCTTTCTTCAGAACTGCATCATGCTTACATGGTATCTCTATGGTATCTTTAAGTGCCGCACTATACAGAATTCTATGTACAGAATTCTATTGGAGAAACGATCAATCTGTCAAGAAACAATTGATTAATTCAATCATAAAATGCTATAAAAAATAGTGGTCGACAGGAAATAGTGATTTTTTTGAACAATCTGTTTGTCGAACAATCTGTTTTTTAGAGGGGGCCGGTATGGATAAGATGAATTCCCTGGAGAGGGTAATCGCCGCCTTGGAAAGAAATGAGCCCGACCGGGTACCCGTCTTCGAGTGGAGCATCAACGAAAAGGTACGAGAAGCGCTTTACCCGGACCAATCGGAGGATTTTGATTTTGTAGAGGCCGCCGATTTGGACGCTGTGGTGGTGTATGAACATATGAAGAAGGAATGGAGCGCCCAGGACCGGTATGAGGACGAATGGGGTGTCACCATGGCAATGACCGAAGAGGACTATCCGACCTCGGTAGGCCATCCCATAGACGACCCGGAGAAACTCAACGACTACGATCCGCCGGACCCTAAGGCCCCTCATCGGCTCGATTCCCTAAAGGAAGCGGTGAAACGATTCAAGGGTAAGAAGGCCATTCTATTCAGACTACGGGACGGTTTTTCCATCCCCCGTAATCTCCGGGGGATGGAGAACATTATGATGGATTACGCCCTCAATCCCGATGTGGTACGTAAACTGGTAGATATTACAACGGATTACTACATAACCTTAGCCCACCTGGCTATGGAAGAGGGGGCAGACGCCTTTTGGAGCAGCGACGACTACTGCGATAATAGAGGACCCATGATGGGACCGGAACCTTGGATGAGCTTTGTCCTTCCGGGGCTTCAAAAGGTGGTTGGGGCTGTTCGCGGAGAGGGGTACCACTTCATTAAACATAACGACGGCAATATTAATTCCATTTTGCAGGAAATGGTGGACACGAACATCAGCTGCATCGACCCCATCGATGCCGAGGCAGGGATGTCCTTAAAAGAAGTGAAACAGCTCTACGGGGACAGGGTCGCCATTAAAGGGGGTGTCCCCATAGGGCCGGCCTTGAGCAAGGGCCGCCCGGAAGACGCCGCCGTGGCCACCGCCCGGTGTATCCTTGAAGGCGGCGTCGGCGGAGGTTACATCTGTTCGTCTTCCAGCGATATAATAAGCTCGGTAAAACCTGAAAACTTCAAGGCCCTTCTCGACACGGTGAGGAAGCTCGGCACCTATCCGCTCAATGAGGATGCCCTTCACGCCAAAGCAGAGGGCTGAGGTCCTCCGGGAACAATCACTTCCTGGCCAGAGCCTCTGTTCCCGCCTTCAGAGAAGTATATACCTTCGATTCTACGGGAGGGACCTCTACAATTTTCTGGACATTGCTCATGAGCCGCTTCTCCTTCGCCGGTGAAAGAGATGAAAGGTATTCCCGGTCTCCTCCGTATATGTTCACCAGATACTCGACGTCCTCCTCCGAGAGGGTGACTCCATGATAGTTCACCAATACCGAGGCAATCCTATGTGCCGCCCTACGGGTATCCCTGGCCACATCCTGGATAAAAGAGACTGCCCAGTCCAGTTTGGTCTTTGTGCTTAAATCGGGTTCTAAGGCAGTGAGAAAGGCCGAATTTGTCTGTTCCACCGCGAGCATGATCGCCTCTTCGGCAATGGGGACTTTCTCATTCACAATTTTAGCTGCCTCGAAGGCGAGTTCTTTGAAATCGTCCGGTGAACTCTCCTCATTGAGATGCTCCCGCATGCTACACTCTTTATCCAACCTTCTCGCAATGTGCAATCTGTCCGAATCGGAGAGGCGGAGGATCCTCTCCTCTATCTTAATTCCCATTCCCTTTTCCTCTCCGGATAAAAAGGTCAAGGGAAAAGTCCCTCGGTACTTCTCTATCACCTCTTGATACTGTCTCTCCGCCCGGAGGAGGCGACTGTGCTGTTTTTTTACCTCTTCGTTTACCATGGTGAGGGCCCGGTAGAGCTTAAGGACCGTTTTAAGGTGCTCGACCTTTTCCCTGAGGAGTTGGTACTGTTCTTTTTTCATTTGATCGTGTTTCTTTTCCCTCTGCAGAATCTTTTTTTTATGTATCTCGCCGGTAACGGTTTTTATTTCTTCGGCAAATTCCTCAATGGCCAGATGGATGTTTCTAAGGATTTCCTCCGTACTTCTAATGCTGTTAATGGCCACGGCAACCCGTTTTACACTTTCCGCGGTGGAGCAGAGCTCCATGAGTACTCGAAGCCTCGAATTCCTGCTGAAAATAGTTGCCCGGTACGATCGCCTTGCCCGGTCCAAGCGGTTAAAGGTATCGGCAATTTCGCGATTTCCCGCATATTTCAAGGTATAGTACCCGAACTCCCGGCCCAGCATACACTCCAAGGCGAGAATAAACATCTCTTTACCGTCTAAGGCGCTCATAACGGAAAGGTCGTTGTTCTCCCCGGCGGAGAATATCCGCTCTATGAACCCTTCTACCCGCTGTCTTCCGTCCTTTTTAGCCGGGGCCTTTCCATAGAAGCGCTTAAGAAGCAGGTCCGCTGTCTCCCGGGACATCTCGGCAATCCGTTTATACTCTTTATCCAGCCGCTTCGCGTGAACTTCCCGTTCCTCATAGAGACGTCTTAAAAGACCGTTTTTACGATAGACCTCTATGCGCATAATTCCTTCGGCCAGGTCTTCCCGTCCGGTAAGGTCTTTTACGGCCGTGCCAATAGCCTTTTCTCCGGCATCCGGGTTTTCCAGGAGAAGCCTTGCCGCCACGTGCCTGGCTGCCTCAGGTTCTAAAGAGCTTAGATTGATGTTTCTAAGAAGAAAGATATACTCCAAAAGGCGTTCGGAAACACTTACCAGAGAGGTCTTCGCCTTTTCTATCTCCTGCCCCCGAGTAGCATTGTAGAAAAAGCGGATCCCCATGGCAAAGAACCCGGCAATAAAGGTGTAGATAGCAAAGTAGATGAAGAGATTTCCCGGAGCAGATTTCCCGTAACTCAAATAGTACCCGCCCTGAAGGGCGAGATAGGTCACCGGGCCGGCGGTCCAGGCCAGCTGCAGTACCGTATTCTTCCAAGGCTCCTTCCGGGCAGCGTGGGAAATCCTCTCTATTACCTCACTGCTCTTCTGTTTTTGAGCGCTTTGTTTAGACCTCTTCAAACTCTATTCCCAATAGATAGGCCGTCTTCTCCAGAAGACCCGCCCTATGTCCGTACATGAGGGCCCCATGATGGGTCCCCCCGGCTTTCGCGTATCGCCTTAAGAAGTCCCGAAAAGGGGTGGCAGTGAGAAATTTTCCATGAGGGGTATCGATACCCTTAATAGGAGGAAAATCCGGGACCCTTCCCTCAGCGGCAATGACTCTCATACACCCGCTGGGAGAGGTGGTGAGGTTTACAAACGTAGCATCGCCCTCCTTAAGGGTGTAACCGGGGACCACATTGTAACTCACGTTTTCTCCTAACCCGAAGGGAGCCTTGGTAAGACGGACCTTTCTGTCCTTTCTGGCGAGGGCGATGTTCCCCTCGCCCATGTGGTTCTTGAGGACCCCGCCCTCCTTGAAATCCATTCCCCAGGATTCGAAGAAATCCACCTCATCACAGAGCTGATTGCAGATGGAAACGAGGGCCGCGGAGGTCACGTCTCCCTCACCGCCGAAACCCACCCCTTGGGACAAAAGCTTACTGATTCCCACCATGGGAAGTGTCTCGAATCGGCCGTCCGCGGCCATGGCATCGAAGTGAAAGGTGAGGGAGGATAGGTCATACTTTTTTACCAATTCTCGGCAGGCCCATTCCAGCCTGGCCGAGGCGCGGTGGGCATCTTGATCGAGAGAATCGTCCACGTCGAAATGCTCGCGGTCCCACTCCATGGAGGCCTCTATCTCTTTCTCCGGGGCCTTCTCAATAAGGGCTGCCATCTCCGCCATATTGATATTCCAGACCGAGACCCCCAGCTGGGAGAGAAATTGAAGATGGTCCACGGCAAAATCTCCGGAGTCCTGCATGGGATACCCAATTATGCCGACCTTGGTCTTGCGAATCCTTTTTAAAGCCTTAGCCACCCTCGCCCACTCCTTTAGCTCATTGAACATCGCGGGGTCTTCATCCTGTCCGCTTACAATGTCGAAGGGGACTTGGGCCCGCACCAGGGCATTAGTAAGATCGAAAACACCCGTGGGCGCCTGGTTGTCGCCGAAACATTCCGGTGAGACCGTGGAAGGCCAGTGATTGAGGATTTGGGTATTGAGTACTACTATGGGAAGACGGGTCTCCTTGAGAGCGGAGAGGGCGATAAGGCTGGGGCTGTAGGCAATGGGAAAGGCGATGAGCAGGTCCCTCCCCTCCTCTTCAAAACTCCGTACAGCTTTTTCTACTTCTTCCCGGGTGTCGCAGTACCCGGAGTAGGAAACGTCGCCAAAAGTGTCCATCCTCTTACAGACTTCCTTAGCCCAGTTCTCCAGTTTCTTCTGCATGTCCGGCCAGTTCCTGTATACCTCCGTCATTAACCCGACGACACCGATCCTCGGTTTTTCACTCATACGATTTCTCCTTAGGTTTCATGTATTTCTAAATTCGACCTTCTTAATTAGCCAATTTCAAAATGTAATTTTGAAAAAGCCTTAGATACTATCACAATCCCTTTCCTGTTTCCAAGAGGATAAAGGCTCCCCAGTGAAAGGGGGCGGGAAAGCGCTTCCGCATTTCTAAAAGTGTCTCCCGGTAGGCCTGTCTCACCGGAAGGCCCAGGGCAATCCGCCTGTAGAGTTCTATCATAAAGGTGGCCGTCTCCTCGTCGGAGACCTTCCATAGACTCATAAGTACCGCCTCGGCGCCGGCTGCCAAAAAGGCGCGCTGCAGCCCGTAGACCCCCTCGCCGTGTTTAATTTCTCCCAGGCCCGTCTCGCAGGCGGAGAGGGCAACCAGGGTAGTTCCCTCCAGGGGCAGGTTAATGGCCTCCATGGCGGTCAGTATGCCGTCCTCCCCATTTGGGGGAACTGATTGAGTGGTAAGGCTGGTGCCGGCGGAGGCCATCATAAGTCCGGAACGGACCAGAGGGTTCTCCTCCGGTCCCGCGGACCTGTTTTGCGCGCGGAAGTAGTGGTCTTCCGGCGGTCTCTCCTCTTTTTCGTCTATGAAAAACCCATGGGTGGCGATGTGGAGTATTCCCGGTCTCACCAGCTCTTTTACCACTTCCTCTCTCGCCTTTTCTCGGAGATACATACGAACAGGCCTACCCTCTTCTTCAAGGATACTCCCTATGCTCCTTACCTCTCTGCCGGTGCCTGGAAGGGGGGTGAGGACCTCGCCGGAGATGTCCCTGGAAGCGATGACCGGCGCCTGGTGTGTAAAGCTCGTAGTCCCCGTGCCAGCTCCGGTATGAGGAGCGGAGTAATCGGGAAAACCGAAGAGCACCGCTTCGCCGGGTGCCGCGGCCATAGCTTTGCCCGATGCTCCATCCGGGTCCTTTCCGTCCCGTACCAGGTCCTTTAGTGAGGTAAGACGGTTGTAGGAGCGGGTCGTAAAGAGGAAGTCGCCCTCTTCATTCTTCAGAGTATTTATATTGATAATGTTATACACACCGTCGGGGACATAGTAGACAATCTCCGCATCCTCCAATGCGCTGTCCACCTCCTGCCAGAGGGGGGCATAAAGGGTCCGGCCGGGGTCCTCCTCCCAGGGGAGGAGCTTCTGAGTACTGTTTTTAATATACCGACGATACTCCTCCACCAGCTCCGATTCAATCCTCGCCCCCTCTTTGAGGATTACCACCCGGGGGAGCTCCGTTTGAGGAGTAATTATGAATACGGCGTAGTGGATCTCATCTGTCCATCCTCCGTTGTAGAAACGGTATCGAACCATCTCCACCGCCGCTTCACCGGGAGAAAGGGCCTTCCTCAGCTCCCGCCAATCCTGCTTCGATATTTGGTAGCTCTCGGCAAAGAGACGGGACCTCCGTGAGAGAAAACGCTCCAGCTCATTTGCCTCCTCCTCCAGACTGGAGATTCTCTTTTCCTCTCCGGCGGACTCTCCACCGGGACCGCCCCCGCCGCCGGCCCTCTCCCCGGAAGAACCATCCGCCTCCGGGACACCGACTCCAGGGTCCTGCTTCCGTACCAATCTAGATTGCAGAGTACCTTCCTCCCCCTCATCAATCCCTGAGAGGAGTTCGGCAATCTCCCCCTTTATGGTGAGCCACTGATTGAGCTTTCCCACCAGTTCAGAATCGCCGGAGGAGACAATCGCCCCGCGCATCTTTTGTACCGAGTGGAGGAGGATCCCCTTGGTGAGAAGGACACCGTTTAGGGCCTTGCCGATCAGGGCCGGGTCTTCTTCCCTTCTTCTCTCGCAGAAGGAGAAAAAGGATTCTAATGGGCCCTTCATGGTGAAGTAGTAGTCTGTCTTTTCTTTCTCGCTTAAAACGGGAAATACCGAGGAAATGTACTCCTCTCTGATCTGCTGTTCCTCCAAGTAGTAGGGAGCGGCCTTCTCCGGTTCATTTCGGGCATCGTAAAATCGGGCGATATGGAAGAGGGTCTCTACATAGTCAGGGTGGCGCCCTTCGGGAGCGTAGGTTTTTTGAATCGAGAGGGCTTTTACATAAGACTTTTCAGCTTTCTCGTACATACCACTGAGTTCATAGAGAAGGCCGGCCCCGGTGAGGGTCTGCGCGTAGAGGGGGTTCTTTCCCTTCACATGAAAATCGCCGGTAACAGCGAGGATCTTCTCGAACTGGGCAAGAGCCTCTTCCTCTTTCCCAACATCCCTAAGGAGGAGGGCTTCCATCCTCAGGGCGTGGACATAGAAGATATGCTTCCCCCGGGGAGACAGCTCCGCGTAGAGGGCCTTGCTCTTTCGGACGGCCGTAAGGGCTTCCTCATACAGCCCCATATCGGTGTAGATATAGGACATCTGCTTAAAGATACCGGCAAACTCAACAGTATCAATGTACTGAGGCTTGGCCATGAACACTTGGGCGGCTTCCTCCAAGGCGTCTATCGCGGGAGAATACTCGCCCAGGGTGGAGTAAAGACCGGCAAGCTGGGTGAGGAGGGAGGGAAGGTACATCATAGGGTCGGTGGGAGACTCCCGGAGGATGGATACCGCCTTTACGAGGACCTTCTCCGCCTGGTTCATCCTCCCCATCATCAAATAGAGTTCCCCTAAGGCGCTGAAGGTGTAGGCGTAATCGTTGTGCTTTCCCTTAGGCTCCAGTTCCGCGTAAGCATCTAAGGCCCTTCGGTAGTAGGATTCCGCCTCATCGTACTTCCCCATAATGTAAGCGATTAATCCTCCGCTTCTTAAAGCCCTTCCGTAGGCTTCTCCTCCTGAGCGATAGGGGACGGCTTCATACCCGCGAAGTACCTCGTGTATGTAGGTCTCCGCGGCAGCGTAGTTTCCCTGGTTCACATAGTAGAGAGACAGCTGCTCCGCGTTTCGCGAGTAAAGGACCCCGAGTTCCCCGGGGGGCACCTCCTTCGCAAGTTCTAAGGACCGAAGCCAGAGTTTCTCAGCCTTCTCTCCCTCCCCGCTCACGGTGGAGAGGATGGCCATTACATTTAATACATCCAGATGCAGGGGATGGTTCCCAGCGGGTTCCAAGAGAACGGAGAGTTCCTGCCTTTTTTCTTGTATGTCCAAAGCCTCTTGATACAGTCCCATTTGGGCGAGCACAAAGGAAAGATTGTTAAGGACTTCGCTGTACCATGGAAGGGAGCGGCCGCCGGGAAGGGAGTCTAAAACCTCCAGACAACGGCGGTAATGGCCCTCGCCGTCCTTCACCTGCCCCAGATGAGCACTTATTTCGCCTAAAGCCATTCTTATACGGACACCAAAGAGAGATTCCTCGTATCCCATACTCTTAAGCTGCTTAAGGGCCTCTTCATAGGCAGGAAGGGCAGAGAAAACATCTCCCGCCCGCCGCATTTCCTCAGCCTCCCTATACCGGGAACCAGCTATTTCCAGGATATCCTTCCCCCTCTGAATGAGGGTAAAACGACTGGAAGCGTGAATATCTTGATAGTACTCCTCGTCCATCCGCAGAAGGCCCCAGTAGGCGGAAAAATTTTTCTCCTCGATCGCGGAATAGACATACTGGTCCAGGATAAGAGGAAGTGCCTCCAGGTCTCTAAAGACACCAAGGGCCTGAACAGCGGAAAACAGCAAGAGTCCGGAAACACTTCCGTCCACATACCGAAAGGCAGTTTGCAAAAACGAAGGGTCGGCGTAGGCGCCCGGCCCGTCAAGTTCGTCGAACCGGCCTTCCTGGATAAGGAGAAACCAAAGGGCGGTTTGCACGGCAGCGTAGGACCGGTCGTCTAAGGCGAAGTTTTCCCCCAGGTAGAGAAGTTCATCGATAAAGGATGCATTCATGTTCTTGTTGTTGTCCTCGTCTGAGCGGAGGGAGCTTATAAGGCCGGAGAAAAACAACGCAAACCCCTCATCCGCTTTTCCACTGGTAAAACAGGAGAGGGCCGCGATGTACTTAGGACCGGCGGCATTTTTTTTAAGGTAGGCGGCCCGGGAGGTGTAGAGGAGGCATTCCCGGTCATTCCCGGCAGCGTAGGCGTTCCAGCCAAGCTCCCAGTAGATATTGTACCAGTCCCATACGGGGAGGCGCGTAAACGCTGAAAGGAGGACCCTTCTCCCCTCTTCGGATTTGTCGAGGTGCTCCAAGCAGGCAGCATAATCGACAAACACATAGGGCGACGGGTCAAGAAGGTAGAGGTAGTTCTTCTCATATCCCTCTAAGGCCCGGGAAAGCTTGTCCTGCATGTAAAATGATTGCGCCCGCATCCAGTGAATCTCGAGCCATAGCTCCGTTACGGGATTCGAAAGGATATCCGGGGCGGGTACGGAAGCGTCGTTTCCCCCCTCTGGGGCTGGACCGTCGGACCGCGAGAGTTCATGCCCTTCAACTAAAGGAAGTATGATCGGATCATATCCTTTTATGTTTTCACTTAGGGTAATTACCTCGGCGTTCTCCCCCTTCTCGTAAAGAGGAAGGACCTCGTTATAGAGTGCGGTAATTTCTTTTTCCAGTGTCTTCAAATCCGAAGGTTCCGCGGAAGTCTCCCCTTCCCCATCTTGAGAGAGAAGCGGAGCAATGAAAACAAGGAAGAAGAGAATAACCAGGACAAACCGGGAAGGGCCCTGCTTTTTCTTAGGAATTATTGAGCCCGTCGGACCGGCAGGTTTTTGTATTGCCGCCTTTTCCTTAATACGCTCCGTATTCGAGTCCTGCTTCGGCGAAGGCTTTGATAGTATCATAGGGGGTACCCTCACTAAAATAATCCGAGGCGGCGAGGATGAAGTTGCCGTATGGTTTGGCAATGTCTAAGACCCGCTTCACTTCTTTCCTCACCTCATTAGGAGTTGCGTGAACGAGAAAATCTATCTGATCGATGTTTCCGCTTAACACTATATCCCTGTCAAAGGTTTCAAAAGCCAATTTCAGATCATTATCCGCCGCCGGAGGCTGGGTGAGGGTTTCAAAGATATTCATCTTAATAGGAGAATAGATCTCATAAAGAGATTTTGCATCTCCACAGTTGTGATATAGGTAGTAGACTCCCAATTCCTCTTTAACACGTTTTGTAAACTTCATTTCATAATCCAAAACGTGTTCTTTGAAGAAATTAGGACCTGCCATTTTACCGTTTGCCACATTTCCACCGGCACAAGTCATGTCCGCTCCCGCCTCGGCATGCTGCTTAATTAAACTATACATCCTTTCCGAGAAGTATTCAATCATACTCCGGTAAAATCCCTCGTCCGTGTAGGGATCCATAATAAGATCCCCCACATCGCGGTAGAAACTCACCGAGTTGAATGCTCCCTGCGACCATGGCGCCACCAGCCCCCTGTCGCCGAGGAGTTCTTTAGCTTTGCTTATCTGGGCGGTATCCATCTTTCTCATGGGGGGTTGGTACTTAACAAACTGATCGAAATCTGAAGCGTCTTTTATATAGTACTCCGTAACCGCTTGAACGATCTCGTGAGGGGCGGTTCGGCTGTACTGCTCCTTCTGAGTAAGGGTCTTCTCCGGGGTGGTAATGCTGCTGTGGATGGTATAATTATCATCATCACCTTTCTTCTTTGTTTCCACAATCCATTTTCCCTCCTCATCGGATACTTCCGTAAGGTACTCAAAGGTATTCGCCGTACGGAGGAGAATATCGAAGCCGAAATGTTCGTAGACCTCAATTCCCTTCTCTACGTAATCTGTTCCGCTTGTACCTTCATCGATGGCCCGGATTTCATCCCGGGAGTAAAACTCATCTATAAAATTGTAGAAAATAAAAGGGGCATTAGGTATTCGATCTACCTCCTTCCCCTCCAGCACATTGATAAACCGCTCTCTACCTGTCATGTTCTCCTCCATATAAGCTGTTATTCCGTATCCGGGTTTATATCCATGGCAAAGCGTACCATATCTCTACAGGAAATTCCATTTTCCACCACTTCTTCCTCTAGGCGTCCGAGAAAGAAATCTTGAATTACCCCGGTCATGCGGAACCCGCATTTCTGATAGAAGGCTATCTGACCAATCCCGCTGTTTCCCGTTCCCACTTCCAGCCGGGATATACCCAGTTCACGGCAGCGCTGTACCGCGTGGGCCACGCATTCCTTGCCGATCCCCCGTCCTTGATGACTCGATTTCACCGCGAGATTAATGAGTTCCGCCGTCTTCTCCTCAGGAAAATTGAGGACATAGACCCCCAGGACCTCTTCCGATCCATCCCTCTTTGCTGCCCAGCATTCCCCATTGTTCAGATATTCCTTCACCAGCTCCTTTGCCGGATCTGCATCAAGGAGAAGCTCCCAGGGATAATTGTCATGGATAGTTTCAAAGAAGAGCATCTAGGTCATCCTCCTATGTTTGTGCCTTCGCCTTTCGATATTCCTTGTATATCTTCGCGTACTCCTCCCGGGCCGTGGGATCGGGTTGTACCACACGCTGCTCTTCGCTTCCCATGCGCCTGTACCCGTCCCATTCTTCCTTAAAAATACCCGCACCGATTCCCGCAAGAATTGCCGCCCCGACGGCCCCTGCCGCCTGACCACCTACTAACCTCAGTTCGAGGCCCGTTACATCCGAGACGATCTGAGGCCAGACCGGGCTCTCCGAGGGCCCTCCTACCATGGTTATCCGTTCCGCCGGGATGCCCGCTTTCGCGTAACTGTCCATCCGGGTCTTCATCTCGAAGGCAATCCCCTCCATAACGGCACGGGCCACTTGTCCCGGGCTGATGTCCGGGGGGAACTCTTTTTGGTCTTTCGGCTCGTTGTTGGTAAGATCGTAGTAGGGGGCAAGGTAGAGTCCGCAGGCACCGCGGGGGACAGCAGAAGCTTTCTCGGAGAAGATCTTCCACTTATCTTCCTTCGGCTCCCCCTCTTCTAAGACCACATTGGAAGCATACCACTCCACAGACTGACCGATATAGGGAATGGATACCATACCCGACCAGGGGCCTTTGGGCGCTAAGAAGGGGTCTACCAGGAACCCCACGTCCACCGCCTTCCGCCGTTCCTCCAAGACATAGAACCCCACCCAGGAGGTACCGCAGGAGAGGAGGAGGTCCCCGGCGTTAAGATTTCCCGTACCCCGGGCCGCCGAGGGGTGGTCGAAGGCGCCGAGAACTACCTGGGTGTCTCTGCTGAGTCCGGTCTCCTTTGCCGCCTCCGGCGTTAAGGGTCCCAAGGCGGTACCGGAGGGATACAACGGCGCCACCTGGTCCTCTGTAATTTCCAGAGCGTCGAGATAAGGCTTGTAATACCTGCCGTTTTTTTGATCTATCAGAAAGAAGGTGGTCCCCGTAGAGGGGTCCAAGCCCCACTTCCCGGTAAGCCGGTACATGAGGTAGTCGTTGTTCTGACAGAAGAAAAAAGCCTTCTTATATACTTCGGGCCGATACTTCTTGTACCAGGCAAAGATCTGCAGAGGAAAACTGTCCGTCCAGGGCCAGCCGGAAATCTCGCCTACCTTATCGTAATCCAAGCCGGGAAGGGTCTCCTCCCGCTTTCCAAAGGCCCGGTTGTCCATCCAGCTTACGATGTTGATTACCGGGTTGAACTCGCTGTCCAGCATGAGACTGTTACCGCTGGCGGCGGCCATGCTTAAGGCGCGGATGTTCCCCTCCGCCGGGGCTTTCTCTGCTAAGTCTTTCACGGTGGAACAGAGGGCCCGGTAATGCTCCTCCGGATCTAGTTCTTTAAATCCCGGCTTTGGATATACCAGATCCGAGGAGGTACTGGCCTTGGCCACCAGCTCCCCGTCGGTGGTAAAGAGTACGCCCTTTATTGCGCTCGTTCCAACATCCAATCCTATCAGCAGATCCATGGTCCCTCCCCTTTTCCGTTTTTCTTTAGTGGAATACTAGAGATTGTACTCCCCTGCTGCTTCTTCCGGGCTCATCTTTTTGTTCATTACCCCGTTCAATGCCTTAATTATACCAGCGGGGTCCTTTGCCATAAAGATGTTTCTTCCAAAAATAATACCCCTGGCGCCTTGTTTGACACTGCTGTCCGCTTTTTTCAGCACATCCAGGTCCGTTTTAAGCTTTTCCGCTCCAATGGTGAAGGCGGGTATAGAGAGATTATCCACCACTTCTTGGAATTTGTTGGTAATAAAGCACTTTATGAGGTCCGCTCCCAGCTCTTCCATGACCCGGGTGACTCGTTTCACCTTGTTGTGGACCTCATCGTCGCTAAGGTCATTATGTTCCACCACATAACATTCGCCAATAAGAGGAATCCCCAGGATCTCCTTCTGCCGCACCACCTCGGAGAAGAGGGCCACGTTCCGAGCTTCCATCTCCTCATCCTTGTTCTCTAAAAAGAGAGAGCAGATAATCATTTCTCCTCCGGCCTCCACAGCCTCCTCCACAGAGGTGGCAATTTCCGTATGCCCTCCCCGATAATCCAAAGGATAGTAGAACCCGGAAGTCCAGTTTATCCGTACCACCGGCATGGGGGAATTGGCTTTGGCGAGAAGCTCAGCGTGGCGCTTCAGCATGAACCTGGGAAGAAGAAGGGCGTCCGTACCGGCGCATCGTTTAATGGCCTCTCCCGCGTTTTCAATTCCCGGCTGGTCGCCGTACTCCATTACATGGTCCAAAGCGGAAATTACCAGATTCTTCTTGTTCCCGAACAGCTTCTTTACTCGCAGGTCTATTCCTGACATTGTTTTCTCCTTGATTACAGTTTTGACATTGTAGATATTCTTTCGTTTCAATCAATCTTAGCAGATAACAATCATTTTTCAAACATAAAATGAAAAATTTCTACATTTTTTTTACCTGTCTTCTCTGCTCTTCTCCTCGCCGTCATTGACGATGCCCCCTAATAGGATTACAATGAACAGGATGTTCCTAAAAAATGAATAAAACCATCATAAGAGATAAAAAAAGAGAGATATAAGTATAAGGAGAGATTGTATGGCTAGAAAGAAAATTCGCTTTGGCGTTATAGGCTTAGGACTCATGGGAAAGGAATTCGGTTCCGCCGCTGCCCGGTGGTGCCACCTCCTCACCGACGGACCGGTTCCGGAAATAGTGGGTATATGTGATACAAACAAGGACGCCCATAAGTGGTTCCTCGATAATTTCCCTGAAATAAAAATCAGTACCGATAACTACCAGGACCTTTTGGATTCAAAGGAGATAGACGCGGTCTACTGCGCTGTTCCCCACAACCTTCACGAAAAAATCTACACCGACATTATTAAATCGGGAAAACACTTTATGGGCGAAAAGCCCTTCGGAATAGACCAGAAGGCGAACCGGACCATCCTAAAGGCGGTGGAGGAACACCCGGAATCGGTGGTGCGGTGCTGCTCTGAGCTTCCCTACTATCCCGCGGCACAGAGACTCATCCAGTGGGCCATGGAAAAACGGTTTGGAAGGATCATAGAGGTCCGTGCAGGATTCAACCACTCCAGTGATATGGACCTTACAAAGGCGATCAATTGGAAACGAATGATAGAGTACAATGGAGAATACGGTTGTATGGGAGATCTGGGAATTCACACCCAGCACATCCCCTTTAGAATGGGATGGGTCCCCTCCACCGTCTTTGCAAGCCTCTCCAATATTGCCGCCGAACGCCCCGACGGAAAGGGCGGCATGGCGGAGTGCAAAACCTGGGACAACGCTGTCCTCTCCTGCAGCGCCGCCGACGACGGAGGCAACGAATTTCCCCTCTTCCTGGAAACCAAGCGGATGGCCCCGGGCTGTACCAACACCTGGTACATCTCCGTGTATGGTACCGAGGCCTCCGCCCGGTTTACCACCGACGATCCGAGGACCTTCTACTACTTGGAAACTAAAGGAAAGGAGCAGGCCTGGTGTAGACTCAACATGGGATACACTCCCCTTATCCCCAGTATTACCGGAGGCATTTTTGAGTTCGGCTTCCCCGACTCCATCCTTCAGATGTGGGCGGTCTACCTTAAGGAGATTCAAGCGAAGGAGGAAGGAACGGAACCTCCTTCCTTCGGCTGCTTCACCCCCGAAGAGACCCGATTATCCCACGCTCTCCACACCGCGGCATTAGAATCCCAGAAAAAAACCAGCGTGGAGAAGGTGCTCGTATAATTCATACGAGTACTTCGTATTTGTATAGGAGTCAGAAATGAAAAAAATGAAAATAGGTCTTTTACCCCTCTACCTAAAACTCTACGATGACACCTCCTCCGGGAGGAGAGACCGGGTAGAAGGATTCTACAATACCATTGCCGAGGAGTTCCGCACCCGGGACACAGAGGTAATTACCAGCCCCATCTGCAGGGTGGAATCCGAGTTCAAAACGGCGGTGGAAAGCTTCGAGTCCGCAAAAGTGGACTCGATAGTCACTCTCCACATGGCTTACTCCCCTTCCCTGGAATCGGCGGAAGCCCTCTCAAAAACCCGACTTCCCATAATCGTTTTGGATACCACTCCCACATTTTCCTACGGGCCCGACCAAGACCCGGAGGAACTTATGTACAACCACGGTATCCACGGCGTACAGGACATGTGTAACCTCCTTATTAGAAACGGTAAACCCTTCCACATCGAAGCGGGACACTGGGAGAAATCGGACGTTATCGACCGGGTGATGGACCTCGTTCGCTCGGCCCGTATGGCCTCGGCCTTTCGGAATGCCAGGATCGGACTTATCGGCGGGGAATCCTTTAGGGGTATGGGAGATTTCTTTATTCCCCCGGCGGAACTCAAATCGCTCTTAGGGCCGGAAGTGGTCCCCTTAGAGGGACCGAAGATGAAGTCCCTCCTCGCGGGAGTTACCCAAGAAAGGGTGGATGCGGAATACAATAGCGATACAAAACGGTTTAATACCGGCAACACCACCGAAGAGGGCCTTAAGCGGTCAATTAAGACCGGCCTGGCCGTGGAGAAGTGGATTGAGGATGAAAAGCTCACCGGCTTCACCTTTAACTTCCTCAAAATCCGGAAAACCGAAGGCTACGAAACAGCTCCCTTCCTCCAGGCGAGTAAGATGATGTCCCGGGGCTTTGGGTACGCCGGGGAGGGGGACACGTTAACGGCTTCCCTGGTAAGCGCGCTGATGCAGGTGTATGAAGAAACAAGCTTCAGCGAGATGTTCTGCCCCGACTGGGACGGAAATCGGATCTACTTAAGTCATATGGGGGAGGTAAACTTCGAACTCCTAAGCGATACTCCTACGTTAGTGGAGTTTGACTACTCCTACACGGACGCCGAAAATCCCGTCTTTCCCGTAGGAAGGTTCAAAGAGGGGGATTTCCTCCTCGTCGATCTGGCACCTATTGCGAATAATCAGTTCAGATTGATTATCTCTCCCTGTTCCATGGTGGACATCCGGGGTAAGGACAACATGGCCCGCTCCGTGAGGGGGTGGTTCACTCCGCCGGTTTCAGTGGCGGATTTCCTCGCCCAGTACAGCAGATACGGCGGGACCCACCATCTGGCGGTGAGCTACGGCGCTACAGTAGAAGAAGTGGAAGCCTTCGGAAAGATGATGGGGTGGGAGACAGCGGTTATCTGCTGAAGCCCTAAAAACTATTCTTTAGAGGACTCTTGACCGCTATCACTTTTTGGGGCCCTCTCTTCCGGGGTCTCAGCGGTTTTCTCTTTTCTGACCAGGTCGGTATGAGCCCCCTGTTCCTGACTCGGTTTTTTGGCTTCGAAAAACTCGGATTCCCGAATAAACTGCTCGGGGAGTTTTGGTCCATCCTCGTTATTTCCCCCGAGACCGGCGGTTTTTACCAGCTGGTCAAGGGTATCCACCATAGAGCTTAAGTTTCTCGCGGTCTCCGTGGTGGATTTGGTAGAGAGAACAAAATTATTCACCCCTTCGGAGAGCTGCTTCATGGTAAGGAGGATCTGTTCGAAGGCATTTACCTGCTGACTTACCGTATTGGTTATTTCTCCGGCAGACTGGGCGGAGTCGTCGGCAGAGGATCGGATATCGTTAAAAACCCCTTCTATCCGCTGGGAAATCTCCCACTCCTCTTCGATCCTCTTCGTTCCCTGGGCGGAGGCCTCAATAAGGTGCTCCGAAGAACTCTCAATTTCTGAAATCTTGGTTTTTATCTCCGAGGTAGAGTTCACTGTATTGTCGGCCAACCTTCTGATTTCCGAAGCCACAATCTCGAAATTCTTCCCCGCCTCTCCGGCCGCGGAGGCTTCCAGCTCGGCGTTAAAGGCAATAATCTTTATCTGCCCGGCAATCCCGTTAATAATGTTGACAATGTCCCAGATGGATTTTATCTCTTCCGATAAGGATTTAATTCCCTGAATAGTCTCGGTGTTGGCGTCCTTCACCTCGTCCATCTTCTCCAAACTCTCCCGAATAATGGCAAAGCCCTGCTCTACGTTCTTTCTCGTCTCTTCCGACTGCTCCGACATTAGGGAGACCTTCTTTCCCACTGTCTTGGTCAGGGTATTTGAATCCTCCATGGTAGAAACCACTTCGGAGACCCCGGCGGCCTGCTCGTTGGAGGTTACCGAATTCTCCTGGGAAGAAGCGGAGAGGGTTTGGGAAGACTCCCGAAGAAGATCCACCGCCTTTTTTATGCTTTCAATGAGTTTCCCGAAATTGTCCAGGATCCCGTTCACATAGACGGCCATTTCACCGAGTTCATCAAAATTGATAAGGTAGATATCCTTGGAGAACTCAGCCTTTCCTTCAGCAAGGGACTGCAGTTCCCCCTTTAACGCGTTTACCTGGATCCTGTACTCCTGTTTTGAGAAGACAATAATTCCGAAGGATATAAGAAAGTAGAATACCCCCAGCCCAACCATCGAGATCAACAATCCGCCGGTGACCTCCTGCGCGGGCTTGTTGGCAAAGTAATACACCATGTAGAGGAGGTTTACAATAAGATAGACCGCCATGGAAAGGGCGGCATAGTAGTCTTTGTTTCTGGAAAACTCATCATTTTCTCCCTCCTTTATAGAGGTTATCCGAAGATACTCCTTCGCCCTCAAAAGAATAAGGTTAATGAGCATAGCCACGTACATTCCAGCGAGTACCCCGCCGGAAAGCTTAATTGCAATTCCCAAGGCATAGGGGATTCCGCTGTCGGCGTTCCACTCTTTAAGCATGTAGTAGGCGGTGGTGCCTATGGTCCAAGCTACAATTTGAAAAATCAGGATCACCCAGGGGACTCTAATTGTGGCTGTTCTAGCCCGGGAGTAGGACATCCCGTCCCGAAGATAGATAAACAGCGGTTTAAGGTACCGCAAAACGAGGAAGGCAAGAATCGAGGCAAGAACAAAGTAGAGGGCGAGTACGGTGGGTTTGAATCCAAATACAATACGCTCCATTAAGGATGCGCCCTGGGCATCGAGCTTGTTGTTGAATATGGCATTGATGACTTCACTGGAAAAGAGAAAAAAGAAAAGGACCCCAAAGAGGGCAGAAATGAGTCTTACTTTAATCCCTGTTATTTTTCCAGGGTTGAAACGGTTGTCGACTTCTTGTACTTCTTGCACGATATGACTCTCCCGAATAGTACCGGCGGACCCCCGGCATAAACAGAGGGGTGTTGTCCCGGTTATGGTAATGTTTCTTTCACCTTCTTCTGTATAACTATCGGAAGAAGAATTGTAAAGTGTTACATCAGGTTTTACACATATTTATCGTAACTTTTTAGGGTCAGAAAGCTCTGGGTAGCGGTAATGCCCTGGATTTTGGACAACTCCTCCGTTAAAAAACGGACCAACCCCTTGTTGGAGTCCACTAAGACCTCGATAAAGTAATCGAATTGACCCGATATTACCGAAACATGGAGTACATTTTCCAAAGCGGCGATTTCCTTGGCCTTGTCGTTAAGGAACCTGCTCTCCATCACATTGGCAGCCACAACGGCAAGTTGTTGACGGTCCAGAACCTCCGGGTTAATAAGGGCCCTAATGGAGAGGACCTCGGCGTCTTTTAAACGCCGGATCCTCTGCCGGACGGTCCCCTCGGAGATCCCCAGCTCCTCCGCCACGGCGCTGTTGTTCTTATACTCCTTCCGAAGGAGCTCGATAATCTTCCAGTCCGTTTCATCCGGTTGAAAGAAGCTATCCAAGGAGGTCCTCCACGGGAGTGTACGTAATACCAAATGTTGATGCTACCGACGAATAGGTACACTTACCCTCATACACATTAATGCCCTTTTTTAAGGGTACTGAATTCTTTGCCGCTTCCTCCAAGCCCTTGTCGGCAATCATCAATCCGTAGGGAAGGGTTGTGCTGGTTAAGGCCTGGGTCGATGACAACGCCACCGCACCGGGCATATTGGCTACGCAGTAGTGGACCACATCATCGACTACATAGACCGGATCATCGTGGGTGGTAGGCTTGGTTGTCTCAACACAGCCCCCCTGGTCCACCGCCACATCCACAATAACTGCTCCTTTCTTCATGATCTTGAGGTGCTCCCGTCGTACCAGGTTGGGAGCCTTAGCCCCGGGGAGGAGGACCGCTCCGATAATAAGATCACTCTCCTCGAGAACGGAAACGATGTTCGATTCAGTACTGTACAGGGTGGTTACCTGGGTGGAAAAAATATCATCCAGATAGGCAAGACGATCGGGATCGACATCGAGAATAGTCACATCCGCCCCCATTCCGACGGCGATCTTGCAGGCGTTGGTACCTACTACCCCGCCGCCGATAATGCCGACCCTTCCCCGACGCACACCGGGGACCCCTCCTAAAAGAACACCCCGTCCGCCGAAGGTCTTCTCCAGGTACTTAGCCCCCTCCTGTACACTGAGCCGCCCGGCGATCTCGCTCATCGGCTTAAGGCAGGGAAGGGCTCCTCCATCGACCTCGATCGTTTCATAGGCCACCCCCTTAATGCCCCTCTCCATAAGGGCCCGGGTAAGCTCCTCCGAAGCAGCAAGGTGGAGGTAGGTGTAGAGAATCTGACCCTTCCTGAATAGATCGTACTCCTCCCCTTGGGGTTCCTTTACCTTTACAATCATGTCGCTCCGGTCAAATACTTCCTTCGCAGTGGATAGGATTCTCGCGCCCGCTTTTTCGTATTCCTCGTCTTCATAGCCGGTTGCAGCCCCCGCCCCAGTCTCTACCAAAACTTCATGGCCGTGGGCGTGGTAGGAAGCAACACAGGCAGGAGTTAGCCCTACCCGGTACTCATGGGTCTTTATCTCCCGAACAGTCCCAATTTTCATAGCAATACTCTCCTTTTCTAAGAATATCGTAAAGTTTTACTATAATATTACGAAAACCGTATTTTGTAAAGACTTTTTCTAAGAATTTTTTCTAAGGAAAGATAATGCCAACCTGTTGCATATAAAAAAAACCCCCCAAGAGGGTGGCTCTGTGGGGGGAAAATGCTATTGGAGGTATTCTATAGAATGCTAAAGCTTTTTACGACCGGGCACCTCTATCCTTTCACCGCTCCGAAGGTAAGTCCCCGGACTAGATACTTCTGAGAGAAGAGGGAGAAGAGGATAACCGGGAGGATCATCAGAGTACCCATTGCCGACATGGAACCCCAGTCGAGGTATTTGTCGGAAATAAAGGACGAGATAACCACCGGCAGGGTCTTTGCCTGGAGGGTCGTCAAGGTCGTGGCGTACATGAACTCGTTCCAGGAGTATATGAACATAAAAATCGCAGTCACGGCAATCCCCGGCAGGGTCAGGGGAAGGGCTACCCAGAAGAACCGCTGCCAGAAGCTGTACCCCTCTACGATCGCCGCCTCTTCTATCTCTTTCGGGAGCTCCTGGAAAAACCCCAGTAAAAGCCACACGGCAAAGGGCAGCCCATAGGATACATAGGTGAGAATAAGAGAAATCCGCGTATCTATGAGTTGCAGAGTCTTAATAATCATGAAAAAGGGTATTACCGTGGTTACCGGGGGAAAGATCCGGGTAACCAGGATCCAAATTAACAACCCGTTTCTGATCCTCCTGGAAATAAGCGATTTCGAAAGAGAATAGGCCGCCATGGAACCTATGAGAATCAGGATGAGCACGGAAAATACGGTAATAATTACCGAATTGTAGAGATTCAATCCTATCCCCTGCTTGGCAAAGACATTTATATAGTTCTCTATAGTGAGAACGGAGGGAATAAAGATGGGCGGATAGGCGGAGACCTCGCTTCCGATCTTCAGAGAGGTAATAATGAGCCAGTACACGGGGAATATCATTACCAGGGAGACCGCGGTTACAAGGATGTATACCACGGTTTTTATAATTGTTTTCTGTCTTTTTGCTGAAGTGCCGGTCATACTCATTTCTTTTCCTCCTTCCCTAATAGTGTTGTTCTTTCCAGACTTGGCGCATGAAGAAGAAGCTGATTATCAGCACAATAATGAGGAAAATCCAGGACATGGACGTTGCCCGGCCGATCTGGAAGTACTTTAGCCCCTCCTTGTAGATAAAAAGGCTAACCACCTCTGTGGCTTTCCCCGGCCCTCCGTAGGTAAGGGTGTAAATAACATCGAAGATCTTGAAACAGTCCATTGTCCTTAAGAGAAGGACAACGGCAATTACGGGCTGAAGAAGGGGAAAGGTTATGTACCTGAACTTCTGCAGCCCCGAGGCGCCGTCTATGTCGGCAGACTCGTAGATGGACGCCGGAAGAGAAGATATGCCGGCCGCGAGAATAAAAATGACCACCGGGAGCTGCTGCCATACCTCTACCATTACAATGGAGATAAAGGCGAGGTTCGTCTCCGCGAGCCAGGTTGTTCCACCGCTCCCCCCGAATACCGAATCCAGATAGTTTATTACCCCGTATTCGGGATTAAGGAGAAACCGCCACAGCACTCCGGCCACAACGGGGGTCATCATAAGGGGCACCAAGAGAGCGACCCTAAAGGCAGGAAGACCCTTTATCTTTGCCGTCACCATAAAGGCAATTAGCATCCCTAAAACGAACTCAATTGCCACAGAAGAGAAAACATAGACAAAGGACCGTCTAAGCGAGGAAGTAAACTCGGGATTCTGAAAGGCGTTGACGTAGTTCATAAAACCGATAAACTTCGGCTCTGAAGCAGGCATAAGCATGTTCCACTGAAAGGTGCTCAGGTAGAGAGAGTAGAGTAGAGGAAACACCGAGGTCAACAGCAGTACCGCCGCCGCCGGGATTAAAAAAATGGAGGCCTTTACCGTCTCCTGCCTCCTATAGGTGGATTTCTTTCCTAATAGTGTACCAATCAAAAACTTGCCTCCCAATCTTGGTTTCCTGTGTCACGCTAAGCCGATGACACAAAATCTATTCAGCTGCTTTCAAAATTAGGTAATGTTGAAAGAACCTCTATTGTAATAGTACGCCGGGACCCAGGAAAAGGTCCCGGCAAAAAATCAACTTTTTTTAATTACTATAACATTACCATTATTCGGTGTATTCGAAATCGAGTGGATTCTCATCAATTACCGTTCTCCACTTCCCGGCAATAAGGTCTAATGCTTCCTGAGGATCTGTTACCTCTCCGGAGAAATACTTGCCAAGACCTTCACCTAGGCCCATAAAGAGTTCCAGCCAGTAGGGAACACCGGGGAACATGGGCCGGCCGGCATTGAGGACTTCAGCGTAAGAAGCGTAATAGGGATGCTCTTTCTTTACGTCCGGATCATTCATGACCGAAGCTCTGGAAATATCTATACCGAACTCGAGGATCGCCCGTTTCTGCCCTTCTTCCGAGGTACACTTGGCAATATAGTCGAAGGTCGCTTCCGGGTTCTTGCTCGCCTTCATGACGATAAAGTTGTGCTGTACGTAGTTTCCCGTACCGCCTTCGGGGAATTTACCCAGGTCCCATTTTCCGCGGACCTTCTCATTCTCTTCAGGGTTCCTTAATGAGGGCAGAATAAAGGCGAGCCAGTTTTCATAGAGGGCGGCCTCTCCATTCATAAAAATGTTGGCAGCATCGGGGTTGTCGTATCCTAAAGTCCCGGGAGGGCAGTAGTTTTTAATTAGTTTGTCCAGCTCTTTTATCGCCCAGAGGCCGTTCTTGTTATTAATTCTTGGGTTCCATGCCTTGTCTATGGTAACATCTCCGGTAGACCAGAAATAGGCAAAGAAACGTTTTACCAGCTGCGCGGAGACACCGGGAATGGTAACAGGATATTTCACGTCCCCGGAAGCCTTAATCTCGTCCAGCATATCGTAGTAGTCGTCCCAGCTGTCAGGGATGCTGTCTACCACATCCGTGCGATAGAGGATCGGCATAATGCTGGAGGTCATAGGAAGCCCGTAGCGGTTTCCCTCTCCGGCCCATTCACCGTACTTATACACAGGCTGTACGAAACCGTCCATATCGTAGCCGGTCTTCTCAATAAGTGGCTGGATCTTATAGAGATAGGGATAGATGCTGTACTGGAATTCGATGTCAAAGAGCATTCCGTCGTACTGGTTCGCTCCTGTCGTTACATCGTTCATGATCTTGGGCATCAGGTTCTCCCAGGGAGCACCGACGATTCTTACAGTGGCACCGGTCTCTTCCTTGAACTCTTCCGCCATAGCCTGTAAAAAGGTCTGGCCCTTCTCGTTAGCAATATCGTAGGCCGCGCCTCCCTGGATGAGGAAAGTCAATTCCACCCCATCGTACTTTTTCCCGCCTTCTTCAGCCGGCTTTGCTTCCTCGCCCTTGCCTCCCGCAAAGAGAGAGAATGCAGCAAGAGTAAAGATAAGCAGGAACACAATACATTTTGCATGTCTTTTCATTAGACACCTCCTTAGATGGTAGCAGGGCCCTACCGGCCCTGCCCGAAACCGCTTATTTACGCAAACGATTCCGTAATAGAAGCAGTGTAGCACAGCTTTTTTTCCTTGTCAAATTTTTTATTGTATTATTTTATGTCGGGTATTATTTTATGTTGTGGCGCGGGCAATGAAATTGGTTTTCATCTGTACGGTCCGTTCCGGACGGTCCGCCGGATACTCGCCCCTTATACGGTCGAGAATGAGATTCACTCCAATTCTTGCCATCTCCTCAATGGGAGCGTGAATGGTGGACAAGGACTTAAAAAGATACTCCCCTTCCCTGATGTTGTCGTATCCAAAAACCATAATATCCTCAGGCACCTTCAAGCCCGCTTCGTAAATAGCCTTAAGAGCGCCGATGGCCATATCATCGTAGGCAGCAAAGACACACTCCGGAGTTGAAGATAGGGAAAGCAGTTCCTTCATACCCCGGTAACCCCCTTCTTCGAATCTGTCTGTTCCAAGAACAGTAAATTTTTCATCTACCTTGAGAGAATGCTTCTCCAGGGCTTTCAGATAGTTGGTAAATCTGCTGGGATCGGAAATTCCATCGCTTATAAATCCAAAGCTCTTAATCCCGCGATTAGTGCAGTGGGCCACTGCCTCTTCTATACCTCCCTGGGTATCAATAACCACATGATCGTACCCTTTAATTCGCTTTATGGCATCCAGAAGGACCACGGGAATCTCGTAGTAAGCGGATACCTTATCCAGCATTTCCTTTGTCTTTCCGGAGGTCGCCCCGGTGAAGAGAATGCCGTCTACCTTTCTCATTGCCAGGACCTCAAGACTCTTAACCTCTTGTTTACTCTCGAATTCTGTAAGACTAATGATTATGGAATATCCGTGTTTTTGAAACTCTTCCTCTATGGAGTTGGTAATTTGGGCGTAGTAGTTACTCCTCACCTCCGGAAGAATAAGGCCGATAGAGTCGGTAGATTTCCCCACTAAAGCCCGGGCGGACATGTTGGGGGTATAGTTGAGGTCCTCCGCTATTCCCCGGATCTTCTGCTTCATTTTCTCGCTCACCTCGTAGCTGTCATTCAAGGCGCGAGAGACGGTGGAAACATTAACGCC
>CAYXSD010000038.1:0-2335 GCA_964466335.1 uncultured Spirochaetales bacterium
TAAAAGAGCTTATCTTGGCTGTCATGGAGTTTATCCTATCCACGGTGACCTGTACGTCCAGCTCGAGCATTTCCCGGATTTCCTTTAATCCGTAGTACCGCGTGTGTATGCTGTCTATTAGGGCCTTCCCCCTCTCCACAACCGCGTGTCTTGCTGCCCGCTGGGAGGGATGAATGGACAACTCCTGCCACGACTCCCAAAAAGCGTCCATGGTACCCCGGATGGAGAGTTCCGTCGGTTCATTGTATACCTCCTCCACCATAAGCCAGTATTTATCTGCCGTCTCCCAGTACCCCTGACCATTTCCCCGTTTTATGATCCTCCCCTCCAGAATCATGTCCTTTACTCTTTCAATAGAGGCGATATCCACCCCCTGGCCTATCTGCCCAGGGGTTTCTTCCCGGTTAAGGTGGGGCATGTAAAGTGGGTCGGTAGGATTCAAGACCACCCGCTGGCGGCTGTACTCCTCCCTGTTGGCATTGCTCACATTGTGACCCATGGTAGCAAGCCCCTGATTATGAGCTATGAGACTCCTCTTTCCAATTTCTATACCTGTAAAGGTGGACTGCATTGGTACCCCCTATCTGTACCCTTAGAGGTGGTGGTTCACCACCATGGGATTTTCATTAACTTGCCTTGTTCTTCCGCGGCTGGAGTAGATATTTCCCTTTCGATAGGGGAAAATATCATCCATAATTTCTCTCATGGTACCGGTCATGGAGCCTACGAAGGAGTCCATACCCTCTGTTATTCCCTTTAAGCGGAGAACGGTGAATTTGAGCTTTCTATAGGTCTTGGAAAAACCCTCTCGCTGTTCTTCGGGAAGACCCAAGACAACCTGGTAAAAACTTGTGTCTTCTCTTCCTGTGGCTTTGATTCTAAGATCATCGTAGGCTATATTTCGCCTCTCTTCCACATCTACAAGTTCTTCGGAAATAGGCTGCATCTCCTTTAATACATCTTCAAAGCCCTTCCAGTCTCGGTTATATATGCAGTCTTGGAGACTCAATTCAAGTTCACTAAATTGCTCTAAAAGCTCGATTTCCCGATTGATGAGTTCTTTCGTTTTAAAGATTTCAAGTTCCGATACCATAGTTTCAAGACTCCTTCCATACTATTTTCGGCAGCCTTGAAGGGGCGGTTAACCTAATTTTCTTCTGTTCTGTCAATCATTTCTTGTATAAGGGAGATATCTTTGAGGAGGGTTGAATTCCCCGGCACAATCTCTAAGGCTTTTTTAAGGGCCGCAATGGCGGCCCCGTATTCTTGTTCTTCCACCAATTCAGCCGCCCGATTGTGGGCCGATATAACCACATTGGACTTGAAAGCCTTTCTCGCATTGAGGAGTTTGGTATTATGTGAAAATAGTTCCAGTCCTTTCTCAATGTACTCAAGACCCCTTACCCAATCTCCGGACTTTCCAGCTGTTTCCGCCATTTTTCCGTAGAGATAAACCCCGTATTTTTCGTAGGTCTCCGGGGAAATCCTTCCCTTCCGGTAGAGGGAATTCACTTCCCTAAGAGCTGCTTCGGGTTCGATACGGTAGACAAGATCGTGCACTCTGCTCACTGTTACCATGGAACTTAGGGTCTTTTGTAGATCCGGACCGATATCCCCCCTGGAATACCGATATTCAATGTCAGCCTTCGCCTTTTCAAATTCCTTGTCCTTCAAAAGTATGGTAATCCGATTGTGGACCAATACCTCCAGGACTCCGTGGTAATCTTCGTTTTCCCCCCACGTTTCCCGTACTGTATCGAGAAAAGAAAGCCCCTCAGTATAGTTTTTTCTTCGATTCAATAGAGCCGCATAGTTGATAAACTCCCCCCTCATAATACCTTCCGCCCGCTCAGACTGTAAAAGAGCGTAGCGGTCGACACCGAGGGGGACAGCCTCCGCGAATTTGTCCTGTTTCTCCAGGAGGGACATTCGGTTCTGCAATAGTATTCCCAATACCTGGGTATCCGTAATGGGAGAACGATCGGAGTAATTCCCCGGTGGAACATAGGAGTAGCCTGTTACGTTTCCGAAACTGTCTTCAAAATCCTTCTTCTTTCCCGGTTCAAACCCGTAGGGATTGGTGGTCTCCACATCTACAAAACCCTCCTCCGTCCCCACAGCGCAGAATATGTGGTCCTTTGTAGCAATTCCGCGGGTGGAAAGCCCAATCCGTTTCGCGAGAATAATATAGAGAACGGCGGAGCTGGCACAGTTAAAGATTCCGGTCTTAAGAAGGACATCCAGTCTGGTCTGCCGTTCCCGGTAGGAGCGAAAGAGCGTATCGTGGAGAAAGGCAAGAATTTCCTCACCCTTCTCATATTCAGTAAAGGACCCG
>CAYXSD010000038.1:2435-25439 GCA_964466335.1 uncultured Spirochaetales bacterium
CTTTCTTTCCCACTTTCTCCCCCGCTTTCTATTAGCTGCTTCTCTTCTAACCGTTTTTCAAGCTTCTCTCCTAAAAGCCAAATCTGTTCAAGAAACGGGGAGAGCTCTTGCTTCTCTGTCCCGGATACAAGAAGAGCAGCTTCAGAAAATTCAGACCAGTTGAACGATGCTTTTTCCGAGAGTTCCTCGATAGCGGGGTCAGGGATTATTCTGGGAAAATCCTGGGCATAAACGGCAGCAGATGGATATATACAAAAAAAAGAAGAAAGAATGAGTAAAGGGATAAGGTATATTAAAATTTTTCTATATAGAATTGACTGTTTTTGCATTACATAGTATTTTACAGCCTGTAGATAAGGATTACAAGGATATCAGAATTGCCGAGGAGATTGGAGCATGTCGCAAAATCGTGAAGATAAAGTGGATAAAGATGTTATTATAATAGGAGGAGGTCCCGCGGGATTAAGCGCCGCCCAATACGCGGCCCGTGCCAACCTGAGGGTCGGTCTCTTCGAAGAGATGGCTTCCGGCGGTCAAACACTTGTTATTGATAAACTGGAAAATTACCCGGGCTACGGCGAACCGATATCCGGCTTCGAGTTTGCCCAAAATATGGAAACCCAGGCTAAGAAATTCGGAGCGGAGATCATTATCGCCTCGGTGAACAAGGTCACAAAGGAGCATGATATTTTCACGCTCTCCACCAACAAAGGTGAATATCGGACCTACACCCTTGTCCTTGCCACAGGGGCGAAACACAGGGAACTTGCCGTACCGGGAGAAAAGGAATTCTCCGGACGCGGCATTTCCTACTGCGCTACCTGCGACGGACCTTTCTTTCGAAACAAGAAGATGCTCGTTGTAGGGGGTGGTGACGCGGCTTGCGACGAGGCAAATTTCTTAGCGAAGCTCAGTGATAGAATCGTCCTTGTTCATAGACGGGACCGCTTTCGGGCCCAGAAATCCCTAGCTGATAGGGTCAGCAAAGATCCCAATATTGAAATCCGCTTTAATACCATCTGCACTGAAATAATGGGGAACGAAAAGGTTGAAAAGGCACGACTAAAAAAGACAGACACAGAGCATGAGTACGAAGAAGATTTTGATGCTGTTTTCATATTCATCGGTTCCATTCCCCAAACGAAACTCGTCCCGGATGTAGAGTTAGACGAAGGGGGATACATCGTTACCAACCAGTGCATGCAAACCAGCATACCCGGTCTCTTTGCCGTGGGTGATGTAAGGAACACCCCCTTCCGTCAGGTAGTCGTTTCCGCCTCGGATGGGGCAATCGCCGCCCACTGCGCCTCTCAGTACATTGACGACTTAAGGGGAGAGGTGTACAAATAATACCGGGTACACCGTGATAATTAGGCGAATCAGGACCAAGGCATTTCTCGTTTTTATTCTTACACTTCTGTTCTCCTTATTCCTCTGTGCGGGGACTCGTTCAGGAATACTCTATGCCGATCCGGGGGAAAAAAGGAATGTAACAGAAACAGAGGGACAACCAAATGCGGGAAATTTTCAAGGGCCTTTCTGGACCCAAAAGCCGGAACTTCTTATTTCCGGTATGAACAAAGAGGAACTCCTTGGTCAGGTCCTTATGTTCGGATTTACCGATACAAAACCCACACCGGAGTTCATTCAGTGGGTCCGGGAGCACAACATAGGCGGCATAAAGATCTTCGGATGGAACGCCGAGACCCTGGAACAGTTGGCCGAAAGCATTACTGAACTGCAGAAAAGCTTGGTCTCCTCTCCTTTGGGTATTCCTCTCCTTATTGCAACAGACCAGGAAGGTGGTTGGGTACGCCACGTAAAGGCGGAGACCTCCATTGCGCCTGGAAACCTGGCTATTGGAGCTACCGGGCGTCCCATTGACGCATATAAAACCGGGTTCTATATCGGCCGGGAGCTCAGGGCCCTGGGGATAAATATGAACCTCGCGCCCACTGTAGACATATACACCAATCCTGAAGCCCATGTCATAGGACCGAGGGCTTTTTCTGATGATCCCCTTACGACCGCTATACTGGCCATGGCCTACGGACAGGGATTGGAGACCTCCGGGCTGGTGTGGACAGCCAAACATTTTCCCGGACACGGCAATGCCGCAGCGGATTCCCATGGGTCCCTTCCGCTTATAAACACCGATCTCGAGACCCTCTGGAAGGAGGATCTCCTCCCCTATCGTTACCTTATTCGCGAAGGGTTGCCTGCGGTAATGGTGGGTCATGTAGGGTACCCTAAGATCACCGCGGCCCCTGAACCGGCTACTCTTTCCTCATTTTTTATTACTGAATTATTAAAAGAAAAAATGAATTTCAAAGGCCTTGTTATTTCCGATGATCTTATGATGGGTGGAGCTCTGGAATATGTACGCAATATTGAAGAGGCTTGTATTGCTTCAATTAGAGCGGGAATGGACATGATTATGGTTTCCAGGACCTTTGAAATCCAAAAGCGGATATGGAATGCTCTTCTTAACGAGATGGATGTGGACCCCTCTTTCTATGACCGGGTCCGGTCCTCCGCCCTCCGTGTCCTTCAAATCAAAAACGATTTCCTGAAGAGTAAAAATGCCGTACCCCTTTTTCCGGATATTTCAAAAATCGATGAACGTGTACCGGACCCGGAGGGAGAGGATTTCTTCTTTGATTTAGCCTGTAGAAGTGTTACAGTATTAAGATCTGAAAAGCTGCCCATAGAAGATCCGGGCCGCCTCCTCCTCGCCGGACAGTTTAGGTCTTTTATTGAGGAGGGCAAGAAGAGGTTCCCCGAAGCGGAGGAGTTCACCTTTTCCTACAGCCCCTTCTACGGACCAAACAGAGGCGCGGCCAAGACTATTCTCTCCCTGGCCCCCTCCTACGATACTATACTATTCTGCCTTGCCAATCCGAATAGTCTCGAGGTATTAAAAGAGTTGGAACCTATTTCCGATAAACTGATCGTCCTCTCCGTCCTTACGCCGGTGTATCTTCAGGAAACCCCTTGGGTACACTCAGCGGTTGCCGTTTACGGGACCGGAAGGGACAGTTTTCAAGCCGGTTTTTCCGCTTTAAAGGGCGACTTTGACGCTGAAGGGGTCCTGCCCCTTTCAGGGATGAAATAGAACACGAGGGGCTGAATCGGAATGGAGTGGAAAAGCGCTCGAACATGTGACATGAGGGAGGTTAAGGAGTATCTGCTCCAGCGAGAGTACAGGACCATTGCCCTTTCGAAAAGACTCTTGGACAAGTCGGGCAGCGGGCTGACTAAGGGGGGAAACAAACTCTATGTTACAAGAAATGCCCCCATGGGTCTCTTGGAGGGGCTGCTTCTCCTTGCTCCCGGAGGAACGGTGGCCCCCGTTTTCTCAGAGAAGCTGCGGTCCCATGGTGGAGCTTTAAAAAGGGCGTCTACCATCATCAACAGGGCCAAACGGGTCCACTCCATTCTAGGTCTAGAGAAAGATATTGGGCCGCTTATCCCCTATTTGGAATTTTCCCATAAGAAGGTACAGTACTACATTATGAAGGGAGAAGAAAAGGACCTTAGCGCTTACTCTCCTCCCCATGTTCCGGGTATTACTATCAGAAAAGCCGAGGTGAAAGACGCGAAGGACCTCTTTCCCCTTCGTCGGGAATATGAGCTGGAGGAGGTTCTCCTAGATCCTTCACAATTCCACAGCGCTTCCAGTTTTCTCTACTTCAAGAAAGCCCTCCGGTCGCACATCTTCTACGCGGCAGAGCTGAAGGGCAAACCGGTAGGTACAGCCGGAACTAATGGATGGGGCATAGAATACGTGCAGATCGGGGGGGTATTTACTCTAAAGAAAGAACGCGGAAAGGGTATTGCCGGAGCTCTCATGTCTGCTTTAAGCAGCGATCTTCTAAGTAGAGACAGGAAACTCTGTCTTTTCGTAAAACAGGAAAATACCCCCGCCTTAAAGCTTTACCGTAAAATGGGTTTTAGAACAATGGGAGAATTCAGTATATACTACTTCTTTCCTTGATGCTCTTTCAAAATTAACTAATTTTGAAAGTGGCTTCCTTGACTGTAATAGTGGGCCGTGTTCTAATTGCCTAAGGAGCACATTGATGCGCATTGTAATGGTAACCACCGAGGCAGTCCCCTACGCGAAAGCAGGTGGTTTAGGAGACGTAGTAACTCCCCTGTCCCGGGAGCTTATTTGTTTGGGACATGAAGTACGGATATATATGCCCTTCTATGGCGGAATGGAAAAGCCGAACCGGGGGAAGCGGTTTTTCCTGCATCACGGGAACAACTCTTTTCATCTTACCCTCTACACTGCCGGGCCGGAAGAGGACGGTCTGATTTTCCATTTCCTCGAAAGCCCACCCCTTTTTGAACGCGAGGGGATCTACGGGTCTAAGAGAGAACCTGGGTATAGAGACAACCTTCTTCGTTTCTCTGTTTTCTGCCATGCGCTCTATCCCAGCCTTGAACAGTTGAATTGGACACCGGACATTATTCATTACCACGATTGGCCTGCTTCCCTGGTATCCATGTACGGAAGAATACTGAAAGAGTCCAATCCGCTGAGGGAGGAAGTCTCCGAAGAAATCTATTCCAATCCTGCCTACGTGCTGAGTATCCATAATATTGGCTATCAGGGTGTCTTCGGCATAGAAGAACACGAAGCTATGGATATTCCCCAATCAGACCTGGCTTCTCTGGGGCTTATGTTAAACGGTACTATAAACCTCCTTCAGGGGGGGATTCTCAACGCCCACTCCATAACCACTGTCTCTCCCCACTACGCGGAAGAGATACTCACTCCGGAATACGGTTCGGGGTTGGAACTTGTTCTTCTAAATCGGAGAGAGGATATTACAGGTATTTTAAACGGCATGGATTACGACCAGTGGGACCCTTCACGGGATCCTTATCTACCGGTCCCCTTCTCTTCGGAAGACCTTTCAGGGAAAGAACATGTAAAAGCGACACTACAAAAAACATCGGGTCTGCCCGTTGAAAAGGAGACACCCCTAATCGGTATGGTGGGCCGGCTCGTGGACCAGAAGGGTATTGTCCCCTTCTGCGCTCCCGACTACGGTGCCCTATACCACATTTGCACGGAGCATCCGGTGCAGATGGTTATTCTCGGTACGGGGGAAGCCTGGTGCGAGAGGGAACTTCTCGTTCTGGAAAAAAAACTTCCCAACCTGAAAGTCTTTCTCGAGTTCAACGATTCCCTGGCCCACCTTATAGAAGGAGGAAGCGATTTCTTTCTTATGCCCAGTATCTACGAACCCTGCGGACTAAACCAGATGTACTCCCTTCGGTACGGAAGCATCCCCATTGTTACCAGGACCGGGGGGCTGGTAGATACGGTAGAAGACTACCATGATGAGGGGGAAAAAGGAAAAGGGACAGGGTTTATATTCTCCCGGGCCGCTCCGGAAGAAATAGTGGAAGCGGTGCGGCGGGCTTTAACGGTATGGCAACAGAACAGACACCACATCGTAGAGCTGCGGAAAAGAGGGATGTCCAAGAGGTTCACCTGGGAGGAAAGTGCAAAGCGCTATACGGATGTCTATAAGAAAGGATTGTCTAATAAATCCTTATTTCGATAACTATTAAAAGCGGTAACCATGAATGAGACAGCGAATTTGAAACCGGCTGTTTTTTTACCAGTACTTTTACAAGGATGCAGCAATGGAAAGTAAAGTCTTATCTATAATTTTAGGCGGAGGAAAGGGAACTCGATTGTACCCCTTAACTAAGGAGCGGGCAAAACCCGCGGTGCCCTTTGGAGGGAAGTATCGACTGGTTGACATTCCCCTCTCCAACAGTATCAACTCCGGCTTTAAAAACATTTACGTGTTAACTCAATTCAATACTGCCTCTCTGCACATGCACATAGTAAACACCTACATCTTCGACGCCTTTAGCAAGGGGTTCGTAGAAATACTGGCGGCGGAACAGACCTTTGAGAGAAGCAGCTGGTACGAGGGGACCGCCGACGCGGTAAGGAAAAATTTTTTCCATTTTAACACGCACAGCCCCACCCACTATATAATCCTCTCGGGGGACCAACTCTACAGGATGGATTTGGAGGAGATGTTCAAGCTGCACATAGAAAGCGGTGCCGCCGCTACAGTGGCAACCACAACCGTAAAAAAGGAAGAGACCCCGGGATTCGGCATTCTCAAAGCGGACAACAAAGGCCATATTACCGATTTTCTGGAAAAACCTCCCTTGGATAGAGACACAGGACCTTATAAGATACCCTCCTCCATTCATCCAAATAAGGTGGCCCAGGCAGGGGGAAAGGAGTATCTTGCCTCCATGGGAATTTATATTTTCAATGCCTCCGCGTTAGAAGAAGCATTGAATAACTCCTTCACCGACTTCGGAAAGGAAATCATTCCCCAATGCATCGAAAAGATGCAGGTAAACGCCTATATGTACAACGGCTTCTGGGAGGATATTGGGACAATCCGCAACTACTACGATACCAGTCTGAGTTTAACTTCCCTCAATCCGGAATTCAATTTCTACGACGAAGCAAATCCCATTTATACTCACAAACGCTACCTCCCGGCCACAAAAATAAACTTCTGTACCATCTCGCAGTCCTTAGCCGCTGAGGGAAGCATTATTACGAATGCCAGCCTGGTAAACAGCCTCATTGGAATCCGTACCATTATCGAATCCGGGGCCAATCTGGACGGGGTGGTGTGCATGGGAGCAAGCTATTACGAAGACGATTTAGATAAAGAGGAAAACCGAAGAAGGGAAAGACCTAACATCGGTATTGGAAGGGGCAGCATGGTCAAACGGGCGATCATTGATATGAACGCCAGAATCGGTGACGGTTGTAGAATAGGAATGGAGCAAACTGAAAGACAAGACGGTGATTACGGGAATTACCATATCATAGACGGCATTATTGTTATTCCGAAGGGGGCTGTTATTCCCAACGGTACCAGTATATAGCTCAGCAGAATTGCTTAAAGCCGGAATTACTGAAGCAAAGTGGCCAATCCTTGAAAAAAAAAGTATATTAACAGTATATGAAATCTATAATAAATGTATCCAACAGAATGCCAGTGACGGTGGGTGAAACAATTGAAAAGTCCTCCGGCGGGTTGGTGTCGGCACTGGAAGGTGTGGAGGGGCGGTTTAATTTAAAATGGGTCGGTTGGCCCGGCGCTTCTATCGATGAAAAGAAAGAACAGGAAAAGATTGAAAAAACCCTGGTTACTAATTACGGCTATGTTCCTGTGTTCCTTTCGGAAGAAGAAATAGATCATTTTTATCTTGGTTTTTCCAACTCCAGTTTATGGCCGATTCTTCATTACATGCCCAATTTCATGCGGTACACTACATCTTGGTGGGAAACCTACATTGAAGTAAACGAGCGTTTCGCCGATAAGGTCCTCCAGATAGCCGAGGAAGACGATATAATCTGGGTGCATGACTACCATCTTATGCTCCTTCCCAAAATCCTAAGAGAGAGAAAATCCGATTTGAGAATAGGATACTTTCTTCACACCCCCTTCCCCTCCTACGAAGTTTTCCGCTGCCATCCCAACCGGGAGGACCTTGTAGCAGGAATTCTCGGTGCCGATGTAATAGGGTTTCATACCTTCGGTTATCTGCGACATTTTCGTAGTTCCGTACTAAGGCTTTTAGGGTACGATTCTGAAATGGACCATATACCTCATTCGAACCGAAAAACCTATATAAATATTTTCCCCATAGGCATTAACTCCGAAAAGTTTATTAACATCCTCGAATCTCCAGAGTTTAAAGAAAAACAAGAGAGCCTTCTTAGAATTTACAAAGGGAAGAAGATTGTCCTTGGCGTGGAACGTCTCGACTACACCAAGGGTATCCTCCGGCGGCTAGATGCGGTGGAGCAGTACCTAGAAAGTACGGGTGACAACAACATAGTATTTATTTTTATCAGCGTACCCTCCCGAGAGGCTGTTCCCGAGTATCAGGAACTTATTGAACGGGTTGAATCGCGAGTGGGTCAGATAAACGGAAACCATGCAACGGTGGAGAATAGCCCCATCCACTTTATTCATCAATCTGTAGATTTTCACGAACTGGCGGCCCTCTACTCTCTGGCAGATGCAGCGCTGGTGACCCCTGTTATCGACGGCATGAATCTAGTGGCAAAGGAGTACGTCGCCTGTCAACGGGATTCCCGAGGGGTCCTTATTTTAAGCGAGTTCGCCGGTTCCGCGGAAGAGCTTTTCAATTCCCTTATGATTAATCCCTACAATATTAACCAAATGGCGGACCATTTAGAGACGGCATTTTCTATGGAGGCGAAAGAAAAAAAACGAAGAATGGAGATGATGAGAGAGCATGTCCTAAAATTCGACAGCAAACACTGGGCTACGTCCTTTATTAAGGAAATGGAACGCCGGACTCCCCAGGAGGACACTTCAACCAAACCGGGGAAACTTGTCCAGGACATTCTCGAATCCATTTCCGAGGCCCAGAAAATCGGTTTCTTTATCGATTATGATGGTACCCTTATGGAGTTTCAATCAAATCCGAAGGCTGCCGTCCCGGACGCGGGAATAAAAGACCTTCTTTCCCAACTCGAGAAGGGAAAAAACATAGATGTGTACATTATAAGCGGAAGGGACAGGGACGACCTGGAGGAGTGGCTTGGAGACCTTGAGGTGACACTCGTAGCTGAACACGGCTTTTTCTACCGGGAACGGGATGAAAAGGATTGGAAAAATGTTGTTGAAAACGCTGATTTCTCCTGGAAGGAAACGATACGAGAAATATTCCAACTCTACGAGGGGACTACACCCGGAAGTTTTATCGAAGAGAAACGCTCTTCTCTGGTCTGGCATTATAGAAAATGTGATCCTGAATTAGGAAGGTTTAAGGCAAAACAACTCATGGGAGAACTCTATGAGATGATTTCCAACCTCCCCGTGGAGATCCACCACGGCCAAAAGATTGTAGAGGTCTCATCTATGCAGATAAACAAGGGAGCGGCTGTATCCCACTTCAACAACATCCACGGTTACGACGTTATTGTCTGCGCGGGAGACGACCAAACCGACGAAAACATGTTCAGATTGGAAAACAAAAACCAATTTAATATTAAAGTCGGTAACGGTATGACTAACGCGAGTTTTCGAGTAAAGGACCCGGCACAGCTGAGAAATCTTCTCTCAGGTATCGTAAATACCCTACAGCACCATCGCGGTTAATACTTAATTGTAAAACCAAACACCAGGGCACCAAAGGAACGTTAGAAAAAGGAACGTTAGAAAAAGAAATGTAAGATATACTCAGAAATAAGCCGGTCTGAGTCCGCCAAATCGTAATTCGCTAAGTCCTGAAGGGAAACCCACTCTAAACGCTGGTGCTGCTGATAGGAAAAATCCGCCGATAGGAGCTTTACCCAGTAGGCTTTAAGGAGATATTCCTTACCCTTGTTCGTAAATTCTCCGCTGAAGAAATGCGACAAGGGGAGAATCCTTACCCCCAGCTCCTCCTGAAATTCTCGTTTTAATCCGTCTTCCGGACTCTCGTCGGATTCCAACTTTCCCCCGGGAAACTCCCAACGGACCCCGATACTCGTACCCGGCCTTCGCTGCCCGAGGAGGACCGCGCCTCCCCGGAAGGACACACCGGCAAGGGAAATACGGCGCATTGCTGGAAAGATTAAAGAAAGAGTACGCTAGGAAAGAGAAAATGAAGAAAGGCCACAATAAGTCCCAGAATACCAATGATACCCTTGTTCTTAACTACCAACGCGTTTATATTCTCCACCGCGGGAGTAACCACATCGGATTTAGATTTATAATAGTCAACTACGAGAGCAATTCCCATACCTAACCCAAAAATGGCGGGAAGGAGATCACCGACGACAACAACGTCCCCTTCCGTGGCGCTTAAGAATTTTAGAAATCCTATTATTCCAGTGAACACCCCAAAGAACATCTTACTGCTATTCCCCTCGAAGATCTTCTTAAAAGAGGACAACCCGGTGAATTTTCCTCCCAACATATCCGCGGAAAGAAGCAAACCCGCGAGAAGATTGGTAATTATCGATAAAAAATAGAATTGAACCATACTACCCCCTTCACAGCATAGACTAAGAATATAAGAATCCACAGCTCGCGTCAATACGGGTACGAGCAATAATAAGGAGAGGAATTATTCGGCATTTCTCAACATTATTCTCCCTCCGCTTCAGTGGCCAGTACAAACTGGTTTTCACCCAGAGTTATTATTGCGTTTATGTTGAAAGGGCCGTCTTCCTCAATCCCAGACAGGTCGAAGGAGGACCTGAGAGTCCTGCTCTCCCCCTCTTCCTGGGGAAGGAGGTCCGCCGTCTCTTCGGAGAGACCCCGATCTTCCAAAGAAATAAGAACATTCACCAGCTGATGGGGCGGAATGTCGTGCTTGCCTGCTTGGTCTTCCTCCATTTCGACCTTCACCCTAACGAGACATTCCTGTTTGTATACAAAAGCTTCAAGACTGAACCGATACCCGTCTTTAATTACAGAATCGCCTGGTCCTCTAAGAAGAGGAGTAAGGACAACATAGAGAATAATAATAAGAAGGATATCAATAAGAAGAATAATGAGCCCGCGATTTCCTTTAAGAATACCCTTGGGTTTCCTGTTTTGAACTTCCGGGGACAGCGATTTTACCCGGTCGCCTCGATTGTAGTGAAATACCATTTCTCCTGGATTGCGGTATTCTTCCCGCTCCATCTCAGAATCTCCTCGTGCTGCCATTATATCATTAAAGAAATATAAGGAAGAAGGGCCTCCGATAAAAACCACCCTTTCTCCTCTCCGGCCCTTTTTCCAGCTTGTTGATGCAGGAGAGCACCCAGAGCGGCTGCGTCTCCCGGCTTAACACCCGTGGCAAGCATGCCGCCGATGACACCGGAGAGGATATCTCCGCTCCCGCCGGTAGCCATGGCGGGGTTCATTCCATCCACCACCCGGTAACTGCCGTCGGGATTCCCAATAATAACAACATGGGTCTTTAAAACCACTACCGCTTTTAATCTTTGACTAAGTTCGATGACCGTTTCATAAGGACGGTTGAGGACCTCCTCCTTACTTCTCCCCGAAATACGAGCACACTCGCCTGGATGGGGAGTCAGCACCCAGCGTTCTTCGAAAGAGGGCAGTCTGTTTTCCTCCGCCATTTTCGCGGCCAGGGTTATCCCGTCCGCGTCCAATACACCAGGCAATCCGGAAGCGATACACGCGCATAGCCACTCATCCCTGGGCGGTCCGGTTCCCCATCCCGGGCCAAGGACCAAGGCCTGGTAGGGAGAGAAATCGAAGTTCTTGGGCCTTTCGAAATTACGAAGCTTTTTTGTCATTACCGATTTAGTGTGGCCGGCGCATATCTCGTAGACCGTCGGATGAGGGAAAAGGGAGACCAGCCCTGCTCTAGTTCTGGCAGCAGCCTCCGCGGATAGGAGTGCCGCTCCGGTGGTACCTTCACTGCCGGCAAAGACAGCAAGGTGACCTCGCTTGTTTTTATAGGTTTCTTCCCCAATCGGAGGCAATTGCTTAAGGTCCTCAGATTGCATCAACGATCCTGGTATTTCAGGATTTTCCGTAAGAGCGGGAGGAAACCCCAGGGGAATTACCTCGATCCTCCCGGCCAATGGACGGGCATAGGGAAGATAGAGACAAGCCATAGGAAGACCCATGGTAAGAGTGACATCAGCTTTCACAGCGAGAGAGGAAGACTGAAAATCGTCTCCCACGCCGCTGGGTACATCTATGGCCACTACCGTGCCGCGGCTGCCGCCATGTCCCCGGCAGATGCTGTTGATCTTCTCCACCACCTCTGATAAAACACCTCTAAGAGCACCTTTTATTCCAGTCCCCGCTATTCCATCAAAAATAAAGTCAGCCCTTTCTAAAAGGTCCACAGCCCTGTCCTTCTCCTTTTCCCAGGAAAGGACAGGGACACCTATGGCGCTTACAATATTCCGGTTTACTCTTGAATCCTCGGAGAGCTTTTCGGAAATTTGAATGACCGATGTCCGCGGGTTCCCAGAGAGAAAACACTGCCTCGCCATAACAAATGCATCGCCCCCGTTGTTACCCTTACCAGCTATAAAGACGCAAAGGGAGTTTCGCGGTGAAGGAGAAAGGCCCAATTCGTTCATCCGGAACCAAGATGTAATACCAGCATTCTCCATCAGCAGTATAGATGGATAGGAAAAATCGCTTTGGGCCTTTCTGTCAATATCCGCCATATCCGGAGAAAAGGGAAGTTTTTGCATTTCAGCTCTCCTCCTGCTTTTCAATTTCAATAAATTTATCTGTCCGCCACCAGACCACATCTGCTTCTACATCATCGCTTAGGACCCCAGTGAGAATCCCCTGAGGGGTCACTTGAAAAGTCTCGTAGAGAAGCTCTTTGTCGCCTAACACAATCTTTCCATCCAGGACTACCTTCCCCTGACTGTCCATAATAAGAAGCTTGTTCTCGGAAATAGTTTCCATCCCCAGGAAGAAGAGATAGCCCCCGGAGGCAACACCTACAATTTCAAAGAGGACCTCCTCCTTTTGCTCTTCAAGAAAGCCGCTGTCTCCCTGCTCGCGAAATTTCTTCGGAATTTCAATAAAGGAGGAGTACTCCTCGTTAGAAAGATCAAAAATAAAGACACCGGATTTATAGAACCCCAATTCTCCCGACGGATTTTCCTCTTTCTGAAAGGAAGTACGATAATAATCCAATTTTAGATATATCTGTCTCCGATCTATGTCGGCATACACGTCCTCTAACTCGGCAATGAGCTCCTCCTCCTCTTTGGGAAGGGGAAGGTTGTCCAGGGGCACTTCAACTTTATATCCTAAAAGACCTTCCTTACTGAACCAATACACAATCCAAGAAGTCATAGTCCTGCAGGTAATAACCGCCTCGCCATGGCTGGTTACCTGAACACGTTGAATGTAGGGAAATGGTGTGCCTCCAAGTCCCTCCTGCCCAAGATAATCCAAAAGCCGCCCGTTCCTGTCGAAACGCAGTACCACTCGGTTGAGCACCCCCCCAATTTCCTCATCGTACTCCTCTCTTCCCTCTGCTACCATGTCTTCAACGAGAATAAGTGAATTTCCATAGATCCCGATTTCCCCCACGTATTCGAAGGGATAAGGAGTTGCCTGACGGCTGGTAATTACATCGGGTTGGCCTTTTTCCTCAAGAAGGACTGGTGTGGGGTTGGTCTCCGGATTGTAAAGAAGACCGATAATATCGCCGTAGGAGTTAAAAATCATTACCTTTCTTGAGCGGCTTTCACTGATATAGAACAGGCCTTCGTACATTTCAATATTGACCTCCGGGTGAAAGACATCATCCTCGAATTGAAAGAGGGGAAGCTCGTCCTCCATTGTCCCTAGAGGCAGAGAGAAGAGAAGGTCCTTTTTTATGTTCTTTTCCGCCGGCTTTTGACAGGAAAACATGCTAAGGGAAAGAAGAAACAAAAGAACGGATACTGAAATGTAAAAGGATCGCATATACTTTTTCTCCTTAGTGATACTACTAAAGGGCAAGAATGCTGTCAATTCAGCTTTCTTCAGCTTTCTTTAAAAAGAATGCTTGGGAATGACCGCAATTCTTGACTGTGCGGCCTATTCGGATATACATTATTTCTATGTTTAAACAAATAATGGAAGCTCTCGTAGGAAGCCAATATGAGAAGGCCTTAAAACAACTTCTCCCTCTGGTAGCAAAAATCAACCATTGGGAACCTTGGGCAGCTTCCCTTCCCGCGGAGGACTACCCTAAGAAAACCGCGGAGTTCAAAAAGCGGCTTACAGAAGGAGAAACCTTGGATACTATCCTTCCGGAAGCCTTTTCCTTGGTTAGAGAAGCCGCCCGGAGGGTCCTTGGGGAGCGCCTTTACGATGTACAGCTTATTGGAGGGATAGTTCTTCATCAGGGAAAAATAATGGAAATGAAAACAGGTGAAGGCAAGACTCTTTCCTCCGTCACGGCCGCCTATCTGAACAGTCTTGCCGGTAAGGGTGTTCACATAGTTACGGTGAACGATTACCTGGCCGAAAGGGACGCCCAATGGATGGGCCCTGTTTACAATTACTTGGGTATAACTGTAGGTTCCATTTTAGCAAATATGGACAACGATGCGAGAAAAGAGGCCTACGCAAAAGACATTACCTATGGAACAAATAATGAATTCGGTTTTGATTACCTCAGAGACAACATGAGGTGGGAGAAAGACGGAAGAGTACAAAAATACCATCATTATTGCATTATTGATGAAATCGACAGCATTCTTATTGATGAAGCCAGAACACCCCTTATTATCTCCGGCCCGGCAGAGGACGATACCGCCAAGTTCAACGCGGTGAACCGTTTCATTCCCAGCTTTGAAGAATGTAAAAAAGACCCACATACCGACGAATACCCCGAAGAACCGGAAGGGGATTTTAAAATCGAAGAGAAATCCAAAAGGATCACCTTTACAAATGAGGGGATGAATAAAGCTGAGGACCTGCTCACCAGAAACAATCTCATTTCCGGTTCTCTCTTTGTGGAAGAAAACTTTGAATACATTCATTATATTACCCAGGCGCTAAAGGCCCACTACCTCTTCCACAAGGATATTGATTACGTTGTCCAGGAGGGAAAAGTACAAATTGTAGACGAATTTACCGGTCGGATCCTCTACGGTCGACGCTACTCAGATGGACTCCATCAGGCTATAGAGGCGAAGGAGCGGATAAAAGTCGCCCAGCGGAACAGGACTTTGGCGACCATTACCTTTCAGAATTTCTTCCGTATGTATGAAAAGATCTCCGGAATGACAGGCACAGCCGATACCGAGGCCAAGGAATTCGGTAATATCTACGGCCTTGAAGTGGTGGTGGTCCCCACAAACAGGCCGGTAATTCGAGCGGACGAGGACGATATTATATACCTGAACGAGGATGATAAATTCACCGCCATCAGCAAAGAGATCGCCTCCGCCAATAAACGGGGGCAGCCGGTACTGGTAGGGACCATCTCCATAGAGAAATCGGAGCGTCTCTCCCGTGCCCTTACCGGTTTAGGAGTGCGGCATGAGGTCTTAAACGCGAAAAACCATGCCCGGGAGGCCCTCATTATCGCCGAAGCCGGGGCTAAAGGCTCAGTCACCATAGCAACTAATATGGCAGGCCGGGGCACGGACATAAAGCTCGGAGGCAATCCGGAGTTTCGCGCGAGAAAAAAAAGTGGTACCGAAGCGGCGGAGGAAGAGTATAGGAGCGCCCTGGAAAGGGAAATAACGGCTTGGCAGAAGGAATACCGAGAGGTACAGGAAGCAGGCGGACTCTATGTCCTGGGAACAGAACGTCACGAATCGAGGCGTATAGACAACCAGCTTCGCGGTCGATCGGGAAGACAGGGGGACCCGGGGAAATCCAGGTTCTTTCTCTCTCTCGATGACGATTTGATGAGGCTCTTCGGCGGAGAAAATTTTAAATCCATGATGTCCAAGGTCGGCATGCGCGATGGAGAACCTCTCTTCCATCCCTGGATTAACAAGGCCATTGAGCGTTCCCAAACAAGGGTGGAAGACAGAAACTATGAGATTCGTAAACATCTCCTCGAGTACGATGATGTTCTAAATGAACAGCGAAAATTTATATACACCCAAAGGGACAACATCCTTACCGATAAGGCCCTAAAAAAACGTGTCCTCACAGCAGCAGAGGAGATTCTAGACGAAATACTCGATACCTACTACGAGGCTTCCTCTTCAGAGGAAGAAGGGACCCTTATCAGCTTGGCCGAAGCATTGAACGAGAATTTCTTTTACTCCCTCGACTTAGGGCCTGAGGAAATAAAAACCTCCGACCGTGAAAAGGTAAAAAACACTATATTAGAGTATTTGCAAAGGGACCTGAAGGAAAAGGAGGAACAAATCGGCTCGGAGAGACTCAACATGTTTCTCCGAATAGAGTACTTAAGAAATATCGACGCAAAATGGCAGGACCATCTGGAAAATCTTGAATCTCTCCGTGAAGCGGTCTACCTCAGGGCCTATGGACAGAAAAATCCGCTTCTTGAATATAAACTCGAAGGTTTTGAAATTTTTGACAAACTCTTAGAAGATATAAGAAGGACCATAGCCAGAAAGATATTCAAAATTCGTATTGAAAATCCCGAGGCTTCCCGCCGGGCTGCCCGTCAGGGCTCGTCGGCCCTTCAGACAAACCATCATGTTATGGGTCAGTTTGCCGCCGGTGGTGAAGCTGCCTCTTTCGAAGGGAAAAGCGCCGGCAGCAGCGGCGGCCCCTCCCGAGCAGCCGGCCCTGAAAAGGTCCAGATAAAGCGCACTCAACCGAAGGTGGGCAGAAACGACCCCTGCCCCTGCGGAAGCGGCAAAAAATACAAACACTGTTGCGGCCGATAAATTCCACAGATCAGTTAAGGCTTCGAGTTACATATGCTGTATTACACTATTTACCTTGCTCAATCGAGGATTTTGCTTCCAAGGACTGACGCCCGGTCTGTTTTGCCGACGCATACGCTTTAATAAAAGTAAAAACCGCGAAGAGAATAACAACTGTTAGGACGATCTTTCTCATATTCCTTATACCCCTCATACCCCTTCCCGCTTTTTCCCGAGGCAACCGCGAAAATCAGAATCTTCGCGTGAACCTCTCTTTCTATTTTAAAACAGATACTTCAAAGGATCAACAGGTTTTTGGTATTTATAGATTCCAAAGTGAAGGTGAGGCCCCGTACTTCTTCCTGTATTACCCATCTCACCGATCTTTTCTCCCTGGCCCACATACTCACCCTTAGATACGATCCATTTTGAAAGATGACCGTAGAGAGTCTGAAAGCCGCCGGCGTGTTTTATAATAACATACTTTCCGTAGCTCTGGTTTACTCCAAGGGCGACAACAGTTCCTTCATAAGAAGCTTTTACAGCAGTACCCACATAATTTGCCAGGTCGATCCCGTAGTGCATTCTGGGAATTCCGGTAAAAGGATCCGGACGAATACCAAACCCTGAAGAGAGTCTTCCCGCGGTGGGATACACGAATAACTCCCCTGTTGCCTTTTTAAGTTCGAAGGTGCTTAAAGTACCCCCGGGGAGGAAGAGTTCTTGGTTTACGCGGATAACCTCACTCTGCAGATCGTTGGCATCAAGGATGTCGTTCATGGCTATGTTATGGGAAGCGGAAATGCCGCTTAGGGTATCTCCTCGTTTCACCTTGTAGAGGACCCCGTCGATGCTGGGTATCCCAAGTTCAGTTCCGACCATTATTTTCCGAACATCCTTGATGGAGTTGAAACTTAAGATAGTACCGACAGAGACATTATACTTGGCTGCTATCTCCGATACTGTGTCACCTTCTTTTATCCGATGCACTCGGGTATCCATAGACCGCAATACCCTTCCCGCCGGAAGCTTTAGCTCTTCTTCTTCAAGGATAGAAGTTTCCAAAGCAAGAGACTCATAGAGGAGGTCCTCCATGGAAGCGGAGGAAGGAATAGAAATTGCTTCTCCCTGCCGGACCATTCCGGAACTCGGAACAGATGAATTAAGAAAGAGTAAGATCAGAATTATAAAAAAGAGCCCTAAGGTGTATATTGAAAGCCTATCCTTTATAATAGGCATATTAATAGCCTTTAAGTCCGGCAGAGAGGGGAGATGTATGGGTTTGCTGAGGAGGAAAGAGGAACTATCATTCTTCTTTTTCTTTCTTCTTCGCTGGACCTTTGAATTCGAGTACAGGATAGTCCGCTCCGAGGAGGCCCTTTTTCGTGGTTTTTCCTTACCTTTTCTCTTGCCGAGGAGGCCCTCTTCATTGAGAGAAGCTACAAAAAGCGGTTGAGCGCCTAATCCTTCATTCCCTCTCGTTACCCTTTTATCTATTTTTTGCTCAGTAATAAAAGATTTCATACGACTGTATTACAAGTATCGACACGAAAAGAACAACATATTACAATTTTATATCAAACCAAATATGGCTAAGAACAAGAAGATCCTTCGATTTACCATCTTTATCGGTATTACTGCTCTTATCTTGCTGACTATTCTTGTGCAGTTCGCCGGTGTTATGCTCTTTCACCGTACTCCCAGGTCGACGCAGGTCGATAAGGACAGAATAGTGGAGCGGGGGCCGATTCTCGACCGAAACGGCCGTATTCTCGCCTTGCAAAACAGGATGTTCTCCGTTACCGCGTGGATCCCCAGTATAAACGATCCCTCCGGAACCGCTAGTTTTCTCGCCCCTATTCTCGCCCTGGATGAAGAGGAACTCTACCGGGAATTTACCAACAGAGATGGGTTCATGTATGTAAAACGGAAAATATCTCCTACCATAAGCGAAAAGGTAAGGGCTTTTATTGAGGAGGGAAAACTACCCGGAATATCCCTGGAAGCCGAATACGGGCGGAATTATCCGGAGCAAGAACTCGCCGCCCATGTGGTTGGATATGTGGGCACCGATAACGAAGGTCTCGGAGGAATTGAATACAGCTACAACAACGAACTCTCCCCTCCTCCAAAAGAAAACGATGGGGAAGAAGTATACGGCAATCAGGTGTTTCTGACGCTGGACCTCAACATACAGTACTTCGCCGACAATCTTGCCAGGGAGGCCTTCGAAGAGCACAAAGCCGATTCGGTAATGATGCTCGTTTTGGATGGTAAAAATGGCGATATTTTGTCGTATGTCTCCTACCCCACCTTCGATCCGAACAACTTCGCTGAATATCCCGCGGAGAATCGGATTAACCGGCCGGCCACCTCCGCCTATGAACCGGGGTCGGTCATCAAGGTGTTTACCATCTCCTCTTTCCTGGAGCTCGGAGGAATTACCCTTCAGGATTCCTTTGTAACCAATGGCTCCTACGAGGAAGACCTCCCCGACGGGAGTACGTTTATTATCCGGGACCTCGGAAATTATGGGACTATAAGCACTTCGGAGATAATAAAATACTCCAGTAACGTGGGCGCGGCCCTTGCTTCGGAAACAGTTTCCAGGGAGGGGTTTTATAGAAAACTAAAAGACTTTGGATTTGGAAACCCCACGGGTCTGCCCTTTACCGGAGAGACCTTCGGGCTCCTTCGTCCGCCGTCCCAGTGGTCGTATAGGTCCAAACCCACCATAGCCTTCGGTCAGGAGATTTCCGTATCAGCCGTACAGGTTGCCGCGGCTGCCACTGTCTTTACCAACAATGGCATTCTTCTAAAACCTCATATTATTCATAAGATCGTCTCACCCGACGGGAAAATACGCGAGAATTTCGAGAGAACCCCTGTCCGGAAAGTCCTATCCGAATCCAATGCGGCATCCATGTTAAGAATGATGGAGATGGCCACCGAAAACGACGGCACGGCAAGACGGGCTTCCCTGGAAGGACTAAGAGTTTCGGTAAAAACCGGGACCGCTCAAACCCTGGATACAAAAACGGGGACCTACTCGGAACAGGCCTTTATCGCATCTACCTTGGCCATCCTGCCCACCTCCGCCCCCCGCTACATTATCTATTTTGCAATTGAACACCCTAAGGGAGATGATTTCTACGGAGGCAGAATCGCGGCCCCAGTAGTAAAAGAGATGATGAACCATGTAGTAGAGTACTTCGGGATTCCCAAAGAGGGTGATCTAGTTCTACACCACGAAGGTTCGTTAAGAGTCCCTAAGCAAGAACTCCCGAAAATCGGTAATAGACTCCCCGATTTTACAGGGCTTTCCAAGCGTCAGCTTCTCCCTCTCTTTAAGGACGATAGATTTAGGATCGTAATACGCGGCGAGGGATGGGTGGTAGATCAGTCTCCGCGACCCGGAACAGTGGTTAACAAGGGAATGCAGTTGATCCTGGAGTTGGAATGAATTTTCTCACTAAGAACCTGGAAGAAATTTCGAAAAACCATCCCGGGTTTGAAGAAGCTGCTCATTCGCTTATTCACTCCGAAGACGAAGCGCGGAACCGGAACATGCAATCCGAGGAGATAGCAATCGAAGAGACAGCTTCCGGCTGGCCTACCCTCCTCTACCGCGGACGATATCTACACAGCAGAAGGGACCCGGTAAAGGAGGCGACACGGCTTGCTGAATCGCAGATTAACGGAGACGCGGGATGCTACGTCATAGGCGGATTTGGGCTAGGCTACCTTACAGAAGAGGTCCTTAGAATGTCACCTAAGGCCTCGGTACTGGTTTTTGAACCGAACATTTCACTGTTTTATAAAGCCTTGGAAACCCGGGATATGACTGAATTTATCGGAGCAGAGAACCTCTCCTTCTTTCTCCGCACCGAGGCGGAGGCGGTCATTTCCGTGTTAAACGGGTTTAGTTCCGAGGCTGTCCGGGTCCTCCTTCTTCGGTCCTACTACGAAATAGAACCGGAGGCGCTGAAACCCCTGGAGGCTGCTTTGGCGGCCTACCGTTCACGGCAGGAGATTAACAGCAACACCCTTGCGCGGTTCGGGAGACGTTGGGTCCGAAACCTGGCTTCGAACCTCCCCGTTATGGCGGAGGCATCTCCTTTGGCCTCTTTAGAGGGTACTTTTACCGGCCTTCCGGCGGTGGTCTTCGCGGCCGGACCATCCCTGGACAAGCTAAAACCTTTTTTGGAAGAGATAAAAAAACGGTGTGTCTGCGTCGTCGTGGACACCTCCCTCCGCTGGTTCAAGGAAGCCGGAGTGGAACCGGATATTCTTGTTGTGGTAGACCCGCAATACTGGAACTCCCGGCATCTTGACCGCTTGGAGGCCCCATACTCCGTACTCATATCGGAGTCTTCCACCTATCCCGCGGTATTTCGAAGGGCATACAGAGATGTCATCTTTTGCAGTTCCCTCTTTCCTCTGGGGGAATATCTTGAAACCTACACAAACATTAAGGGAAAGCTCGGCGCGGGAGGCTCCGTTTCCACCAGTGCTTGGGACTTGGCGCGTTTTTTGGGCGCTTCGCCAATCTTCATGGCGGGACTGGACCTGGGGTTCCCTGAAAAACAGACCCACTACCGGGGGAGTATGTTCGAAGAGCGGGCCCACATCCTTTCCCGGCGGTCTTTCACCGCGGAGGAGATGAACCTGAAGTATATTACCGAGGCGGACCCGGAGTATCACCTTAACAACCAAGGCGGAGAGGTCCTCACCGATCGGAGGCTACTCCTCTACCGCTGGTGGTTCGAAAACCAGATGAAGCAGCACCCGGATACTGAAACCTTCTCCCTTTCCCCCGGAGGGCTCGCCTTGGAGGGGATTCCCTTTCGTTCCCCGGAAGAGCTTCTCTCCTGCCCGGTGAATCGTGGGGAGATCGATTTGCGTTTCAAAGAAGTTCTTGCGGGGTTGGGCGGGCGGAAACGGCAAGTCCAGAGAGGGTCTGACTTCCCGGTAGGACCTTTATCGGAGTCGCATAGTAAAGAGGAGTTGAAGAGGGGTCTTATCAATCTAATAGAGGAGCTTGAGAACCTCCAAAAGCTGGCAGAGGAGGGAAAATGTGAATCTGAAAAACTTATTCAGGCTTATTCCGCGGGCGCGCCCACTGCTTCCATTGTGGAAACCTTAAACGAAATCGATTCCCTAATACGTTCCTCCGTTTCCAAGGACATAGCCGGATTTCTTCTTCGGAAACTCTTAGACTCCATCGCCGGCGGGGGAAGTCTGGGACAGGAGGAGGACCTCCGCCGCTCGGTGGAGCTCTACCGGGAACTGGCCTCATCCGCCGAATTTCACCGTGAGATCCTCTCCCGGGAAGCTGAAAGGCTGTAACCGTCCGCTTTGGAAAAAACGGTAAAGATAATAACCCTCGCTGCCGATTATAAAAATAAGCGGGGGCAACCCTGTATTTTTATATTACGGTATGCTTAAGACGTCCAGGCATACCGTTTTTTTTTGCCCAAACAAAGAAAAACTTTCTTTTCACATCTCAACTTATATTTTAACCACCTTTAAAAGTAGATAAAACCACGGATTGTATTGGGTAGAGGTATGGGGCTGATGGGTCAAGGCAGCTCTTAAACAGAAGGAAACAGTCCCATATGGGAGAACACTCTCTTATTAAAGCGTTTTTAAGCGGCTCCGCGGCGGTTGAGAAAGAGCACGTTCGGGCTATTCTGAGCCGTTGATCCTTTATTATATAATCTTCGGAGCGGGATTTCTACAAGAAAATATTGTGCGGGAAAAAGAGCAATTCTGACTTTTTTATTGAATCATTTTAAGGCGGGAATTCATGCTATTTTTCTTCGGCATCTACAGATGGTGGAGAAGCAAAGTGTCGCAGGATTCTTTGAAACTCAGCTAGCTCTTCCATCTGCCGTAATCTGCCTTGCTCCGGCTCTATCGTTTTATGAACTGACAACATATGAACCTCCATCAGTACATATCGCTATTCCCAGGGACGACAAAACTATAGCTCCTGAATACCCACCTGTCAGAAAGTTTTCCTTTGGAAACACCAGATATAACCTTGGGATCACCAGGATTGAACTTGAAGGTAAAGACATCGCTATGTATGACCGAGAGAAAACAATTTGTGACTGTATACGATATCGTCGGGTACTTGGTCAGGACATTGTGAATGAAGTTGTCAGGAATTATATGGACAGTCAAAAAACCAATATTGACAAACTAATCCAGTACTCGAGAATCCTTAAATCTGAGGGACCGGTTCAGAATCATCTGAGGTATGTGTCATGACGATAAATGCGGGCTCCTGTTCGAGTTTTAGTAATTCAGCTCGTATGACAAAGTTACATATAAGTATTAATTTTATTAATATTTATTTTCATAATTGTCATTTACACACATAAGTAATTTGACATTTAAGCATTTTGGTATTAATATATTTAGTATTATGTCGTTAAATCGTCAAACAGGAAAAGATTTTTCTTTGGAATCGTTCTTCTATAACCATCCGGTCTTCCAGGTACATGAACTTGACAGGTTCTTGTCGCAATATCGAACTGGGAATCGGAATACCAGAAAGGCTCTGCTAACCTACTATAAAAACCAGGGTAGACTCATATCGATACGTCGCGGTATCTATG
>CAYXSD010000039.1:0-4943 GCA_964466335.1 uncultured Spirochaetales bacterium
AGGCCTTACTTTTTTATCCTCTCAAGTAGTTCCGCGGCATTGTAGGAGCTGCGGACAAAGGGCGCGGAGGCGACGGAGAGGAAGCCCATCCTACGAGCGGCAGCTTCGTACTGTTCAAACTGCCGGGGATGAACGTACTCCACCACCGGGTGGTGCTGAGGAGAAGGAGCAAGGTATTGACCGATGGTGAGGATCTCACATCCCGCTTCCCGTAAATGAGAGAAAGTCTTTAGCACCTGGTCCTCCTCTTCCCCGAGTCCTGCCATCATACCGGATTTTGTGTATATCTCAGGATGGGCGGCCTTTACCCGCCGAAGAAGCTCAAGGGACCGCCGGTAATCCGCCATGGGACGGACCCGGTGGTAGAGGGATGGTACGGTTTCCACATTATGGTTGATAATTTCCGGTCCCGCCTCCATTACCCGTTTAAGGGGTGCCTCTTTTCCCTGGAAATCGGGGATAAGCACCTCGATAATGGTATCCGGCTTTCGCTTTCGAATGGCACGAATGACCCGATAAAAATGTTCCGCTCCGCCGTCCTCTAAGTCGTCCCGGGTAACGGAAGTGACAACGGCGTGCCGCAGACCTAAAGCCTCCACCGCCCGGCCTACCGCCTCCGGCTCCTCAGAGTCCACCGGGTCCACATTACCCTTGGTTACGTTGCAGAAGGTGCAGTTCCTCGTACAGACCCTGCCTAAAATCATGAAGGTGGCGGTCTTTTTTCCGTAACACTCCAATCTATTGGGGCAGTTCGCCTCCACACAGACCGTATGCAGATGGTTCCGGGTAAGAACATCCTCCACCGTTTCATAATTATCGTTCTGTCTGACCCGGATTTTTAACCAATCCGGCTTGTTTCCCTTGGAGTCAGCTCTCATGATGTTCTCCCTTCGATAGGTGATGCTTCGATAGATGAAACTCTTTGCCCCATGCTGTTCGAGTTACCTTATCATATCCGAAAACCGTGCTGAAATACCGCACTACCAATTCTTTCATCATCTCCAAGTCCAGTGTCCTTTTTAGGAGCTTCTCCAGGGAGGTCACCCCCCGGTCGGTTATTCCGCAGGGAACGATCCAGGAGAAGGGGCTCAAATCGGTATTCACATTGAAGGCGAAGCCGTGCATAGTTACACGCCGTTTAATGGCAATTCCTATGGCGGTAATCTTCTCGTTTCCCACCCATACCCCGCGGTGCTCGGGGACCCTCTCTGCTTTTATGGAGAACTCCTCATCTAAAAGACCGATAAAAACCTCCTCGAGCTTATCTATGAACTCCCGAATGTCGAAATGTTCCCTCAAATCGATAATGGTGTATCCCACGATCTGACCGGGTCCGTGGTAGGTGGCCTCCCCGCCCCGCTCAATGGTAAAGACCCCGACCCCCGCCTGCTTTAAAAAATCGGCGGTTTTAAGAATGTCCGCCTCGCCGGCCCTTCTCCCCATGGTAATTACCGGCGGGTGTTCCACCAATAAGAGGGTGTCCGGGATTAGTCCTTCCCGCCGCTTCTCCACCAGTTCTTTCTGCAAGTCCCAGGCGGGACCGTACTCCATACTGCCGCAATCGACTACATTAAGCTTCAACGTTTCAACACCCTTCCCTTTTGCCTCAGCACGGAGGTTTCGATTCCGCTTCCGCGCCTTTAGGAACGACACAGATAAACCCGAAATCACCCTTCCCTGTGTTGGTCCACTGATGCTGCTCATTCCCGGGAATGAACACCGAATCCCCCGGTAGAAGTACTTCCTCGTAGTTTTTCCCCTCGGTAACTCCTGTAACCTTCCCCTCCCCCTTCACAACATATACCTCGTGTTCATGGGGATGACTTCCATTGCTGCTCTTCCCGCCTTCGGGGATCTCGATCATCCTCATTTCAAAGTTGGGAGCGCCTATCTCTGTGGTAAGCATCCAGTAAATCTTATTTCCTGAACCGGTCTTGCACATATTCTCCGGTTTCGCCTTCGTTTTAACCATAATTCCTCCTCATAGAAGCAGTTCTGTACAGCAGTTCCGTAAGAGCAAGAAACAAGCTCCTAGCAATCTTCGGGCCTATAGCAAACTATAACAAGTCTTAAAAAACAGATATACTCAATATATGACCGAATCGATAAAAAGTGAACAGGGAAAAGAGCGTATAACCTACCTTAACAATAAGCTCCCCAAAAAGGGAAACTACCTCCTCTACTGGATGCAGGCCGCCTGCCGATGCGAGGATAATCCCGCCCTGGACTTCGCCCTGGCCGAAGCAAAGCGGTGGCAGGTCCCCCTCCTTGTCTACTTCGTCCTCACCCCTTCTTTCCCCGAAGCAAACCACCGACACTACGCCTTTCTCTTAGAGGGAATTGCTGATGTTGCTAAGAACTGCAAAAACAGGGGGCTTCCCTTCATCCTGGACAGGATTGATTACCCGGAAGAGGGCCACACCAGCCCCGGGAAAACACACTCCGTACCGGAAAGGGTCCTGGCCATGGCGGAAGATGCCGAGGAGGTAGTCACCGACATGGGATACCTTGCTGTTCAGAGGGAATGGCGTAAGGCCGTAGCGGACAATGCCGATTGTGCCGTGGTCCAGGTGGAAACGGAGACGGTGGTTCCCGTCACCACCGCTTCGGAGAAGGAGGAGTACGCCGCCGCTACCATCCGCAGGAAAATCCACCGGCAGTGGGAGCGCTTTCTCTTTCCTCCGGCGGGTACGGACATAGAAGACCCGGGGAAGCAGAAACTCCCGACCCTCCCCCTCACACATCCAGTGGACCCCTCCGCGCCGATAGAGGAGATATTTGTGGAACTTGAAAAGTCACCAGGCCCTTCCTCCGGCGGAGCTGCCGGCGGAGGAGCCCCCGGGTATTTCTTCTCCGTACCTCCTTCCCCGGATTTCCGCGGGGGGACGGAGGAGGCGAAAAAACTGCTCCATCTTTTTATTGATAAAAAACTCCACCGCTACGCCGAAGAGAAAAACGATCCTACAAAGGAGGCCCTCTCAAAGCTTAGCCCCTATCTCCACTTCGGCCACATATCCCCGGTCCGCATAGCAAGAGAAGTCTGCCGTTACAGGGGATGGAAATACGAAACTGTAAACTCCGAACGCCGGGAGGGAGAGACAAGTCTCGGAGAATTTTTAGCTGAGGACCCTTTTATAGAAGAACTGATCGTCCGCCGGGAGCTGAGCTTCAACTTCACTTATTACAATCCCCGCTACAACAGCTACCACGGCGCGCTTCCTGACTGGGCCAAGAAAACCTTGGACAAACATAAGGGGGACCCGAGGGAATATATTTATACAACTAATGAGTTCGAGAACGCGGAGACCCACGATCCCTACTGGAACGCCGCCCAGCTGGAAATGGTTATAACCGGGAAGATGCACGGGTACATGCGGATGTACTGGGGAAAGAAAATACTGGAGTGGTCCAGTTCCCCGGAGGAGGCCTTCGAGACCGCCCTCTACCTGAACAACAAGTACGAATTGGACGGAAGGGACCCCAACGGGTTTGCCGGAGTTGCCTGGTGCTTCGGTAAACACGACCGACCCTGGAAAGAACGGGAAATTTTCGGTACAGTCCGGTATATGAACGCCAAGGGGTTAAAACGGAAGTTCGACGCCGATAAATATGCACGAAAAATTGAGGCCCTTAAGGCACAACCTAAAGAGAATTAATAGAGAAGGAATAGAGGAGCAATAGAAATGGCAGCACTTTTCTCTGATACCATCAGAAAAATAAGGTCCTTCGGGGTGGTACCCGTTGTGGCCCTGGAGGAAGCGGAGCAGGCAGCACCCCTGGCCAAGGCCTTCCTTGAAGGGGGGTTGGGAATTATTGAAATTACCTTCCGCACCGACGCCGCGGCAGATGCGATCCGGCGGGTGCGCGACGACGCCCCTGACATGTTTACCGGAGCCGGTACGGTCCTCTCGGTGGACCAGGTGAAGGCGGCTGTGGACGCGGGGGCCCAGTTCATCGTTAGCCCCGGGTTTAACGAAAGCGTTGTGGACTACTGCGTGTCCCAAAAGATACCCATTACCCCGGGAATCAACAATCCCACCGGGGTGGAGATGGCCCTTCAGCGGGGACTTTCGGTGGTGAAATTCTTTCCGGCGGAACTTTCGGGGGGAACGGCAATGATTAAGGCCCTCTCCGGGCCTTACCGGAAGGTCGGGTTTATTCCCACCGGCGGAGTAAAACCTGAGAACCTTAAGACCTATCTCAGCATTCCGTCCGTGGTAGCCTGCGGCGGCACATGGCTTGCCCCGAAGGAGGCCCTTGCCAAGGGGGACTTCAAAAAGATCACCGCCCTAACCGCTGAGGCAATGGAAATCGTGAGGCGTGCCGGGGGGATTGGAGAAATCCCGGTCTAGTCCGGACGCGGGAAGATATAGGATAGGGACAGATTGTTAAAAACTTCGCCGGATTTATACGTAACTTTTTTACAAAATGTTACGTATAAGTAGACTTCAGCCCGCGCCTTCGCCTTTTGATTTTACCTGCACCAGAATTGCCTCTAGGTCCTTCACATGGAAAGGCTTGCTCAGATAGGCGTCCATCCCGGACGCCATAATTTTCTCCCGCTCTTCCTCGAAGGCATGCGCGGTGAGGGCGATTACGGGGACCTCGGGGTTTTTCACTCCCTCTTTTTCCTCCCGGATTGCCTTTACCGTTTCTATTCCGTCCAATACGGGCATCTGGACGTCCATAATAACAAAGGAAAAATCCTTCTCCCCTAAAACCTTAAGGGCCTCTTCCCCGTTCTCCGCGGTTTCTACTTTATAACCCATCTTCTCTAAAAGTGACTTCACATAAAAGCGGTTTATAGCATCGTCCTCTACAACAAGGACATGTTCTTGATCGAGACCGGTCTTCTCCTCTCCCCTAAAATTATTCGCCGGTGACTCTCCCTTCACTCCGCTATCTTCGAAGTTCACCATTTCTTCTTTATTCACTTCTTCTTT
>CAYXSD010000039.1:5043-9733 GCA_964466335.1 uncultured Spirochaetales bacterium
TTCTTCTTTATTCACTTCTTCTTTGTTCACTTCTTCCCTGTCTTCTCCGGGGAGTCCAACGGGAAGGGTAAACATCACCTCCGTTCCCTTCCCCGCTTCGCTGGAAAGGGAAATCTCTCCGTTTAAAAGCTCCACCAGTTTCCGGGAAATACTCAGACCTAATCCGGTACCCTGGTACCGCCGGGTAAAGCTCCCGTCTGCCTGTGTAAAGGCATCGAAAATGGTATCTAACCGGTCCTCCGGAATCCCGATGCCCGTATCCCGAACTCGCACGACGAGCTCGGAGGAACTGTCTTTCTGTTCACCTCGTTTAAGGGTAACGTCAATAAGGACCTCCCCCTCCTCTGTAAACTTGACGGCATTTCCAATGATATTAAAGAGGACCTGCCGTATGTGCCGGGGGTCGCCCTGTATCTCATCCGGAAGGCTGGAATCTAGATCGATCTCTAAGAGCACCCCCTTGTCCTCCACTGTCTTTCGAAAGGTCTCCACTATTGAGTACATTAGTTTTCCCGGACTAAACCAGGTGGCGTTCCTCTCCACCTTTCCCGCCTCTATTTTCGAAAAATCCAAGATATCATTGATAATCGACAAGAGGCCGTCCCCCGAGGACCGAATTATGGAGATATACTCACGCTGTTCGTCTGTTAGGGTGGTATCATCTAAGAGTTCCAACATTCCGATAATTCCGTTCATTGGGGTGCGGATTTCATGACTCATGTTGGCCAGGAATTCGCTCTTCGTCAGGTTGGCCAATTCGGCTTCTTTCTGGGCCTTCTTAAGGTCGGACACATCCAAACCGTATTCCACCACCCCGACAATCTCTCCCTTCTCGTCGGTCACTGGATGGAGGAACACCTTCATGGCCATACCGGTGAGACGGCTGCGGGGGTCATCTTCCCCGGTTATTTCAACAACAGCTCCTCCCGTCTCAAGGACTTCAGAGATCCTGCACCAAGGGCAAATGCTGTCGCGTCTTTGAAACACTTTATAACACTTTTCACCAACTAAGGACCTAAGAGAACCACTTTTTCTCTTGCGCAACTCTGTTCCGGTGGCCAGCTGAATGGAAAAATCCCTATCCACCACATTTATGGTTCCCGGAATGGCGGAGAGCACCGATTCAACCAACCATTTCTTATAGGGGTTTTCCTTCCGGAGGGTATGATTTTCCGCTTTGAGCCGCTCATTTTCCTCTCGGAGGTGTTCGATTTCTTGTCGGAGAAGACTCTCTACTTTCTTCATTGTTTTACCTCTTTTATGGGCTCTAGTATAGTGGAAGAAAAGAAGAAAATCAAAATAGTGAGGCCAATAATGTGTTAGAATTTTTCAGGCAGAATGCAGCAGTTGTCAATCTAAAGGCCTAGGTAAGGACCCTCTGAATCCCTCGCAGGGGGATCCTGAGCCAATCCGGGCGGTTGTTTATTTCATACCCTATTTCGTAGACCGCCTTCTCCAGGAGAAATATGTTTTGGACCTTCTCCCGTTGTTCCTCTTCGGGCGGGATAAAGCTTGCCCCATCTACCGTCTCCAAGTACGCGTGGAGAAAGACGCCGCTTACCTGGGTGTACCAGAGGTCCAACCAGGAGTGAAGATACTCCTCGTCCTCCGGGCGCAGGTGTATGTGCCGCAGAAAGGAGCTGTATACGGCGTAGTGAAAGGACCTGAGCATCCCGGCCACGTCCCGAAAGGCGGAGTATTTAAGTCTCCGTTCACTCAAAGACCGAGCTGGCTCCCCCTCCAGGTCTATTATAACGAAGTCGCGCCCGGTAAAGAGGACCTGTCCCAAATGGTAGTCTCCGTGAATCCGTATCTTCTCCGCTTGGATGCGCCGGTCCCGGATGCTAGAGAACTCCTCCAGGATCGTCCCCTCTAAATCCAGAAAACCCTGAATCTCCCGTTTTAGTTCCTCTCCGGCTTTTCTCTGTACCTGCTTCGCGCTGGATATGACCCGTTTCAAAAGACTCCGTAAGGACTGGTACACCGCCCGTTGGTACAGTTTGGAAAAGGGTTCCGGTTTGAACTCCCGGCTCTGCCTGTCCGACGCAAGGGCCAGATGGAGCTCCCCGGTGCGCTTCCCTAAAAGCCCTATCATTTCCAGGTAGAAGCTGTCGGTAAGTTCCATGAGGAGGGGTGGTACCTCCTTGAGTGAGATGGGGGTGAGTTTCTCCGGCGAGGAGGGAAGTTTTTCTAGTTCCGGAGCCAGGGAGAGGATGTTTTCGAAGTAGCGGTCCAAAGTGGATTGAGTATACTCCCAGGCGTCGCCTTGGTTGGCTTCGAAACTCACCAGCATTCCGAGGCTGGCAGGACCGAAAGCGGGGCTCTTGTAGTCGGCATTGCCGGCAAAGGTAGGGACCTGAGAGAATTTCTTCTTCTCCGTAAGGAACCGGAGCATTTCCACATCCGGATTGATCCCGGTCTCTAGTTTTCTGTAGAGTTTAAAGAAGAAAACGTCCTTGTAGAGGATGGAGGTGTTAGACTGCTCCACCTTGAGCACTCTAGAGGGGGCTGTTCCTTCCAGTTCCCCGGCCATGGACTTGAGCTGTTTCCCCCGATAGGGAAGGATCTCCCCGGCTTTTCCTCTGTACTTCTTTCGGGAGAGAAAGATCTTCAACAGTTCACTTCGAAAAGTCTCATTATAGGTCCCCTCGTACACAACACCATCAGCGTCCCTGGTCTTCGCGAACGCGACAATCCCTCCGGGGAACTCTTCCCTGATCCGTTCCCCTTCCTCTTTGAAGGCTAAAGAGAGCGGCAGGAGATAGATCTGGGAGGCCCTGCCGGTAAAATCGATCCTGACAAAGAGCACCCAGGTACGGTCCTCCGCGGTGCCCATGGGTAGGATATCGGCGATTTCCACCTTTCTCACCTTCTCCGATTTCTCCCGATACCAGCGGCTGCCGCGCATATACCCGGCCAAAACGGAATCTTCCAGGGCCTCCTTTAAACGCTTCGAAAAAGACTGCCAATCCTGCCGGGTAATAAACAGTTCTTTTTCCTTCTCCCTTGCTTCCTCCAGCTCTTCTAAGGGGGGCTTCAGGTAGAACCAGAAGTAGTCGTTGCTTCCAATACTCAACACGTAAGGATCGCCTCCCTTTACAATGGGGAACTCGTTCTGACTAAAGACCTCCTCGGGAATATAGCCCTCGTAATCGGGGAGCTCCAGGTAGGCGGCCTGGGAGTAGCGGGAAAAGTTTACTACCACCAGGATGGTTTCCTCAGCGTATCGCCGTAAAAAGGAGAAGACATGAACGTTGTTGGTGGGCACCACATATATGTCGCCCCGGCTGAAGGCGGTGAACCGCCTGCGGGTAGCAATGACCCGCTTCATCCACCAGAGGAGGGAGGAGGGATTTCGCTGCTGGGTTTCGATATTGATAGATTCGAAGTGGTATTCCGGATCGATAATGACCGGCAGATAGAGGCTCTGAGGGTTTGCCCTGGAGAAACCGGCGTTCCTGTCCGGGCTCCACTGCATAGGGGTCCTGACCCCGTCCCGGTCTCCCAGATAGACGTTGTCCCCCATTCCCAACTCGTCTCCGTAGTAGATAACCGGGGTGCCGGGGAGGGAGAAGAGAAGTATATTTAAGAGTTCAATCTTCCTCCGATCGTTTTCTAAGAGGGGGGCCAGGCGCCGCCGAATCCCCAGGTTTATTCTCTGCCTGGGATCGTTGGCATAAGCACGGTACATGTAGTCCCTCTCTTCGTCGGTAACCATCTCCAAGGTCAACTCGTCGTGGTTTCGAAGAAAGATACCCCACTGGGAATTCTCCGGGATCTCCGGGGTCTGTTCTAAGATATCTATAACAGGAAAATTGTCCTCCATTTTCACTGCCATAAAGAGACGGGGCATAAGGGGAAAGTGAAAGGCCATATGGCATTCGTCGTCCTCCCCGAAGTAGGCCACCGCGTCCTCGGGCCACTGGTTCGCTTCGGCTAAAAGCATCCGGTCCTCGTAACGTTCATCCACGTAGGCCCGAAGCTGTTTCAGGAACTGGTGGGTCTCCGGGAGGTTTTCACAGTTGGTATTCTCCCGCTCGAAAAGATAGGGCACAGCATCCAAGCGAAGACCGTCCACCCCCAGGGAGAGCCAGAAATCCAACGCGTTGAACACCGCTTTTTGTACTTCTTTACTTTCGAAGTTTAGGTCCGGCTGATGAGAGTAGAAACGGTGCCAGTAGTAGGCATTCGCCGCGGGGTCCCAGGTCCAGTTGGAGGTCTCAAAGTCCTGGAAGATGATCCGGGCCTCCCCGTAGAGCTCCGGGGTCTCGCTCCACACGTAGAAATTGCGCCATTTGCTCCCGGGAGCGGAACGGCGGGACCGCTCAAACCAGGGGTGCTGGTTGGAAGTGTGGTTTATTACCAACTCGGTAATGACCCGAAGGTTCCTCGCGTGGGCCTCCTTAAGAAATTTTTTAAAGTCCCTCAAATTCCCGTAGGCCGGGTGTATTCCGGTGTAATCGGAGATATCGTATCCGTCGTCCCTCCAAGGAGAAGGATAGAAGGGAAGAAGCCATACCACACTTACCCCCAAATCTTGAAGGTAGTCCAGACGCTTGGTAAGCCCCTTAAAATCTCCCATTCCGTCGTCGTTGTCGTCAAAAAAGGAACGGACATGAAGTTCATAGATAACAGCGTCTTTGTACCAGGGTGCGGTTCTTTCAGGTGTTCTATCAGGCATGATGCGTCC
>CAYXSD010000039.1:9833-25285 GCA_964466335.1 uncultured Spirochaetales bacterium
CGGGGCCCCTTCCAAGAGAAGGATATGCGCGGGATTGTTAAAGGGGTCCAGCTGGATATAATTCCAGTACTCCTTCCAGGTGTAACGGATATCGGTGAGGAGGTCTCTTACGACAAAAGGGCGGCGGTCGGGAAGCCCCACTGCGGCGGGGGAAAACTCCACCCATCCCGATTGGGTGTGAGTTGTGTCAAAGTTGACGGTTACTAAAATAGTATTTGTCTTTTCTCTGTTGGTCTTGCTGTAACAGAGAATCTGCTCATTATCGCAGGAATGAAAGCGGATACCTCCGTTGCTCTGGAGACAGGTATTGTTGTTCCTAATTTGATTTACCTTCCGTATCGTCTCAGAGATGCCGGGGGAGGACTTAAGCTTCCAGTCTTTTATCTCGTACTTCTCAGAATTGATATACTCCTCACTCCCCTCTTCCCTGGGTGTCCGCTGAAGAAGTTCAAAGGCAGGCCCGTACACGCCGTAGTTGGAGCTTAAGGTGGCCGCTAAGATAAGCCGCACGAGAAACGCGGGCTTACCCCCCTTTTGCAGATACTCATGGAGAATGTCCGGAGTATTGGGCCAGAAGTTGGGCCGGAAAAACTCCTTAGGTTCTCCTTTGGTCAACTCCTCGACATACTCGCGAAGGGAGGCCGGATCGTTCCGCCAGGTAAAGTAGGTATAAGATTGGCTGAACCCGGCCTTGGCCAGACGATACATGAGCTTCGGTTTGGTAAACGCCTCCGCGAGGAATATGACCTCCCGGTGCTTCTTTTTTATCTCCTTGATAACCCACTCCCAAAAGTACAGAGATTTGGTGTGAGGATTATCAACCCGAAAAATGGTCACTCCCCTTTCTATCCAGAAGAGAAAAACCGAGAGGAGTTCCTTCCAGAGTCCTCTCCAATCGGAAGATTCAAAATTGATGGGATAGATGTCCTCGTACTTTTTCGGCGGGTTCTCAGCATACTGGATAGACCCGTCGGGTCGGATGACAAACCATTCCGGATGCTCCTTCACATAGGGATGGTCCGGGGAACACTGAAAGGCAATATCCAGGGCAACCTGCAACCCCAGCTTCTCCGCTTCGGACACAAGAAAGGCGAAATCCTCTTCAGTCCCCAGGTCGGGATGAAATGCCTTGTGCCCTCCCTCTTTGCTGCCGATCGCCCAAGGAGAACCGGGGTCCTTCTTCCCCGGTGTAAGGGAGTTGTTCTTTCCTTTCCTAAAGGAACTGCCGATGGGATGTATGGGAGGAAAGTAGACAACGTTGAATCCCTGGTCCGCTGCGTAGGAGAGAAAGGAGGCGCAGTCTCGGAAACTGCCGTGCTTTTTCCCCTTCCCCGTGGAACGGGGGAAAAGCTCATACCAGGAGCTGAACTCCGCTCGCTTAGGATCGACCCGAACAGAGCGTTCTTCCCTCCATCGGTAAGCATTAAGACGGGGACCGTATGTATCCATAAGGACTTTAATATCTTCCGAGAGGAGGAGCTCCGCCTTTTCATCGCTTCCCGCCGCGGCGGAATCCAACCGGTCTAAAAGGGTCTTGCACCTCTCCCGTTGGGAAATACTCGGAATATTAGGACAGGCCATTCGGATTATTTCCGCTCCCATCTCCTGGTCTACCTTTGTGTCCACACCGGCGGAATGCTTTTTTTCAAAGCCTCTTCGCCAGGCGGCAAAACGGTCTACCCAGCCTTCAACACTGTAGTAGTAGAGTCCCAACTCGGTAAGGGGAAAACTCCCCCGCCAGCGGTCGTTGTCAGGGCCTGAAAGGGGGAGCTCCTCCCAGTCCTTCCAGTCCTCGTGCCGATAGTGGAGGACCGCCTTTAAGACATCATGTCCGTCGGCAAAAATATCCGCCTCCACGGTGACAGAGTCTCCCACTATTCGCTTTATGGGGAAAGCCCCGCAGTCTATCTGGGGGGTTACAGATTCAATAACTATTCTTCTTTTTCCGTCGGATATAAAATCCTCCGGTTGAATTGGCTTAAGGGTGTTTTCTTGCATTTTCATAGTATGTATCTTTATTGTACTAAAAGCACGGGGAGAGATCAAACGGGCCTTAGAAGAATTAGAAGAATTTTGATTTTTCCGCCTATTATTCCTATATTGACATTGGAGGTACAGTTATATATGGAGCAGGTAAGAATAGTCACCCCCATCAGGAACATAGCAAAACTACCCAAACCGATTAAGGAATTCCACATATCCAGGGAGGTAAGAGAGAAGTACAACTTCGATTCCTACCTTTTCGGGTTAAAGGGAAATGTTGTCCTTGCGGATTTTCAGGCGGCCCGAGAACTGGCCCACAAGATAAATGCAAAAAGAGACCTCATTCGGTTTCCAGAGAAAGGGTGCAAAGCGGCAGACCTCTACGCTATGGGACTGATAGATGAAATCCTCCATTACATGGTACAGCTCTACGAGGAACAGCAGGGCAAAGACCTCTTCTCCCGAGCATTTGCCTATATTGAAAAAACCACGGGTAAAGAGGAGCTTCACAAAACACTCTTGGCCTTTACCGAAACCTTTCCACCCCTCGCGGTCCACCGTGGAGAAAAGACAGCGGAACACTACTTATCAACAAAAAAGGACGGAAAAAGGGGAAGTGAACTTGCCTTAGAGGAACTTCTCATGCTCCGGCTCTCCAACGAGAATGCCGCCTTTAAACCCTACTATGAGCTCTTCGGGGACGAGGAGCTGAAAAAAAAGACGGCCTATTCGGAAATAATCCTCCGTCTCCAGGAGTTCTTTCTCCAGGAACCGGTCTTTGAAGGGAACAATCTTCCGCTTGTAGAAACCTTAAGACTCCCCATGCGGGCACATCCCTATTCCTTGGAGGAACAGCTTGCCTATATTCGGAGCAACTGGGGCCCCCTTTTGGGGAAATACCTCATTCGGATGCTTAAAGGCATCGATTTTCTCCACGAAGAAAACAAGATATTTTTTCCCCCCGGAGGTTCCGCTCCCTCTCATGTGTACGATTTCTCCTCTCAGGACGAGGAAACGGAACGATTCAGTATGGACCGGGATTGGATGCCCAGGGCAGTGCTTCTGGCTAAAAGCACCCTCGTTTGGCTGGACCAGCTTTCCAAGAAATACGGAAGAAAGCTCCAGCGCCTGGACGAAATACCCGGCGAGGAACTGGATGAACTCTCCCGCGGCGGGTTCAATGGGTTATGGCTCATCGGTATTTGGGAGAGAAGCAGCGCCTCCAAACGGATTAAACAGCTCTGCGGAAATCCCGAAGCTGAAGCCTCGGCATATTCCCTAAAGAGTTACGATATAGCCCAGTCCTTAGGAGGATGGGATGCCTTGGAGCAATTGAGACGGGAGTGTAACAGACGGGGGATCCGCCTCGCCGCGGATATGGTACCCAACCATACCGGAATAGACTCGGAGTGGGTGGTTAAGCACCCCGACTGGTTTATTCAGCGCGAGGACTGTCCTTTTCCTTCTTACTCCTTCAACGGTGAAAATCTAAGCCCCCATCCCTCCCTTGGGATCCGGGTGGAAGACCACTACTATGACCGAAGCGACGCTTCGGTGGTCTTTAAACGGGAAGACTACGACACAGGCGATACCCGTTACATCTACCACGGGAACGACGGTACCAGCATGCCCTGGAACGATACGGCCCAGCTGGATTTTCTCAATCCCGCGACCCGGGAGGCAGTAATACAGACGATCATCCATGTGGCGAAAAACTTTCAGATTATCCGCTTCGATGCCGCTATGACCTTGGCAAAAAAGCACTTTCAAAGACTGTGGTTTCCTGAACCCGGTTCAGGAGGGGACATCGCCACCCGTTCTGAGTACGGGATGACCCGGGAAGAAATTGACAAGGCCATGCCTGTGGAATTTTGGCGCGAGGTAGTAGATCGTGTCGCCGCGGAAGCACCGGACACCCTGCTCTTGGCAGAAGCATTCTGGATGATGGAGGGTTACTTTGTAAGGACCTTAGGAATGCATCGTGTCTATAACTCCGCTTTTATGAACATGCTGAAAAACGAAGAAAATGGGAAATACAGAAATACCATTAAAAACACCATTACCTTCGACAAAGAAATATTAAAAAGATTTGTAAACTTTATGAACAACCCGGACGAAGATACCGCTATCGCCCAGTTCGGAAAGGACGACAAATATTTCGGTATATGCACCATGATGGTCACCATGCCGGGACTTCCCATGTTCGGGCATGGCCAGGTAGAAGGCCTTACCGAAAAGTACGGGATGGAGTACAGCAAGGCGTACTGGGACGAACAACCGGACCAAGACCTGATAAACCGGCACAAGAGGGAGATCTTCCCGCTTATGAAAAAGCGATACCTTTTCGCCGATGTTTCTTCCTTCCTCCTTTACGATCTAATTGATGAGCACGGTAATGTTCAGGAAAATGTTTTCGTCTATTCCAACTCCAAAGGGAATGAACGGGCCTTGGTTCTTTTTAACAACGCCTATCCCCAGGCAGCGGGCAGGATTAAGGAGTCCGCTCCTTATGTTGAGAAATACCAAGACGGAAGGAAAGAAGAGCGGCGCTCCCATTTAGGAGAAGCCTTGGGAATTACCCCAAAAGCTGACAGGTACCTAATTTTCCAGGAGCAGAGGACCGGTCTCTGGTATATTCGTAAAACTAAAGAAATCCACGAACAGGGACTGTATGTTTTCTTAAACGGGTTCCAGTACGATGTATACCTTAACTTCTACGAAGTAGAGGATGACGAGTACCACCATTATAAAGAGCTGTATGAATACTTAGGCGGCCAGGGAACAGTACATATAGAAAACTCTCTTCAGGAAATAGCGCTTCGGCCTCTCTACGCCGCTATGGACAATCTCTTTCAAGAAGAAAACCTTAACCTCGTTAGTTCCCTCCTTAAAGGGGCGAAGGCCCTAAGCGAGAAGGACCGGGGAAGTATTCTGGAACAGTATAAGGTGTTCACTAACCTTATAACCCACTATTCAGAATACCAGGACTCGAAAGACAGAGTAGAGGAGGAACTTACCCGTGTTTTGACCTTATCTGAAAAATGGAGTAAGCGCGAAGAGGCTTTCGCAACTGACGAACTCGGCGCTCATCTTTTTCTCCTCTTTCTGCTGCTTCACCCTCTGAATGAAATGACGATAACAAAGGAAAAACATCTCGACCTTTCCACTACCGGAGCGGCGGCGCGATTGTCCGAACAATTCGACCTTATAAGGAAATTGGAGAAGACCCTTCCGACGGAAAACAAGATTGAACTCGACGAGATAGAGTGGGGAAAACTCCTCTGGGTACTCCTGCGATACGATAGACGTCTTGAAAGAGATCTTAAAGGAGGCGCTTTTACTCCCCTCTTCATAAAAGAGCTCTTTAAAGACAACGATATTTCCCAGTATCTTAAGGTACACCGGGAGGGAACGTATGTTTGGTTTAATAAAGAACGTTATGAATATCTGAAAGACGGACTTGCCCGTCTCGCGGAATTTCACATTCGCGGAATGAAGTCAGATGGACCAAAGAAAAAAAAGGAGAAGGGAGAAGCAGAGAAAACCCTGCGGCATGTTGTTGCCATATGGGACAAGAGCGAAACGGCTTCGGGATATCGGGTAGATCGTTATTTAGAAAGCATAGAGAAAAAATACGGAGGGAAGACTGGTGAGTAATACAGAGAAAGCTGTCCTAGGGGGTGGTTGCTTTTGGTGCTTAGAAGCCGTGTATCAACGTATTGAAGGTGTCGAATCGGTAGTCTCCGGATATGCCGGCGGAGAGACAGAGGACCCCGATTATGAAAGTGTGTCCACGGGAAGAACCGGCCACGCGGAAGTGGTGGAAATTGAGTACGACCCCACCGTAATTACCTACAAAGAAATTCTGGATATTTTCTGGAAGGCCCACGATCCCACAACCCTGAACAGACAGGGGGCCGACAGGGGGACCCAGTATCGTTCAATCATTCTCACTAAAGATGATGAGCAGGGACGGACAGCCCGACAGTCAAAGGAAGAAGCTGAACAATCCGGCTCCTTTAATGGACCTATCGTTACGGAGATTGTTCCCCTCATGAAGTTCTATCCAGCCGAAGGGTACCACCAGGATTACTACAACCGCAACACCCAGGCTCCCTACTGCCGGGTCGTTATTTCTCCGAAACTGTCCACATTGAATTTACACCTTTAAGGAGCCGTCTTTTAAGGAGCAGTCCTTTTAAAGAGCAGCCTTCGCGGAGGAGGCCCGCCTTGCCACCTGCTGGGCCAACACAGCTGCACCTACCAGGTTGGCATTAAGCCCCCTCTCGTCGATAACGGAAGGACGCATATAACTCATAATGCCCATCTTTCCCAGAGCACGCTGGGCGGATGGTCCAAAGTAAGGAAGGGCATAGCTCGGCTTTCCGCCCAAACAGATGGGGACCCCCTCAACGAGACCATCCCTTGAGGCCGTCTTTATGAGGGTCCTTGCCGCTTCGGCAAGAATTTTGCCGTAGAGACGGTCCGTATTAATAGCCGCCTCCACCCGCATTCTGGAAAGTTTGCTGATATGCTTTCCCGCAACAGCCGGATTGGACATCTGAGAGTTCTCTTTAATATCCAAAAACATTTCGTAAAAATCGTCGTTCCCCACCACGGCGCGAAAAAGCCTGCACCTGCCGGGTCCTGATAGAATTACCTCCGCCCTAAGGGAATCCGGATCTCCCCCCGGTCCGGTCATGACCCCTTCGGGAGGTTCGTACTCCTCTACGAGGACCCGCTCCAGCCGTTCATAGGAGGCATTCACCTCGTTAAAGAGGGTCTTTAGGGCTATCTTTTCCAGAGGAATGGCATATCCCGGTTCATTGCTGTAATGCAGGGAACTGTCCTGCTTGTCCCAGTCACAGGAAGAAAAAAGGACCTTCCCCTCCCTGGATACCCAGGCACCTCCCCAGCCTCCGCCGAAAACCCAGTAGAGGAGCTCGACCTGAAGAACAGACCACTCCGCCAAGCCACCGATATTCGCGTCGTTCTCGATCTCCACAGGTATGCCAAAGTACTCAGCCGCCGCGGTTTTTAAATTCCGCCCAGTAAGGTGTGGGAGATTCTGGACTAAAAGAAAACTCCCGTCGGAGGAAAGAATCCCCGCGCAGGCGATTCCTATTCCATTCAGGTCTTTTGCGGTAAGCCCCTGTTCTTTAAGAAATGTATCCACTGTTGAAAAGAGTGAATCCGTAAAGCTTTCAAAGGAGGGCCCGAAATCTTCTTTGTAAAGGAGGGTCTCCGAGGCAATTTCATGCACTCTGTGAAAGAGGCCTATTTTCGCGCCGATTCCCGCGCCTATATCAATCCCCAGATAGTTCATGCTGCCCCTCCCTGCCCTTTTTAAGACAACCTCATTTAAGATACTTTAAAAGGATATTCAGCATCCGCCTTACCGGTTCGGCAGCCCCCCAGAGGAGCTGGTCGCCGACGGTAAAGAGGGTGAGATACTCAGGACCTATATTCATTTTGTGAATTCTCCCCACCGGAATGGAGAGGGTCCCGGAAACGGCGGTGGGAGTAAGTTCGGTAATGGATGCTTCTTTTGTGTTCTCCACCACCTTTACCCAATCGTTAGCTCCGCCGATAATGTTCTCTATTTCTTCCAGCTTCACATCCTTGGTAAGCTTTACCGTTATCGCCTGACTGTGACAACGCATAGACCCGATCCTCACACAGATACCGTCGATGGGAATAGGTTTCGTATTTCCCAGGACTTTATTGGTTTCGGCGTATCCCTTCCACTCTTCCCTCGTCTGTCCATGCTCCACGGCGGAATCAATCCAAGGAAGCAGGCTTCCCGCCAGGGGGGCGCCGAATTGTTCAGTGTCGATTTCATCTCCCCTTAAGGCATCGGTAACGATTTGGTCTATTTCTAAAATGGAGGAAGCAGGATCTTCGAGCTTTTCTTCGGCTGCCGAGTTTAGGGTGCCCATCTGGGAAATAAGTTCCCGCATATTTGCCGCTCCCGCTCCGGAAGCAGCCTGATAGGTCATAGAAGTTATCCACTCTACTAAGTTTTTTTGAAAAAGTCCGCCTAATGCCATCAACATGAGACTCACCGTACAGTTCCCGCCGATGTAGTTTTTAATTCCCTTTTTTAGGGCATCATCTATGAGCTTCCGGTTTACCGGATCTAATACAATAATACTCTCTTTGTCCATTCGCAGGGTGGAGGCGGCATCGAGCCAGTACCCCTCCCATCCGGAGTCTCTTAGCTCTTTGTAGACCTTTGAAGTGTATCCGCCTCCTTGGCAGGTAACCACAATATCCTGAGCAGAGAGGGCTTTTATATCAAAGGCGTCTTCTAAGGTACCTGTATCAAAACCAAGATCAGGTCCCTTTTGGCCGGCCTGGGAGGTGGAAAAGAAGGTAGTTCCATACCCTTTAAAGTCCTTTTCCTCCATCATTCTTCCCATAAGCACGGACCCGACCATACCGCGCCATCCTACAAATCCAACTTTCATCATACTCGCCTCCTAAAAATTCGTGAGAACAGTACTACACTTTTTAGTATTATTCTACAGCACTTATTCCAGATCTTTCAAAAGCTTTCCAATTCTTATAAGAAAACCTCGGGTCTTGAAATTAGGGTTTTTTTCCCTCTTTACCTCCCGGTAGACTTTTCCTGCTAAGATCGCCGCCTCCCTCCGGTCGGAGACATTGGGTAAATTCAAAGCGCCTTCATAGTAGCGCGTCTTTACTGCCGGCTGTTCCGCCTGCTGAAATTCTCTCACCATTTTCTCGAACTCTCTTTTCCGCCGTTCAGCACTCCAGTCCCGTCGATAGAGGATCTCCACTAAGGAAACCTGGGCCTCCCTCATACTTACACTGTCCTCCATTCCTTTTTTCTTACAGAGGTCGATAGCGTACCTGTACATGGAAGAACCGAAACTCGCGTTTCCAAAGGATATGGGAGGACCAGGAATGTTCGCGTAGAGTCCCCCGAGAAACACATAGTATCTGGGATTGTTCGGGTCAATGGAGATGGCCTCTTGCACATCGGACCGCATCTGCTTTAGCTTCTTCAGGGCCGTTATGTCTTTGTATAGTTCAGTGAGTCTCCCGCTTGAGTAGGCCCGGTAGAAGTACGCGTAATCCGCGTCGGCAATATGGTAGCGCTCCGCGATTTTTATCGCCTTCTCGGCATAATCGTAGGCTTTCTCAAAAGCCTCAGTTCTTTTTCTTTTCGAGGCATCGAGCTGATTAAGACGCTCACCCTGAAGCACGGCGACCTTGGAGAGGCGCCAGAGTAGTTCCATCCGTCCCTCTCTTTTAAACCCATCGAGGGAATTCAACAACACCTTTTCGGCCCTGTCGAATTCTTCCGCTTCTATCAAATTTTCGGCCCTTTCGACTATTCCGGTCACATCTTCATCCCCGAAGAGGGCAACCGACATAGTGAGGACTATGCCTAAGACAAAGCAGAAGGTAAGTGCTTTTTTATTGATCATGTACTTTCAACCCTGTCCATTTTATTCCAGATCCACATATAAAAAATCTAGATCCGATGTATCAATTTTATTAAAGCTGTCCTTTCCGCTTGGTCTCGGGCACAAAACAATGTGATACGGAGAGGTAAGGGCCTGGGTCACCATTTCTCCCTCTTTGGGTACCCGGGTCAGCACATGTACTTCCAGTAACCCGTCCTTACGCACAATGCTCTGTATTCGAATATCATACCCGCCGGTGGGTTTCTCCCCCATAAAAACGGCAATAACGATGAATCGAGAAAAATCTATCTCTTTAGTATCCTCGACCCTCCCGATCTTTTCCATAAGCTCCGCGTACTCTGTTTGACTATCAATAACCAGCTGTTCTTCCCTTTCCACCCCTGAATTGCTTCCTCCGGAAAGTGTCGCGAAACTTAAAGGCTTAAGAGTAACACAGGAAAGGAGACCAAACAAAAAGGGAAGGAGGGCAAGAAATAATACCTTTTTCCCTCCTCTTTCGCTGACAGCAGAAATACCTGAGAAGCATTTAATACAGCACATGACCAAACTATACCCCATGAAGCCCCCTTATTCAAGAAAAAGCACCCTCTCAATTATGACAAACTCAGAGGCTCTCTGCTTCACGCACTCGCTCCCAGCTTGTCATTTTTTCCTGTTAGAGGTATATTCACATTAATGAGAATAATTATTAAAAATATCGGGAAAGTTCTTCTTTTCATTTTTTTTCTTTCTTCTTTTACCGTTGCATCTTCCCCTTCCCTGTCCGGCGAAAGTCTAAGCCGTGTCATTGGCTGGTCTGTGGAGGGGCTTCCCATCAGGGCGCACCGCGTCGGGTTCGGCAATGATCATCTTATTCTCATAGGAGGGATCCACGGAGGATACGAGTGGAATACTGTTCTGCTCAGTCGACAGCTCCTCGATTATTTTAAGACCCATCATGATGAGGTTCCTAAGAATATCAGTCTTCATATTATAACTAATGCGAATCCGGACGGCCTTATAAGAATTACGCGGGGCAAAGCCTTAGAAAAGGTCGATTTTTCCGCTGTGGATACTCGTCCGGGACGTTTTAACGGAAACAATGTGGACCTTAATAGGAACTGGGACTTTCGCTGGGAGCCCAAGGCATACTGGGGGACCCGGGAGGTGGACCCGGGGAGCGCCCCCTTCAGCGAACCGGAAACGAGGGCGCTTAGGGATTTCATTCTGACCCTTAAGCCCGCGCAGGTGGTCTTTTTTCACAGCGCCGCCCGGGGTATTTACTACGGCGGAAAACGGGAAGGCTACGAACCGGCTAAGAAAGCAGCGGAGGTCTACTCCCGGGCATCCGGCTACCCCCTTCCCCAACAGGGTCAATCCCTCATGAAGTACCCCATTACTGGGGCAGCCTCCAACTACCTCTACTCAAAGAATATCTCCTCCATCACCATAGAACTCGCCACCCACAGCAACCCGGAGTACTCAGAGAACCTCAAGGGAGTAAAGGCCCTATTGGCCTATCTGGAAAAGGAAAAGTAAGGAGAAACAAGATGATATGCAGCACTTCCCACCGGGGACTTTCACGGTCGGTGCTTATCCTCGGGGTTTTTCTCATTGGTCTCACTATCACCTGTACTTCCATCGCCGAAGGAACAGGGGAGGAGGAAACTTCCTTAGAAGGGGATATTACCCTTGAGGAGAGTTACCAACGCTTCCGTTCCCGCTTTCAAGGATCTTACATCGCGGAGGTCGTTTATTCCGCCTTCAGTCCCCACCGGGGGACCTGGGAGCTCACCGTGAAAGAGGGAGAGCTCCGCCGGTGGGTATTCCGGGACAAGGAAAACCACCCAGAGTACCGTGATTTTGCTGAGAAGCTCACTATGGAAGCCCTCTACCAAAGAGCAGCGGAAGACGGTACGCTGGAAATCTCCTACGATGAATCGGGAATGCTTTCAGAAATCATATTGCCGGCGGAGGAAAAGGGCCCCACCGACAGGGGATACCTGATTCGTGTTGTAAACCTCAAAAAGACGGAAGGATAAGTGGTAAGGACTACTCAGATACTGAAGGACTAAAAAGTTGAAAGGCCGAAGAACAGATAGCAAAAAAATTCTAAGACACATCTTACTTCTTGTCTCGCTTCTCTCTGCTGCGGGGCTTATACTCCCCTCGCTTCTATCTAGGTCACCTGCCTACAAAGATCAGCATTCCATAGAGCCCCTTAACCCATACCCCCTCTATCCGGCTGTTCCGGATAAGATGCCGCCCCACCCTGACCTCTACGACGGCGATACCCCTCCCGGCAGCGGAGAACCGGGAAGCCTTTCCGGACTAGCCCCGGGAGAAACCTCCCCCTATGGAAGCAAAAACCTAAGCGATAAGAGTCTTCCCGCAAAAAGCTTCCCCCTTTCAGGCACACAAAAGGTCCTGGTTATAATGGCCGGCTTCTTAGACCTGGATTTTGCTACCGGATCAACCCCAAGCTTTTACGATGATCTTTTCACCAACGGTCCGGGAGGAGACGAGTTCGGATGGAAGCAGTACTACCAGGACATGTCCGACGGCCGGCTCATCCTGGAATTCGATGTCTACGATGTTGGGACGGTGAGCAACAACCCAAACGATGCAAACGTCGGAGAGTACGTAGAAGAAGCGGTTACCTTAGGAGATGCCACCATAGACTACTCCCAGTACGATAACGACGGCGACGGCTACGTGGATGCGGTGGTGCTCATCCACCCGGGACAGGGTGGCGAAGTTAGCGGAAACTCACAAGACATCTGGTCCCACCGCTGGTCTCTCTATGGGGCAAACGGCTCAACGGTGACTTTAGACGGAGTCACCATCAACGACTACACCATGCAGCCGGAATACGTGTACACCCCCGGGGACAGCACCATAGGAGTATTCGTCCACGAGTTCGGTCACATCCTCGGCCTTCCCGACCTCTACGATACCTCCGGCACCACTCAGGGCATCGGCGCCTGGGGGGTCATGTCCGCGGGGTCTTGGCTGGGACCCAACGGATGGGGTTCCAGACCGGCGCCCCTCTGCCCCTGGAGCCGGGAGATCCTCGGCTGGGTGGAAATTGTCACCGCGGAGGTCCCTCCCCTCAGCAGCTCACCCCAACCACCTCCGTCACCTCTGGCGCGATGGAGCGGCGAGCTTCTCCCCAGCAATTGGTTTTGGGCGCCTCTGGTCCTGCTGGTTTTGGGGTTAGCTTTTTTGCTCCATCCGCGGAAAGACAGGACCCAAGGCTCCCCCGCGTACCGACCCGTACTGTATCACTTTACGTTCCTCTTCCTGGGGATGGCCCTCGTCCTCCTGCCTGCCGGCTGCGGCGAAGACCCGGGGATTACAACGGTCACCGTGGAACTTCAGGACATAGACCTCTCGAAAACAGTAGCCCAAATCCCCATGGACGACGACGAGTACCTCCTCATTGCGAATTTCAGGGACAACGACAATGCATGGTCAGAGTTCCTCCCGGGAGATGGGTTACTCATCCTTCATGTGGACCAAAGTCTCATCCTCTCCCGTTGGTCGACAAACAGTGTGAACGACTACTCCTCTAACGATCGATTCGGGGTTGCGGTTATTGAGGCGGACAACAACGACAGTCTCCTAGACCCGGGAGGTGTCGCGGCATCTTACACCGATCTTTTTTTTGCCGGCAACAGGGACAGCCTGCAATCCATCCCGCTCGATTCCGGAAGCAATGCCCCGGTCTCCATAACCAACATAAGCTCTCCTGGCAGCACCATGAGCTTTAATGTGAATAGGTGATTAAAGCCATCAAATACATAAATTTAACCATCAAATCTTCTTCTTCGTGTTCTTCACCGTTATGCCGTCAAACATCTTTCCCGCTAATTTCATAAGCGCATTCAGCTTTACCGGATAGTAAAAATCCGATTCGAGCCATCCCTTCTCCTTAAAGTGGGTGAAGTCTCTGTAGCTTTCATCGAGCATTATTCGGATTCTCGAGCGGGTAATCCGGAAAATCATCAATTCGAAAAGATTCGGATTCGGGTATTGGTTCTTGCTCAGTCCGGCATAGAAGAGCTTTGCCTGCTTTTCCATAAGGCGGTCAATCTTTTCCTGCTCCTCTTTGGTGATAGGTTCCAGAGCGGTGAAATAACACCCCTACACCACGTTGACTCCCATTCCGCTGCCCACGAAATTGAGGTATTTTACGATGTCCTTTGCACCGTAGACTCCCTGGGAAACGATACTAGTGTATGTCTTCCCAAAAAATTCGGGCCGATGAAAAAAGAACCCCAGCCTGTCCAAGAAGACCTTCATATACCCGGAGACCTGAAAGGAATAGTTAGGGGTGGCGAATACCACTCCCTCGGAGTTTTTCATCTTCCCGATGAGCAGGTCCCGGTCGTCATTTAAAGGACAGAACTCTTCCCCCTTATCGGTGCAGAGCTTGCACCCGCGGCATACTTCGAGGCGATAGTCGCTTAAGGAGATAATCTCAGCATCTATATCTTCATAAGTTTTAAGACTGTTCAGGAACGTTTGAACAGAGTGGTAGGTGGCCTTTTTTCTTGCGCTTCCCACAATTGCGGTGATTTTCATTGTATTTTCACCTCATCAACCTGCTTTTAAAAAAAGGCACGGTTGCTCTCAAAGACAGAGCGGTACACCAGGCTTTCCCTGTCCACTGTTCTGTCTACGGCAAGTATACCGTCTAAGTGGTCGATCTCATGCTGCATCAGTTCCGAAAGCGATGTATCAAGGTGTTCCCAAAGATGTTCCTCTCCCCGCTCATCCCGATACTTAAGTGTAATTGATGTAAACCGTTTTACCTTTACCAACAGATCGGGGAAGGACATGCAGTCGTCCCAGAGGGTGAATGTCCCTTCTGTTTTCCAGGTAATAACTGGATTGATGATAGAGAAAACCGCACCTTCCAGATTACAGGCGATACAACGTCTATTTACACCGATTTGCGGTGCCGCGATTGCTCTTCCGAAACCATTTTCTTTTCTAAACTCCTTTAAGGTTTCGTGGAGTGTATTTATCTCATTACAATGCGCTTGGCTTAGAGGAAATATCACTTCTTCGGAGATCCTTCGAAGTCGGGGATCGCCCATTAATAGTACTTTAGTATTCATCTTTATTTCCTCAGAGGCTATTTTAAGAAAAATTCCAACAAAGGTGTTGTTCTTCCTTCAATTGACGAAGGAAAATCTTTCACATACCGACAACCCCGCTTACGATAAAATCCCGCCGCGTGAGGATCCGCCAGTATCCTCAGAGTATTCCATCCCATTTCTTTCATCAACCCGATACAGTGCTTAAAGAGTGTTGTCCCAATTCCCATCCCTATTCTTTCGGGTGTTACAAACATGTGATCCAGCCACAACCCCGGATCTATTACTTCCCCCTTATAATGAAACTCCTTATCCAGCATGACCAATGAATAAAATCCTAGTATCCTGTTGGCCTCGACAAATACATAGATAGTATTCTTTCTATAATAGTCTTCCGTAATAGTCAGCTCTTTCTTCCAAAGAGAGAAATACTCCTCCAGATAGTTCCAATATTGTTTTGAAGAGAGGGCGATCTGAGTAATCTCCGTCAAATCGGCTGTCTTTGCTTTCCTGATCATGATAGTAAAATATTTTTCCTATTATTCACAACAATAAATTGTTACAAATTTTCTAGGCAGCACCCAGTGAAGCCCGGGCTGCTTTGAGCTTTCCGTAGGCGACAAGTTCGCTTATAAGCTCGATTATGCCGCCAATAAGAGCTATAAGCAACAGCAATCGGAATCCTAAAAAACCCTCATAGTCGAGGAAGAGTCTCATGTCGCCCAGCATTACCGCCGAAAGAACAATGTTCGCCAGGGTGATTCCCGTTTTTCCCAACCGCAGAATCGGCGTGTTTTCACCCATTCTCAATACCATAACCCGGTGTACAATTTCTCCCAGGATGATCAGACTTATCACAATTACATAATTGGAAAAGAGCTGAATATTGAGTTGGTGGCCAAGCCTTAAGCCCGCACCAAGAATAGCT
>CAYXSD010000040.1:0-5642 GCA_964466335.1 uncultured Spirochaetales bacterium
GATACATCTCCCCTATGCTGGATTTCAAAGGCTTTGCCATTACCAAACGCACGAAACGTCCCATTTTAGCCAGAAGGTTGGTCCAGTACCTCACCGGAGTAGGGGTGCAGCAGCGTTTTCCGCCTGCCCTGGCAAAACTCCCTGTCCACCCCGGAGCATGGGAAATCGCTAAACGTACGAATCCCTATCACGAAGTCCTTGCCCGCAGCATGGAGATCGGGACCTCCGTCCCTCCGGAAAAGGCCTATGGAATCTACAAGAATACAATGTGGAAACTACTCCGCTTTGTCCTCACCGGTCAGATGGGCATAGACCGGGTCCTTAAGGAGGGACAGAGCATAATAAACGCAAAGCTTAAGTAATACAAAAAACAAGGAGCAAGATAATGACCAACAAGAAAAACAGTACAAAAGCGGTGTTTACTCTTCTGACAGTCCTCCTGCTGTCGACGGCGCTCCTTCTTACATGGGCCGGTTGTGCTTCACAGCCGGAGACCGGATCGGAGGAGAGAGAAAAGACCGCAAGCAGCAAAACCGCGGAGGAAGGCTGGATTATAGAGGTAATCGGTGCCAGAACAGATACCATGAATCAAGCGGATCTGGAAGAGGCCAAGGAACACACCTCGCATTACAAAGAGGTGACCCTGGAGAAGAAGGGAGAAACGCGGACCTACATGGCCATTCCTTTTCATCTGGTAGCGGCTATGTCCGACGGACTGGACGCGGAACATCCCTATGTATTCGACCAGTCCCTCTGGGAAGAGGGCTACGATATTACCCTTACCGCAGCTGACGGGTACAGCGCCACCTTCAATACCGCCGAGGTTCCCGCGGATGCTCTTTATATCGCCGATATGGAGAATGGTGAGGAAATCCCTCCCCGGGTAGTGGGAGAAGTTTCCGGAAAAATTCAGATACAGGACCTAGTTACCGTGGAACTCCACCTTAAGGACGGAAGTGAAGAGAAAGTCTTTACTCTGGATATCAATATCAACAATAATAAGGCTTCCTTTACCTTGGAGGAGCTGGAAAAAAGTCCCTACTACATAGAAGGCCGGGGAAGCTTTACCACCTCCGCCGGCACCACCCATACTCACGACTACGGCGGTGTACAATTTGCAGATTTTATTAGCAACTACATGCAGCTATCCAAGGACACAACAGTAACCGTTGTTGCCATGGACGGATACGAGATGACCTACTCGGGAGAACAGCTTTTGGACACCACAGACGGCGAGTGGATCTTGGCCTTCAACATTGACGGAGAGTACATGCCCTTCGATCCCGGCTACATACGGACCATAAAGGTAGGGCCCAATGTCCCAAATATTGACGGCCATCTAAGCGCCAAAATGGTGAAAGAAATCAAAGCCTCTGGAGAACCCTTCAAATCCTTCACCCTGAACATGACGGGCAAAATGGACCACGAGATCGACCGTCAGACCATGCAAAGCGGAATTAGCTGCCATAAAACCACCGTCACCTACCATGACCGGAAGGCCGAGGAAGACATAGAGTACACCGGGATACCCCTCTACCTCCTTCTCGCCTACTCGGACGATCCGGACTACGCGCCCCATAAACAGGATTCCTCCATAATCAGCTACAACAAAGAAGCTGCAGAAGCCGGATACGAGGTAACCGTTGTTGCTTCCGATGGTTTCTCCATAACCCTGGACAGCAGAGAACTCCACAACAACGAGGACGTCATTATCGCAATGTACAAAAACGGAGAACCTCTACCGGAAAGAGAATGGCCCTTGATTATTGTTTGGGATAAAGACGCCAAAGTTGTGCCGGAGGGTATTAAACCGGTGCGAAGCATAACCGAAATCAGCCTCTCTTTCTAAGACGGGGAGTAGATTGATTCAACAACATGGTGTAATCCCCGATAAGGGGACAGATCCATGAGAAGAATACCACAACCGCCCTGGGGCATGCTCCTGCCGACAATTTTCCTTCTCCTGCTGGCGGGGCTCGCCCCTTTTATTGATGCCGGAATTACCTCTTTCTTTCACGATCTCTACGGGGAACGCTGGTTTGCCGGGTTGGAGAACTACCGTTTCTTCAGCCAAGACCGGGCATTCGGGTACAGCCTTAACATAACCGTGGGGTGGGCCGTGGTGAATACGGCCTTAGTCCTAATTCTCGCCTTCTTTCTCGCTTCTTTCTTCGTTCTGGAGACCCGGCGCTGGGCAAGGCGGCTGATCTTCGGTTCTCTCCTTATTCCATGGGCGGTCCCGGTGTATATCCTGGTACCCATATGGCGCGCCTTGATCCACGGTAACGGCGGCACTTCCCTCCTTACCCGCCTGTTCGGGATCGAGGCAAACCTGATGACCGATCCGGCGGCGGGCTTCCTGGGCTCTCTTTTTGTAAGCGTTTGGATGGGGCTCCCGATTGCTGTTTTCGTTTTTACCGGTGCCCTAAAGAAGATCCCTAAGAGCGTTATCGACGCGGCCAACCTTGACGGGACGGACAGATTTGATTTGGTAAGATACATTTTCTTCCCTTCCATCCGCAGGTCCCTCCTGGTAATAGCCGTCCTGAACTTTGTAAAATCCTTTAAGGAGTTTACCCTCATATTCATGATGACCGCCGGGGGACCGCCGCTTATTTCGGGAATTACCGAACGCTACATCGTGGGATCCACCACCACTTTAGGAATTTTTCTCTACGATCTCTTCAACGAGACCGATGATTTCGGTATCGTATCCGCCTACTCCATCGTTATGGCCGGTCTGGTAGTCCTGGTTATGATACTATGGTTTTTTTTAAGAAACCGAGAGAAACGGGTCCGTCTTCGGGTCATCTTCGCGGCAGTGGTACAGCCCTTATTCTTGGGCTTTCCCGGTCTTGTTATTTCCGCTCTTCTTCTCGGCGGTCTTAAAAGGCGGTTGTACTTCTTTTCGGGGTTTCTTCTTCAGACAGCATGGCTCGGCTATAGGGTCCTGACAGAGGGATTTCTGGAGGGCTCCTCTCCGGCTATCATCTTCACCCTCTTCGTGCTTCTCTCCCTCCCCCGCCGCGGCCGGATCAAGCTCTTTAGCAAACTGCGGGGGGCTTCGAAAAACATCGCCACTTCTAAACAGCCCCGACGTGCCGGCGCTCCAAAGGCCCCTTGGGGATCACCCGTCTTTTCTACATTACGGCGGAGGGCCCCCGCTCTGGGCTTTGATCTTTTACGGTATCTTCTTCCCGCTGTAATGCTCATTTCCGGGGTCCTGGTCCTCTACATGCTCCTCTGGATGAGTTTTTCCGGAATAAGCCTCGCGTACGCGGACACCTTCATCCCTCCGTATTTTACCGCTGAATCATACGCAACAGTAGTAGAAGAGGAGAACATCCTTCGATACTTCGGTAACACCATCATTGTCGCGGGCCTTACTTCATTGATAATTCCCTTTGTCGGATTTACGGCTGCAGTGTTCCTCGTTTCCCGGGGAAAGGGCTTCACCCATGGCTTTTTAACTCTCGTGCAGGTTTTAAGCATCGCCGGGGGAATGCATTCGCTTATCCCCCTCTTCTCGATCTTTAGAAGGCTCGGATTGGTGAATTCCTTCACCCCATTGGTACTCATCTACCTCTACCACGCCATACCCTTCAGTCTCTTTACCATAACCGCCTACCTGGAACAGCTTCCCCGCTCCCTGGGGGACCAGGCAAAGATAGAAGGGGTCTCTCCCTTCCGCTACACCGCCTCCATCCTCTTTCCCCTCTCTCTCCCGGTCATTACCACATCCGTTATGACCGCCTTCCTCGGTGCCTGGAACGGATTTATGGCGCCCCTCCTCTTCCTCAACAACGACGCTAAGTACACCATCAGCGTAAAACTCTTCTCTTTCGCGGGGAGTATCGGCTCTGCTAATCCCAAGTGGAACCTCTTTGCCGCCGCTTCCGTTATAAACTGCGCCATCGTGGTGGGTCTCTTCTCCTGGTTCCGCCGCCCCGTGCTCACCACGGCCCTCTCCGATGCGGAGGATAATTAACGAATCCTTGTCCCGAATAAAAGATAAAGGTATACTGTAAGCAAGATGGATTTTAAACGGGTATTAGGTTTTCTCATAACGAAATTTAATAAACATGAGATAGACTATGCTCTCATAGGCGGGTTTGCCTTAGGAATACATGGTATAATGAGAACAACCATGGATATTGATTTCTTGGTAAAAGGCAGGGATGCTGAAAAAGTTAGGACTATACTTGAGAGACACTCGTATAAATGCATATATATTACCGAAAATGTATCCCAATATGTTTCCGAAATTAAAACACACGGAACATTAGATTTTATTCACGCTTTTCGACCTATTTCATTAAGAATGCTAAAAGAAAAACAAATAAAACCCATTTATAATGGGAAAATGGCTATTCCGATATTAAAACCCGAAGATATAATCGGGTTAAAGATTCAAGCCCTGGCGAACAATCCGCAAAGGGTAGAGCTGGAAAAGAATGATATCAAAAGTATCCTCGAAAAATATCATAACAGTATTGACTGGGGTAAACTGAAGGAGTATTTCTTATTGTTTTCTTTGATTGACTATTATGAAGAATGTAGAAAAGAATTTAAAAAATAAAATCATCTGTGCTTCAGAAACCGAATTCAGAATACTTTCGGAAAACTCTTCAGCAATTGCCAAAGAAAATCATACCCCTGAAAGGTATATCGTTTTCGCTACCCAAATGAATGAAATCATTGGGCACAAACAGAAGGAACCAAAACTAATAACCGGTACATTTCTCCTGTAACCAGGATCATAAGGACCTCTGCGTATTGTATGTTCTCCATTTAGCACTACCCTATTCAAAATCTTCAAAATTTTGAAATTTCTGTGGTTTTTATCCTTTATTGAGTCGCTTTCAAAATTAATCGAACCACTTTACAAATTGGTTCATTTTGAAAACGGCTGTATTGACCGATAAAGGGCGAATCTTTATGCTTAAGAGTAGTATAGAAATTGATAAGAGAAAAAGGGAGAAATACAGCATGGAAAGTGAAGTAACAGTAAAAATAAACGGAAAGGATGTCCCCTTAAATGCCTATGTCCACTCTGTTTTTACCAACGTCTTGAAAGGCCTGGCGGACACGCTAAAGGACGTAGGGGAACCGAAAACCATTGAAGTAAAGGTGGAGCTTTAGGACCTCTTCCCAAACTTAATAACCCACTAATACTCCTTCCTCACTGTTTCGCCGGACCAGTCGATTATGCCGCCGAAATTGTGGACGTTTGTGTACCCCATCTCTTCTAAGGTGGCCTTTGCCCGGGCAGACCTGGCGCCGCTTCTGCAGTAGACAATAATTAAGGCATCTTTATCCTTGGTGGGCGGGTTTTCACCAATTTTATCCACGGGAATGTTTATTGCCGTTGGAATGTGGGCGGGAACATACTCCTCCGGAGTTCTAACATCCACGAGGAAGTACTCCCTATCAGAGCTGTTTATCAGCCGCTCCAGCACCTTTTCATCGGAATAATCCGGAACTTCCTCTGCTTCAGTCTTCGAAGCACACCCAAATATAAGTGCAATACAGAGAAGAATACCTGTGAAAGCGATCGATTTAATTGGAATATTCATCATTCCCCCATTACCTTACAAATATACTATGATTTTACGGGAAAGAAAACTGTTTCATTTCTCGTC
>CAYXSD010000040.1:5742-25264 GCA_964466335.1 uncultured Spirochaetales bacterium
CCCACATCCTTAAAAACAGCGGGAAAGCGGAACTTAAGGCACTGTGGATATCCACACCTCAAAAGAGCAAGAAATAGCTGTGACAACGTTGAAACAATAAAGGTAGAAAGAGTACAAAGGAGAACAGTATGGGAAAAACAATCGCGGAAAAGATATTCGACTCGCACCTGGTGGACACACCGGCGGAGGGGATACACGTCCTAAGCATGGACGCAGTGTTCTGTCACGAGATTACAACACCGATTGCAATAAACGACCTTGTAAGTAGAGGAAAGGACCGGGTCTTCGATCCGAATAAGATTAAGGCGGTTATCGACCATGTTACCCCGGCCAAGGACTCAAAAACAGCAGAACAGGGAAAAATACTCCGGGACTGGGCACGGCGGCATGGAATAAAGGACTTTTTCGATATCGGCGCCAACGGGGTCTGTCACGCTATTTTCCCGGAAAAGGGCTTTGTCCGGCCGGGCTACACGGTAATTATGGGGGACTCCCATACCTGCACCCACGGCGCTTTCGGTGCCTTTGCCGCCGGGGTGGGGACGACAGACCTGGAAGTGGGCGTCCTCAACGGGGTATGCGCCTTTAAAAAGCCGGCGACAATGAAGATTACCCTTACCGGTGAGCTGCCGAAAGGGGTTTTCGCCAAGGACATTATTCTTTCCATTATCGGAAGGATCGGAGTAAACGGAGCAACGAATCGGATCATCGAGTTCAGCGGTCCCCTAACGGAACGACTCTCCATGGAGGAGCGAATGACCATTTCCAACATGGCTGTTGAGGCGGGGGCAACCTCTGGAATCTTTCTTCCGGATACCATTACTGTGGATTACCTCTGGCCCTTCATCGAAAGAGATTTTTCTTCCAAAGAGGAGGCCCTGAAGGAATATACCCGGTGGGGTTCCGATACTGACGCTGAATATGAAGAGGTCCTCGAACACGATGTAAAAAGCCTCGCTCCCCAGGTAACCTACGGGTACAAACCGGACCTGGTAAAACCAGCGGCCGAGATGGAGGAAACCAAAATCGACCAGGTATACATCGGTTCCTGTACCAACGGAAGGATCGAAGACCTTAGGGCGGCGGCAGGGGTACTGAAGGGGAAGAAGCTTGCGCCTAGCGTTAGAGGTGTCCTTTCCCCCGCGACCCCGGATGTGTACAAGCAGGCCCTCGAAGAAGGACTGATCCACATTTTTATGGAGGCGGGATTCTGCGTTACCAATCCCACCTGCGGTGCCTGTCTCGGCATGAGCAACGGGGTTTTGGCGGAAGGCGAGGTTTGCGCCTCCACTACGAACAGGAATTTCAACGGCAGGATGGGAAAAGGCGGAATGGTCCACCTAATGAGCCCCGCCACTGCCGCGGCAACGGGAATTGCCGGACATATAACCGCCGCGGAATGATCTAGAAAGCGGCTGAATCAACAAACACCATGAGAAAGGAGAACAGAAATGAAAGATTTTAGCGGTGAAGTACTGTTTTTAGATAGATCCGACATAAACACGGACGAGATAATTCCGGCGAGATACCTTACGGAGATAACAAAGGAAGCATTGAAACCCCACCTGTTGGAAGACCTGGAACTTAACGGTTTTTCCACAAACCAGATTTCAGGAAAGAGGACCATCATTACCCGGGAAAACTTCGGCTGCGGGTCCTCCCGTGAGCACGCACCCTGGGCACTGGAGCAAAACGGTATTAATATGGTCATAGCTGTAAGTTTTGCCAGAATATTTCGTCAGAACATGTACAACTGCGGTATGATCGCCCTGGAGCTGGAGGCAGATACCATTAATCGTCTCTTTAAGGAATATGCCCCGGAAGGGCTTTCCATTAGAGTGGACCTGGACGGGGGAAAGATGATTCTTACCGGCAAGGGGGAGCATAGAAAAACCGAGGAGGTCCCCTTCTCCCTTCCGGACTTCGATCATGCTCTCGTCGAAGCGGGGGGATGGGTAGATTTTGCCGATGCCAGGTATGCTTAAGGAGAATTCAGAAATTTGATTCTCTTTAACACACCGGGTATACTTTGAGAACTTAGAACCGATTACACATAGAACCGATTACAATAGAAAAAAAGGAGAAACCCTATGCCCCAGACAGATATGCCCCTGGAACAGCTGAAGACCTACCGAGGAATCAATCCGAAACCTGAAGATTTTGATGAGTACTGGGAACAGGCCCTAAAAGAACTTAATTCGGTGGATCCTGAGATATCCTTGGAACCTGCTGATTTTACAAGCCCCTTTGCGGACTGCTTCGATCTGCGGTTTTCCGGTGTCGGCGAGGCAAGAATCTACGCGAAGATGGCGGTCCCCAAAATAGCTGCCGGAGTAAAACGGGAACCCGGACCGGCACTGCTAAAGTTCCACGGATACACCGCCAACTCCGGGGACTGGGTGACCCTCCTCCCCTACGCGGCCGCGGGTTTCGTAATTCTTGCCATGGACTGCCGCGGTCAAGGCGGAATGTCTAGCGACCCCGGAGGAAATACCCTTCGAGGGCATATTATCCGCGGATTGGATTACTCCCCGGAAAGCCTCCACTACCGGCAGATATATCTGGACACGGTGGAGCTCGCCCATATCGCCTTTGCCATGGAAGAGGTGGATGAAAACAGGGTGGGCGCCTTCGGACGCTCCCAGGGCGGGGCACTGACCCTTGCCTGCGGCGCTTTGGAACCGAGAATAAAGAAACTTGCTCCGGTTTTCCCCTTTCTCTGCGATTTCAAACGGGTCTGGGAATTGGACCTCGGAAAGGACGCCTACAGCGAGTTGTTCCTCTACTTCCGGCATCTGGACCCCCGGCATGAACGGGAGGAAGATATCTTCAAGACCCTTGGCTACGTGGACAATATTCACCTGGCCCCCAGGATTAAGGCGGAGGTGCTCATGTCAACCGGATTGGTCGATGAAATATGTCCTCCCTCCACCCAGTTCGCGGCGTACAACCGGATACGATCAAAAAAGCAAATGGACATATACCCCGACTACGGCCATGAAACAATCCCTCAGGTAGCGGACAGGACCTTCCAGTTCATGATAGGCCTATGAGCTGAGCATCTCCAAAACAATCCCGCAGAGGGCGGTAATACCCACTCGTATGGCTTCGTCGTTAAAATCGAACCGCGAGTTGTGCAGGTCCGCAGAGTCCTCTCCCAATCCGAGGCGCAGAAAAGCCCCCGGTACATCCCGCAGATAGAAGGAGAAATCCTCTGCCCCCGTGGTTTGTTCCTCCCGTTCCAGCCAAGCCTCTCGGTGGAGGTACTTTTTCACGACCCCCTCCGCGAAGGCGACCATATTCGGATCGTTTACCAGGGGGATGTAACCGCGTCGGTACTCAATGCTCCCTTCCGCTCCCTTGGATGCACAGATGTGCCGGACAGTCTCCTCCATACGGGTTTTTATAATACTTCCCACAGCCGGTGCAAAGTACCGGGTAGTCCCTTCCATCACCACTTCATCGGGAATAACGTTATTTGCTTGACCTCCATGGACCATACAAACGGATACCACCCCTGCTTGGGTAGGTTCGATATTCCGGGAAACAATGGTCTGAAGGGCGGTAATTAATTCCGCTGAGGTAACCACGGGATCCACCGCTTTCTCAGGCCGAGCACCGTGGCCTCCCCTCCCTTTTACGCGGATAGTAAAACGATCGGCGGCAGCCATCATTGCACCGGGCCGTGAGAAGAGAGTCCCCACAGGGATCCCGGGCCAACCGTGGAGGGCAAATACAGCATCCGCCTTAGGTTCATCCCTAAGCATACCCTTTTCCACCATCATCTTTCCTCCGCCTCCTTCCTCCTCCGCGGGTTGAAACACGAAACGTACCGATCCTTTTATCCGGTCCTGAAAGCTGCTTAATACCTCTAATGCGCCCATGAGAATAGCAGTATGACCGTCGTGTCCACAGCTGTGGGAAGCTTCGGTTTCCGAGGCCCAGGGTGTACCGCTGGTGTCCTTTAAAGGAAGCGCGTCTATATCCGCCCGGAGGGTAACGTTCTTTCCCTTTCCTTGCCCGTAAAGCAGGGCGACCGTATCAGTTTCCAGATAAGGAGGGAGTACTGTCAGGGGAAAACCCTTTAGCCGTTCTCGAATAAGATTGAAGGCCTCGTATTCCTGGAATTTAACCGCGGCCTTGCGATGAAGAACATGTCTCAGCTCTATACTATTCGGTAAAACCTCTTCCACTTTCTTTTTCAACTCTGCTTTTGTAACAGCGTTGCTCATAGTATTACTCCCTAATCCACTTTATGTATTATGCTGATGAAGATAGTTCCTCTTCAATAGACTCCCAGCAGGATTCTAATCCTATTTTGCCTTTCAGGAAAAGGTTGATCAATCTGCGGACCCGCTCGGGAAACTTCTGCCAATATTTCTGCTGCCAGTCGGGAATTTCCCGGCGGAGCTTTTCCTTCTCCGTAACCGACATGGCCCCTGTGCTGTAGGTAATAAACTGCTTTATCATAGCTAGGAGTATCTCCTTTTTTTCCCCGGAGTAGGATTTTTCCGTTTCACCCTCTCTCCCTGCTGTACCTGGGGGTTCAGCTTCCACGGAACCACCCCGTCCGCCCATTGCGCCGGGGACCCACTCCTTTAAGAGGGCTTCCAGATGCTCCTCGGAGATATCCGGCGCCTCCTTTCGAATGATATCGGTTACAAAATCACGAACCATTCCTCTAACCTGGTCGATGGAAGCGCCCATTTGCTCGTTGATGTTATGTGCAACCGTCTTTGCCATACGCTCCGGGTTAAGCCCCATGGGACCCTTCCCCTGGTCTTTAGTACGGCGCTGGACCGCCTTAATAATTACCTCTAACTCGGCATCCCCGGCACGATTTAAGATATAGTCGACAATGTCGTAGAGTTCCGCGTCATCCATTATGGATCCTCATTATGAATTTTCTCGAATAAATCTCGCGTAAGAACGATCGTAGGTCCTTTCCACCTCGTCGGAGAAAAAACACGCGGGAAGTTCGTTCATTCTCTTGTGGTAAACGATGCATTCACAGCAATTTCCCTTCCTCGGACAGGGTTCGTAGGTACAGTTACATCTGCTAAGGTTTTTTTCTTTATTCACACAATCCATTTATTCGCTCCTTCCATGGTCATTTTCACATTGAATTACCCTAGTGTCGAATCACCCTCCTGTATTTTAGGCGATTTCTTAAAGAAGGGACAGTGCCTCCCGGTAGAGCGGTACACCACCGCGCTGGGCAGCTCCCGGGATTTTACCCCGAAAACAGAGCATCCCCTGGGGAATTTCTTGTCCCAGGTGACGGAAAAATACACACACTTAAGACAGTTCGGCGCGTGCTCCGGGCTGTTCATGAACTAAAAATACCACCTCAAAAGAATAACCGCAAGGTTTAGGATACTTGGTTTAGGATACTTGGATTGAAAAAGGTTCATATTTTCAGTATATTACATACAGTAAGAGTGTAGAAACCGATATAGGTAGGACCACTTCAAAATTAGTTAATTTTGAAAGCGGCTGATTTAATTGGAAGACAGCGAGAAACATTGAATAAACCGGATACATCACCAGCGGGTATTTTCTCAAAAAAGGTTGAAAAGGCCTTCCTCGTAACCATCTATTCAAAAAAAGAGGAGCTGCAGAAAGCAGAAGAACTCCTTCAAGAGCTGAAATCCCTGGTTAAAACCATGGGACTCTTGCCTGTGGACAGCAGGAAGGTGCTCCTTCGATCGCCGCACTCCCGTTTTCTCGTGGGTTCCGGAAAAGCGGAAGAGATAAGCGAGGCCGCAAAAGAAGCGGAGGCCGACTGTATTATCTTCGACGACGAGCTCTCCCCCTCCCAACAGCGTAATTGGGAACGCTTAAGCGGACTCTGTGTAATAGATCGCCACGAGGTGATCCTCGATATCTTCGCCGACCACGCGAGGACCAAGGAGGCCGTTCTCCAGGTAGGGTTGGCCAGGATGGAGTACTCTCTTCCCCGTCTTACTCGGGCCTGGACCCATCTCTCCCGCCAGCGGGGAGGCCTTCGGGGCACCAGAGGAGAGGGGGAAACCCAGCTCGAGACAGACCGCCGGATTGTTCTGGAAAAAATACATAGATTCAAGGAAGACCTGGAAAAGGTCAAAACACAGAGGGAAACCCGCAGGAAAAAACGCGGTCTTGTACCTGTTCCCACAGCTTCTATCGTGGGGTATACCAACGCGGGAAAATCCTCCCTCCTTAATGCCCTTACCGGAGCGGATGTTCTGGTAGAAGATAAGCTCTTCGCCACCCTGGATTCCACTACGCGGAAGATCCGGGTAGATGGGAAGAAAACCCTTCTTATAACGGATACGGTAGGATTCATACGGAAACTCCCCCATGATCTGGTGGAAGCATTCAGCTCCACATTAGAGGAGGCCCTTCAGTCTGATGTCCTTATCCATCTTATTGACGCCTCCCATCCCGAAGCCCAGGAGCATTACACCACCACATTGGCAGTTCTAGAGGAACTTGGCGCGGACGATGTCTTAAGGATTACCGTTTTCAACAAGACCGATCAATGCGACTCGGAGGAACTTGGTTTTCTTAGAATCCGTTATCCCGACGCCCACTTTATTTCCGCGAAGAAGGGCGAAGGATTAGATCTTTTGGTTGCCAATATCAAGGAAACCCTAAAGGAGCGAAACAGGACCGCGGAGTTTTACTTTCCCCATAACCGCCACGATTTAGTTGCTTTCGTCCATCGTCAGGGTACTATGATTAATACTTCCTATGAGAACTCAGGAATTCGATGCGCCGCGGAGGTTACGGAAAAGACAATGAAAAAATTGGAGGATTATCTCGTCCAACGGAATTAGACTATGTACGCGTTACTCGCCGATCTTATAGTTGCATTTCATCTTGCCTACGTCGCTTTCGCCGTGGGAGGAGAGCTCCTTATACTTATCGGTGGCATAGCTAAATGGGAATGGGTGAAAAACCTCCCCTTTAGAATCGTTCATCTGATAGCGGTTGTGTTTGTTGCTTTAGAGGCCCTTATAGGCATGATTTGCCCCCTTACAAAATGGGAGTATAATCTCCGCCGAATGGCAGGCCAATCCGCTGAAGAGGATATCACCTTCGTGGGAAGGCTTATTCGGATGATCATCTTCTACGATTTTCCAAACTGGTTCTTTACCCTTCTCTATGTGGGATTCGGAGGATTGGTGGTGCTGACCCTCCTCTTAGTCCCCCCGAAAAGAAAAAACAAGAAGACGGATAAAAAGAACGGATAATGGTAATTAGCGTTCCCAGGGGTATAGTTTTTACGAAGCCTCTCCCTTTAAACCCTTTAAACGCTTAAGGAGCCAGGCCATGTTTGCTCCCAGGCGCTTCATGGTCTCTATTCCCTCTTCGTCATTTGCCGCGTCCCCCGCGGGACCTCCCATGCCGAGGTTCCAGTAGAGGGAACCGGGAACAATCATTTCCTGGATAAGAAAGAAATCGTTTATTCCATTAAACGCGTTTAAAGCCCCTGCCCTTCTAACGGCAACAACAGCGGCGCCGACTTTTCTCTTAAAGAAATTCCCGTTCGCCCTGGAAACGTATCCGGCGCGGTCTATCAGGGCTTTCGTCTCCGCGGTTACATTGGCGAAATACACAGGAGAACCGATGATAATTCCTTCAGCGTCTCGCATCGCGTCGATGTAATCGTTTAAACCGTCATCCTTAAGAGAACAGTACCCGTCTTTTTTCTCTTTACACTTCATGCAGGCCGTGCATCCCCTAAGGGGTTTTCCCGCCAACTCGATTAATTCACAGGTAATCCCCTCCTTCTCGAGTTCAGTAAATACCTCTTTAATAAGTAAAGAGGTGTTTCCCCCTTTTCTTCCGCTTCCGTTGAATGCTGCAACTTTCATAGAAAAACTCCTTTCTTATTTGCTTGTCATTACCCATACACCCTTCCAATCCTCAGGTGGCTTCTCCGCCAAATCTTCACATCGGGAAAGATACTTAGCCGAAGGCGGATCCACATCAGCCAAAGCTCTGAACTTTTCAGCGGCGTTTACAAACTCACCCTGATAGTAAAGTGCTAAGGCTTCGGCAAAGGCATCGTACCGGTCCCGTCTTAAGGCCATTGCTTCTTTCTCCATGGGCTCATACACGGTTACCGGCTCCATCCTTCCCACCACGGCCACACGTCCCAACTCTCTGGCGGCGTATTCGGATTGCACCCTATGAAAGGTGTCCTGGGAAATCATAGTGAACGTCCCGAACTGTTTGTTCACCCCTTCCAAGCGGGCAGCCAGATTCACCGCGTCCCCGAGCATGGAATAATCGAAACGGGTATGGGACCCCATGTTCCCCACCACTGCTGGGCCGGTATTCATTCCGATTCGCATGTAAAGATCCTTTCCGGATCGTTCTAAGAATTCCGGACGGAGTTCCGCCAATCGTTTCTGACATTCCAAAGAAGCCCTGACCCCCCGCTGGGCATGGTCCTCGTGAATGACCGGGGCATTCCAAAAGGCGATAATAGCATCACCTTCGTACTTATCTATGGTCCCTCCCTCGTTCTGAATAATCTCCGTCATGGCTGAGAGATAGTCATTCAACAGGGCGGTGAGTTCCTCCGGGGAAAGGGCCTCCGATATGGAGGTGAATCCCTGTAGATCACTGAAATAAATGGTAAGTTCTCTACGGTCCCCTCCGAGTTTCAGAAGATCCGGGTTTGCCACCAGTTGTTCGATGACATCCGGAGAAAGATACTGACTAAAAGCCCCCTTTATAAAGCGCTTTTGCTTTCCCTCCGTTGCAAAGTTCATTACCGAAGATCCGGCCATGGTAAAAAGTCCCGCGGCGAGAAAAAAGACCAGATCGAACCAATACCCCAGAAGATACACTCCTACTGAGACCCCCAGGGGAATTGCTGCCGCCAGAAGATACAGTCCCACGCTTATTTCCGCCCTGCTCGTCTTAGCTCCCATAAAACCAAAGAGCAGGGAAAAGAGGAGCACAATCAGAGCTGTGGTAATAGGACCTAGATGACGTATAAAACTCCCTTTAAGAAGGTTTTCCAGTACCGTAGCGTGGACTTCCACTCCAGGGGTCCTCGCGGCAAGCGGAGTGGGACGTAAATCGAAAAGACCCGCCGCAGAAAAACCGAAGAGAACATGGGCGCCCTTTAACTCAGCCGGGTCCAAGTTAGGGGTCTCCCCGCTTAGGAGCTGGATTTCACTTTGGATAAGGGCCGCCGCGTTGTAGGCGTAGTGGGTGTCTTCTTCGGTGGAGTACCGCGGTATTGCCCTCCCCCGGTCATCCAGCTGAATCCTGCTGTTATCTACCCAGAGGTCTTTTCCCCTTATTCGCATCTCCGCGTCGGGTGTGGCTGCCAAATACGCGGCAAGTCCCATGGAGGGGACCACCTTGCCGTCAAAGAGAGAGAAGAGGGGTAACCGGCGATACACTCCGTCCTCTGAGCCTGGAAGATGGACATTTCCCAGCATGTCCACAGACTCCATTACCTCGGGGATGGGAAATTCCGCCATAGGATAGTTCAGGGCCTCAAAGATCTCCGGATTTTCACCGATAAACTCATCCAGCCCCTCGATACGGGGATGTCTAAGCTCTTCTTCCGGCCAGGATTCCTCCCCCTCTTGAGCGCTCAATCGCATCGCTGAAACCACCGGACTTCCTTCACTCCCCGCTTCTATTGCCAGGCCAAACAGTTCATCATCGTAGACCCCGAAGCTCGAAGGCTCCACGAAAAGCACATCCAGAGAAACGGAAGCGACATTACAGCGATGAAGAAAATTGAGCAGATACGCGTAGAGTTCCCTTGGCCAGGGCCAGGTAATTCCGCTGCTTTCCTCCGCCCAGCTTAGAGACGCGTCACCTAAAAGGACAAGGACCACCCGCTCCCCTTCGGGCTTGCCGTTTTGCTCCACCGTTTCCGGACGCACCGCGTCTCTTAAAAGTCTTACCCTGGCATCGTAAGTGAGGCGTTCCAAACCCTCAAAGGCGCCCGCCCCCCAAAGCAGAAGGGTAAAAAGGAAAGCCGTAATCCCGACAAGCAATCCCCTAATCCAGGGAGAGAGCCGCCTCCGCGTTGTCTTTTCTTTTTCCGCTCGTTTTTTCATGCTGCAGTTTATAAATTCCTTTTAAAGGCGCCGAACCTGCGCCGCATTGCCGCTTCGTTTCGCTGACCTGGTCTCCAGTTTCCGATTTCCTTTTTTACTACTTCTATACGGTCCTTAGGATCGGGGTGGGTCTTGGCGAAATCCAATCCTCCAGGCTCAAGGACCTTGTCCATGGCCTCGAGGACTTCTACAAGCGCCCGGGGGTCGTATCCGACCCTCTTCATAATCTCGACGGCCCCGCGGTCGGCTTCAGCTTCGGAGGCCCGGGAATATCCGTTTGTTACCAGAGTCTGGGTAATATCATTTATGGAATCCTCAAATACTTCGGTAAGCTCAGCTATTTCCGAGGAGGAGGCGAGTTGTACCGAAGTCATGGCCACACTGGAAAAGGCCGCGGTAATTCGGGAGCTTTTTATGGATTTCAAACCATGTTCCAGCACCACATGGGATATTTCATGGGCTAAGATCGCCGCCAAGCCGTCCTCCGTTTCCGCGAGGTTAATAATTCCCCGAGTCAGAAAGATGTGTCCGCTGGGAGCGGCAAAGGCGTTTATCTCATCCGAATCGAGGATAAGAAATCGGTACCCACCGAAGAGCTCCGGCCTGTCACTTGCCAGAGCGAGACTCTGTCCTAGGGCGTTTATGTAGTCCGTTGCAGCGGTATGTACATAGGGGTCGTAGCTATCCATAATCTGGGCGCCTACCGCCCGTCCGATATAGTAGGTCTGTTCCGGGGTAATGTCCTCGGCGCTCTTTTCCACCGCCTTAGCGCTCTTGCTAATTGCTTCCGCCTCACTGGATGAGAGCTGCCCGGTGGCAACACCCACTCCGGCGGCGACCTCGGTCAAACCACCCAGACCTTCGCAGGAGATAGTAAGGAGAACCGCCGTCGCGGAGAGGAAGATTAGTAACATCGCCATTATCCGATACTGTATGGTAGATCCACTGATTTTCATCTTTTTCTTCCTCCCCTACTCACCGGTATCCATTTCCAGGTCCGCGGACTGCAAAAAGGTCACCAATATCTCCGGGGACAGCCCGAATTCCTCCATTTTATCCACCCACGTGTAGTCAAGGTTACTCTGAGATTTATACTCCTCCTCCACCCTTTCATTGAACCCGCGACCGGCCAGGGCGACTTCCCCGCTGTCGGCGGTCTTATCCACATCGGAGGCCCCTGCTTTCAGGACCACCCGCTTTTGAGTAAGGGCCGACTCATGCACCCACCCTTTCTCTCCGGAAAATTTCACCTCTTTCCAGGGACCCCGACTGTCGAGAATTTCCAGCCTGTCTCCGTAGAGAAGAAGGGAAACTACCTTTCCTAAGAAAGAGGGAGACGAGCGCAGCTGGGTCTCCTTAACATTCACACTCATCTCCTCCTGAGCGCCAATGGACAGAAGGACACCCATACTGAAGAAAAGGACACAGAGAACTATCTTCCATTTTTTATTCATACCCACCCCCTATTTTGACGGCACAACAAGAATGCTTACACTATTGAGGCTCTGAAAAATAGCATTTTGAAAGAGCCTCTATTGGATTAAAAAGATATTTGTATTATAACCACATATCGGGGGGTACACAACAACAAATGGAAAGAGAATGGTATCTAGGATTGGTGGAAACAGGACTCATTCCGGACCGGCTCTTAAGAATTGGGATTCGAAGGCTTCTTAAGAAGGACCTGCGGCAATCTAGGAGCATGGGGGTGGAAGAATACGGAGCGTATTGTAGGGAAAAGGTGGAACAGTTCTCCCAAGGGCCCATCGCTGTGAAAACGGAAAAGGCAAACGAACAGCACTACGAAGTTCCCCCGGAATTCTTTCTTTCCGCCCTTGGTCCCCGAATGAAGTACAGCGCAGGCTGCTGGCCTTCTCCCAAAACCAGCCTGGCGGAATCGGAGGAAGCAATGCTGGAACTTACCTGCCGTAGAGGTGAAATAGAGGACGGGATGAAGCTCCTCGACCTCGGCTGCGGCTGGGGTGCCTTCAGTCTTTACGCGGCCGAAACATACCCGAAAGCGGATATCCTTGCCGTCTCCGGTTCCAAAGACCAGGCCCGCTATATCGAAGGGGAAATAGAGCGGCGAGGTCTTTCCAATCTTCGCGTTATTACCTCGGATATAAACGATTTTGCTCCGGATGAGAAGTTCGACCGAGTCGTTTCCGTGGAGATGTTTGAACATATGAAAAACTACCGGGAACTAATGAGACGAATATCTCAGTGGCTTAACCCCAAAGGCAAACTCTTCGTCCATATCTTCAGCCACCGTGAGTTCTGTTACGAGTATACCAAAGGGTGGATGGCCAGGACCTTCTTTTCCGGGGGGACCATGCCTTCGGACCATCTCCTCCTCTACTTTCAAGAGCATCTTACCCTTAGGCAGCATTGGCGGATAAACGGAAACCATTACCGCCGGACCCTTAGAGCCTGGCTCGACCGTCTGGACGCGCACCGAAAGACCGTCGAGCCGATCCTAAAAGAAACCTACGGGCCGCGGGAGGCGGCCCGATGGCGTATCTACTGGCGCTTGTTCTTTATGGCCTGCGAGGAGACCTTCGCTTTAGGGGGTGGAAATGAGTACATCGTATCCCACTACCTGTTTGATCGGGCCTCCTGAATTTCTTTCATTACCTCTGAGAGGTCCTGGAGTTCCTTTCCCGCTTCGTCGAAGCGTTCGTTCTTTACATGTTCCTTGTAATTCTCAAAGGCGGAAACCGCTTCCTGGATAAGGGATTCACTCACCCCGGCTGCTGCTCCTTCCGCGGCGGCGCCGGATTCCCTGACAGGCGCCGCGGCCCCTATATCTTCCGGCTGCTCCATGGCCTTAGTACCCACCAGTCTGCGGAGGGACCCCTCGAAGGAGGTGTCCCAGACCACTCGGGTCTGGTCCGCCAGAGCGACCCGTTTCAGTTCGGGAAGCTGGGCATCTTGTGCTTGGAGGAAAATAGGTTCGGCAAACATGATGTAGAGGGAATTCCCCGAAAAGAGAGGAATTGCCAGCAGGTTCCCTCGAATCACCTCGGAGCCACGCTGACTCCAGAGGCTTAAAGCCCTGGACATCTCCGTATCCTGATCGATCCTTGCCTCGATGTGTCTCGGTCCCAGGACCTCCACCCCCTTGGGGAAGGGAAAGACCATGAGTTTGCCGTAGTTGGGAATGTCGCTGCGCCCGGCCATCCACGCGTTCATTACATTTTTCTCCTTTGGGGTAAAGGGAAGCATAAGTACAAACTCCAGCCCTTCTTCGCCGGGAAGGTCCACCATGACATAGTAGGGATCAACAGACTTAAAATTATCCCTGTATCGTTCTGTAGCAATTTCCCATACATCCTCCCGCTGATAGAACACGGGAACGTCCTTCATGTGATAGGTTTTGTAGATTTCAGCCTGAACGGAGAGGAGGTCCACCGGATATCGGATATGGTCCTTTAGGAAATCCGGCATCTCCTCAAATGGTTTGAAAAGGCCGGGAAACACCCGCTTGTAGGTATTAAGGAGGATGTCCGCCTCGTCCATAACGTAGTAATCCACCGTTCCCTCGTAAGCATCTACTACTACCTTCACCGAGTTTCGGATATAGTTGGCGCCGTAAAACTGCTTTAGGCCTCCCCGGTAGCGTTCAGAGTATGGATAGGCACCGGTGGCGGTGTAACCGTCAATAATGTACTTAACCCTTCCTTCCCGCGTCAGGACCGGATAGGGATCGCGGTCTAGAATAAGGAAGGGGGCGAGCCGTCCGGTACGCTCTCTTATAAGCCGCCTTATTAAGAGGCGGGACTCCTTGTTAATGTACCCCGAAAAAAGCTGCTGATATCCGTCAAACTTCCAAGCAAAGATAAACCTTCGCAAAAAATTGGAGAGTTCAATCCCTCCCTCGCCCTCATACGTGGTATAGATATTCTCGTCCCCGGAGGGATAGTCGAACTCTTCCGTGTCGGTTTTTACGTACACATGTTCCCTTGTTCGTTCTCCGAAGTAGATCTCCGGCCGATTTACCGTAAGCCCCGGAATGGAGACCTCCGGCGGAATGTTCTTTACCAGGAGGTTCGGCCGGCCCTGTTCCAATACCTCATGGGCGGGAAGGAGGACGAGTCCATACCCGTGGGTGTACTTGAAATGCCGGCTGATCCAGGTCTGGGAGCTGGGGTCCAGTTCGTTTAACTCCATCTCCCTTACGGAGAGCATAACCTGACGGTACTCCCCGTCTATCCAGTAGCGGTCGATATCCACATCGTGAAATTGGTAGTAAAGGCGGATCTCCTGCTGCTGTTGAAGGTTGTCCAGGAGGGCCTGCCAGTCCCAGAGACGAATGTTATCTAGGGTGCTTTCATTTTCCCGAGTTAACTCCGGGGTTACGTCCCTTCCTATTTCGAAATTCTGCTCCTGGATCCTATCGGTTTCTATGGAGTAGGCGGCGCGGGTCATATCTATGTTGTTCCGGATAAACCGGCTCTCCATGGTGACTTCATTGGGAGCAACTACGGTACTCTGAACAATGCCGGGAACAATAGTATTGAGGAGTACCACAATTGCCACTACGATGGCCACAGGAATGACCGCCCTCTTATTCGTTGTCGAATCACCCTCCGGGTCCTTTATAAAAAAGAGTTTTCGCTGGACCTTGTCCAAAAATCCGGAGAGGACCACCAGGACGGCCGCTACGACATAGACAACTATGGTTATCACGTGAGCGGGGACCCTTATATTCAGGTCCGTCCATCCTATACCGGTAACCACCCCGGCAGTAGAGTGCATGAGCTCAAAAATACTTAAGTAGGTATTTACGGCGAGCATCAGTAGAAAGAGTCCTACAAGGATGGATATTTGCTTCCGCACAGGCCGGATAAACTGGAACACCGTTTCGTATCCTGTGGTTACCTCAGTAGAGTTGCCGTACCGAATAGCGAGAAAACGAATTACCAGGATTACCGCAGCGGTTAAGAGGAAGAGAAACATGAGAAAACTGATAAGACTCATTAAGAAGGGAATACTGAAGAGATAGAACCCCAGTCCCTTACCGAAAATGGGGTCCGTAACCGTGGAACCTGCCTGATTGGCAAAGAGGAGGTACCTCTGCCAGAACCCCTGGGTCCAGAAGCCAATGATAAATCCGATTACTCCACTTACAGGCAGTGCGATAAAGGCATATCGACTCATACGAAGTTCCTTAAAGGCAATACGGTAGTTGATGTACTGAAAAATAAAGGCAAAAAGACCGCCTATAAAGTAGAGGGCAATTTTAGAACTGAGTTCCGTCCAGAACCTTTCTGTGTACCCCAACTCTTTAAACCACAAGAATTCTACGAAGTAGTAGAAAAAGGCGTTAATAGCAACGAGAAGAACGATATCGATGAAGAGAATAACCACACCGCGTATCACTCGGACCCTCTGCTCCTCCTTTTCCATACTGCTTAAGTTTTTTATGGTCCTAATGAGGGGAAGCGCCCCCACCGCTACAAAAAGAACTCCTAAAATAAAAAACATACTCTTACTCCTTTTATCTGAATAGATTGTATAGATTGATGAAGCGAAGCGGCATCTATATAACGGCGATATATCTCAACATCCGGTAATTCAGGCATACTCTTGGTGTAAAGATATGCATACGCCGGAAAAATATCAAATTTTTCGTTGAACTGGGGCAGGGAATTACAAAACAAGTCAGTCTCTTTCAAAATAAAAAAAATTGAAAGATACTCACGTTTTTTTCGTCATTATAAAAATATGTATTGCGCGGAGTATAGCCTTCGCATATAATGTAGAGAAATAAAGTATCTCTACTTAGGAGGATAGAATAATGGATGAACCGAAAAAACTGCAAGGCAAACATATAGGGAATGCCTTCGTCGCCTGGTTGGTGGTAGCCATCGGCTATGTGTTTGTTATTCCCTGGAAGATCTGGAGCAGGATGACCGTAGCCCTGTCGGACCTGCGGGAAGAGGGGGGAATTGTTCAGAACCTTCAGAAGAGCAAAGAATTCATTATCCTGAATTGGCTCAAATACTACTTTGACGCCGTTATTTTTATTATTTGGCCCTTGGGTGTTCTAGTCAACATAATCCTGCTTATTATCGGTACTAACACCTTTGGTATGTTCCTCGGCGCTTTGGTGGTTCTGTACTTTATTCCGATTGCCCTCCAGCTCCTTAAAGAGGGTCTTATTATCGCTCTGGTACAGGTAATGAAAATGGAGGAGATCGCGGACAACACGAAACACTAGGGTTCTATTACCCTAACACGTAAAACAGCTAGAGCATTCTAGCTGTTTTTTTTTGGTGCGCTCGGCAGGGTAGTGAACTAGACGCTGGAACTAATGCCGAGGATTCGGCGTTATGTCGATCCGGCATTTTTAACGCCGGATATAGAAGAAAACAAGTCGGGGGTGTAGACAGCACGTGGGTTTGGAAACATTCAATAGCTGTACAGAAGATTGCTGTATGCTATTGAATTTATGCACTGGTAGTGATATCTTAAAAATGTACAGAGCATTTCTGTACAAGGAGGAAGCGGAATATGACAACCCGACTTGATATACGAATTGATGAAGAGCTGAAAACCAAGGCTGAAAAAGCCTCCGCCTTGCTGGGACTAAAGAGTTTAACCGAATACATTACACGGATAATGGATGAACGGTCTTCAGAGATTCTATCAGAATACGAACAAATTCCCGTATCCCCTGATCTTTTTGACCAGTTTGCCCGGGCCTGCGATCAGGCGGAAGAACCGAACGAAGCGCTTCGCAGCGCGGCCGCTTACGCGAAAAAACGCGGGTTTTAATGATCTGTGACCATATCTTCGTTGAACTTGATAAAGCCCTTCATGATCGGGAAACCTTTGACTGCGGGGAAGAGGACCTCAACGATTTTCTGAAAACAAAGGCGCTTCGCCATATGAAAGTCGGCGTAAGCCGGACTCTTGTGCTTCCCTGTCGAGAGAACAATGCACAGGGCAAGCACTGCATCTGCGCCTTTTTTACCGTGGCTCCAGGATCGGTGGCCCGGGAGACCTTTTCCGAACAGGAAGCTAAACGGCTTCCTTCCTATCCTGTTCCCGTGTTTCTTATTGCCCAGCTTGCAGTGGACGGCAGGCACCAGGGTACGGGGCTGGGAAAGATCACATTGATAAAAGCGCTGGAATACTTGTGGAAGGTGAATGCCTATATGCGAGCTTACGCAGTTGTAGTCGATTGCCTCACCGAAAAAGCGGTCCCTTTTTACGAAAAATTCGGCTTCAAATCATTGGGACAGTACCGTGGTCATAAACGGATGTTTCTTCCCATGGAAACGGCAGGCAGACTATTTGAAAACTGATCAATGCCATTAGAAAACGGGACTAACATTGGTCTCGTTGCTCCCCGCCGCCGACCAATACGTGCAAAAGTGAAAATAGTCGTAACCCCGGCTGCAGAAATCGGTGAAATGAAGATCGAGGAGATCGCGGACAACACGAAACACTAGGGTTCTATTACCCTAACACGTAAAACAGCTAGAGCATTCTAGCTGTTTTTTTTTGCCCCAGACTTTCCTTTTTAAACAAATACTATTATGTTAACCGCGAAGGAGGCAAACGTATGAATGTTGCAGAAAATAAAGTTGTAAGCTTCGAGTATACCCTTAAAAACGACAGCGGCGAGGTCTTAGACACCTCGGAAGGAAGAGAACCCCTTACCTTTATCCACGGAAAAGGCGCTATAATCCCCGGATTAGAAAAAGCCCTGGAGGGTAAAGAGGAAGGAGAATCCTTCTCCATCTCGCTGAAACCTGAAGAAGGATACGGCCAGTACGACGAAAAGCTGGTCTTCGATATTCCTAAATCCCAATTCAAGGATATGGAAAACATCCAGCAGGGGATGCAGGTCCAAGCACAGATGCAGAACGGTCAGACACAGATCCTAACAGTTAAAGACATAGGTGATGCCGATGTCACCCTGGACGCCAACCACCCCTTAGCGGGAGAGGAACTTCATTTCGACGTAGACGTTCAAGCAGTCCGCGAAGCCACCGAGGAAGAACTCGAACACGGCCACGCTCATGGAGAAGAGAAAGAGGAAGAGTCCAACCAATAAGATTCCATGACACCCTAATAGCCCCGTGGTTCATTTTACCATGATAGAGGTTTTCAAGTTTCAGAGATTATCTCGATACGGACGGTAATGGACTGCTCCGGGTCCGGCTGCTCGACCACCAGATGCCAGATCCCCGGTTCCGGCGGGGCCATATAGAAGGGGAACTTTTTTACCTCAGTGCCGAAGTAATCGTAGTCAAAGTCTTCCAGATATGCCTTGTAATTCTCATCATCCGCGAAAAACACAGTAGCAGGAGCATCTGAATGGACAGCTACTATATCGTCTTCAGCAAGGTTCAGGTGCTTGTGAAGGTGGTGCTTCATGACTCCAATGTGGCGGTTTTAGGGTCCGCTGTCAAGGTTTTATAAAAAAACCCCCGCTCCTTGGAGGGGGGTGGTGGGAGATTGGTTAATCAATCGGTCAGTCAAATTCATATGAATCATCATCATTAAGATCAATTTTGTTAATAAACCATACATCAGGGGTATCTTCTTTCATTTCAAATTCAATATCACTATCATTTAATCCACCAGTACTTTTTAAGGTTGTTAAAACAGTCGAACCACTAGGACTAGTTGAATCGAGAGAGTACTCAATTTGAGCCGTCGGGAAAATACCATCCCAATAGCTAGCCGGTTTCGCCTGACTATATTTTGAAGCATCAGGATGACAATTTGTATAAACATCACTTCTATCTGTTTTATTCAATTCAGCAATAAACATATCGAGCCTATCCTGAATGCTTACCTTTTCAGCACAACCTGTAAATAACAAAATAATCAGAACAGAAATAATTATGCTACTAATAACCGATATTTTTATTTTCATTTTTCCTCCTATATATCAGCTTCCACCAAACGCGGAACCACTGTCATTTCAAAATAATCAAGGATATCTTCATACTTTTCTAAAAAGTTGGTTAATATTTCTTTATTACTCTCATTTATATACTTAGTTTGCATATAGACAAACATTTTCCCCATAACATACCTTCTTAAAGATAAGGCAGATAAAGCGTAATATCGTAAATTCAAGAATGCATTATTTCTTTCTGTCATTAAAGGGAAATAAATCTCATTACGATATTTTTTTGCCTTATCTTCTTCACCCTTCTCCATTAATTCCTCTACTTTTCTCATAGCTTTATTAGCTTTTTTCATCTTTTCCTTTTCCAGAGGAACGTATTCAGCAATTCCCTTTTGATATTCATATAACTGTCTCTCAATCTTCTCTAGTGCGCCCAATGGATCAGCTTTAAAGGATTCAAATTTATCATTGTCCCAAGAGCTGAAATCAAGCTCTTTCCCTTTCCAGTTAAACTTCTCCCCCGGGGCTTCGCCGGGGGCGACTTCTACGCCCTCCTCTTTGGTAA
>CAYXSD010000041.1:0-24924 GCA_964466335.1 uncultured Spirochaetales bacterium
GAACCTGTGTAATTGTAGAAGGCAACCAATTCTTCCACTTCTTCTCTGGCCAGAGTTTTGCCCGGAATGACGGTATCCGGAAAGTTAAGAAACTGCACATAGGCCTGCATTGCCAAGTCCCATTCGCCCAGCTTTTCGTATGTTTGTGCGAGGTAGTAGTAGATCTTCCCCTTTTCTATCTCTTCTCCAAATCTGGAGAGAAGTTCCTTGTAGTACGATACTTTTAGTTCCGGCTCTCCAGTTAGGGAAATAAGAGATTGCAGGGTGAGATAATGAATGGATTTTCCCCGAACGAGAAGGTCCGGATAGTTCCTTACAATTCGCTGATAATAGTGGGCGGCAAAGGGATATGCTCCGCGGGTCTTGTAATTCTGGGCTACCACAAAAAGATAGTAGGCATTGAATAGATCTTCCGGGTGCTCCTCCACATAGGTTGTAAGGAGATAGTTCAATTTTTCCGGATTCTCCGCTGAATTGAGGATTTTAATAATCTGCTGGAGGATGATAAAATTCCTCTCACTGTTCTTCTTGTTTTCTTCTAGTAGTCCGACAAGTTTTGTTAGCTCCTCCTCTGCTTCCTTATTTTCTAAGGTAAAATACTGTTCCTTTTCAGCGCAAAAGGTGAGGAGAAGGACGGAAAAGAACACTAGTGCAATGGGTGCGCCAACTGTGAGAAATCCTCTTTTCATATTGCGACAATGATAGCACGATCTTTCTTTGGAATTCAACAGAGGTGAGCAGTTCTCGAACTATCAAATCCTATTTCTCAATTTGATCTACTTTCAAAATTAGTTAATTTTGAAAGTAGCTGAGTTGGCAAAGGAACTCCTAATTTGGTACACTACTAAAACCTATTGAAAAAGGGTAATGTTTTTCTTTCATCGAGGAGGAGCTAGAATTGGAAGAGAGGATCGCTAAAAAAGAAAATGGACTTTTGGTCCCAGACCAACCAGTCATTCCATATATTGAGGGAGACGGTATAGGTCCGGATATCTGGAAGGCGGCAGTTGATGTTTTCAACGCGGCAGTAGAAAAATCCTATGGGAAAAAACGAAAGATGTCCTGGATGGAGGTTTTAGCCGGAGAAAAGGGATATAAGGAAACCGGGGAGTGGCTGCCAGAGGACACCATGGAAGCCTTTCGTACCTACCTGGTGGGAATTAAAGGTCCCCTAACTACCCCAGTAGGCGGAGGATTTCGCAGTCTCAATGTTACCCTGCGTCAGAAACTGGACCTCTTTGTCTGTCAGCGCCCGGTAAAGCACTATCCCGGTATCCCGAGTCCGGTAAAAGATCCTTCAGCGGTGAATATGGTGGTATTTCGAGAAAATACTGAGGACGTGTATGCTGGGTTCGAAACTCCGGAAGGAAAACCGGAAACGACCAAACTGATAGATTTTCTATACCGGGAGTTTGGATGGAGAATTAAAGAAGACAGCGGAATTGGAATTAAGCCTGTCAGCCGCAGTGGTACAGAGCGATTGGTACGGGCGGCTATGCAGTATGCCTTGGACCATGGAAGGAAGAGTCTTACCCTCGTTCACAAGGGGAATATTATGAAGTATACTGAAGGGGCTTTTCGGAATTGGGGTTATGACTTATTAGAAAAGGAGTTTTCCGATAAAATGGTAACCTGGGAGGAGTGTAAGGGCGAAGAGGTGCCTGAGGGAAAAATCCTTGTTAAAGACGCAATAGCGGATGCTTTTCTGCAACAGATCCTAACGCGCCCCAGAGAATTCGATGTTGTGGCTACCATGAATCTCAATGGAGATTACATTTCCGATGCCCTTGCTGCCCAAGTGGGGGGAATAGGTATCGCTCCCGGGGCAAATATAAACTTTGAAACTGGGCATGCTCTTTTCGAAGCTACTCACGGCACCGCCCCAAAGTACGCCGGAAAGAATATGGTCAATCCCAGTTCTCTCATCCTTTCGGGAAGAATGCTTTTCGATTATCTTGGTTGGAGAGAAGCGGCGGAAAAGATTGAAAGAGGAATGACTGAAGCGATCAAGGCAAAACGGGTGACCTACGATTTCGCCAGACTTATGGAAGACGCGGAAAAGATAAGCACAACAGATTTTGGAAAAGAAATTATTGCCCATATGGAAGATTGATGGTCCTCTTCCGGAGGAAAAAACGAATTCTTAGCGGGTTTTCATCCCTTAACCATTCCAAACCAGTAGGAAAGCGGGTTACAGTTTCCCCCCTTCTTTTGCTGCTTCTCGTGTTCTGCTTCATGCTTTCTTGTGCAGGTACGGATCTTGCTCCCGGGGAGGCGGAAAAAGAACCGCCTGCTTCAGAGATCATTATAACAGAAGAAGAGCACACCCAATTAGATAAGATAAAGGACCTTATTCTTTTCGGATCACCTCGCTCTTTGGAGGAGGCCCTGGATCTCTTAAGGAGTATTCCCGAAGGGACAAACCCAAAAGGGATTGAGCTGACCTATCTGGCCGAACAGATCCGCTTAGAGTTATACCCCGAACTGAACACGCGGGAGACGGTATCTCCACCGGTGGGAAGCATCTACCCGGAATTATTCGAGTCCCTCAGGTCTAAAGAGTTGCCTTCCTTTCCCGCTTCAGCAGAGGAGGACCCAATCCTTTACTTTCTTCCTGCCCTGGTGCTGTTTCATACCCAAGAAAGAGACTTGTTTCTAAGTGTACAGGAACGTATTACCGGTGGGGAGGCTTTCCTGGCATCCAGGTCCCTTTCTTCCGTCTATCCACCCTTTTTTCGAGGCTACATAGCAGAGAAACGAGGAGATTGGGACCCGGCCATAGGGTTTTATCAATCAGCGCTAAAAATAGATCCATCCTGCTATACCGCGTCCCTAAGAATTGCCCGGTTGCAGATACTGCGGAGAGAACCAAAAAAGGCGAAAAAGGAGCTCGATAACGCTAAAAAATATGTACGTAAGGATATAGTGGTTCTTTCGGCATTAGAAGCGGGAATTGAATATCTTGAGAAAGGAACTGTGGAACAGGCTGACCAAATCGGAAGGTTACTAAAGGACCATCCTAACAACTATTTTCTGTTGAATCTTCGTTCTATGGTGTTGTTTGATCGGGGAAACTGGGACGGGGCCATGACCCTGGCAAAAATCGCTTTACAGGAGGGAGAAGACAATCCGTTACTCCTATTCATCCGGGCTTCCGTGCACGAGGAGAAAGGAGATTTCCTCGCTTCCGAGGAGCTCTTGGCCGGAGGGTACCCCACCGATCTAAGAATTAAGGAGCTCTACGGAAAGGTGCTGATCTCCCTTGGCAGGAGGGAAGAAGGTAAAGAATATCTCCTTTCCGTGGTAGAACAACAGCCGCAGCGAATAAGCGCTTTAGTCCTCTTATTTGAGAATGCCTATGCACAGGGGGATTGGCAGGAGGCAGCTTTTTTCTTAGAAAGAATACTTCCCCTAAAAACCAGCAAAGATCTCTTGGAAAAGGGATATCAGGTGTACACTGCACTAGAAAATGAAGAAAAACAGTTCTTCTTCGCAAAAAGTTTGTACAATGAATATCCCGATTCTCCCGAAACGTCGGTGCCGTATATACAAGAGCTCATCCGGCGAGGGAGGAAAGCCGATGCTGTGGAAATTATTCAGGAAGTCCTTACCAGAGAAGATCTTGCACGAAAAACGAAAAGCTTCCTCTACTATTTGCAGAGTACCGCTGTGACCGGTCCGGATAAAAGAGAGCGCCTTCTTCAAAAGGCCCTCTTCGAGGATTTGGAGAACCTTTCGGCGCTTCTGGCATTGGCAGAATTGAACCGCTTAAAGGGGAGTTACCATAAGGCATATCAGTATATGAAACAGGCCGCCGCTTTAGCACCGGAGAGAAAGGATGTATCGGAGAAACTTAATGAATACGAAAAGCTCATACGGTAAACACAAGGGGAGAGTTCTGTTTTCTTTCGGGATACTCTTTGTTTTTCTTTTCCTTTCTTCACCGGGTTTTGGAGAGGAAAAAGCACTAAAAGCAATACTCGAACATGGTCAGTGTGTGGGGTATACCATCTCTCAGGTGTGGACTACCTTCGGGCCTCCAGAAGAAATCTATCCTGTCCGTGGAGATAATGAGAAAGAGGACAATGTGGTGTTCTACTATCCTGATCACTACTACCTTTTTTTCTTTCATAACCGGGTCTGGCAGGTCAGGATGGACAGAAGATATCGGGGAAGACCTCTGGACCTTCCCCTCCTAAGCAAGAGGGAAAAGGTGGAGGAGGTATTAGGCCCTCCCTTTGCCGAAGTGGGTGAGAGCCTTATCTACCATCTTGGGTTTACAGGCTACCCCATACGGGGAAGACTCTTTTTTGAGGAGGGCACACTAATTGATGTGTATATTTACAGAGGTGATTACTAATGTCCAATAGACTCTGTCTCTGTCTTACAGGAGATACCCTGGCCAAAGACGAGGAATTTCTCAAATTGTACGTACCACCGGCCGACCTTGCGGAATTGCGGGTTGATATGCTTCAAGCAGCGGAATATCTCAAAATTCCCGATTTCACGGAAAAACTGGATATACCCCTTATTCTTACTCTCAGACGGAAACTCGAGGGTGGAAAATTTGAGGGACCTGAGAAGGAGCGGATGACTCTATTGGCCGATATCCTTCAGAAGGGACGATTCGACTATGTTGATCTGGAGGAGGATGGAAATGGGAAGCCTTTGGAGGTCCTCGAAGTAATAGCGGAAGAGAAGAAATGCCGTATTATTCGATCCTTCCATAACAGCGAAGGAGGTTGGATGGGGAAGGTAGAAGAAAAAGCAGGGGGGCTGTTTCGAAGGTTTCCTAAGCAAGATATTATTAAGATTGCTCATTATTGCAGGACGACCAAAGACCTGGAAGGCCTTCTAAATTTTTCGAAAAGATGTCAAATGCAGTACAGCGATCGGGATGTTATTATTATCGGCATGGGCGAATTCGGTATTCCCAGCCGTATTCTCTCCTCCCGGTTCGGTTCGTATCTCTCTTTTGCAAGCCCTTCCGAAAAACAGAGAAAAAAGGAAGAAAAAAAGCTGAGGGTGAATTACCGGGCAGCGCCTGGACAGTTGGACCCAATAACCATGGAGGACCTCTATAGGTTCCATAAGATACATAAAGAAACGAAAATTTACGGCATTATTGGGGACCCTGTTCTCCACAGCCGGTCACCGGAAATACATAATCGGGGATTTCAGCATCTCGGATTGGATGCTGTATATATTCCCTTTCCCGTGGATGATCCAAAGAGCTTCTATTCTCTCGCGAAAGCCTTAGACATAAGAGGTTTTTCGGTGACGCTTCCCCATAAGGAGCGTATAATTCCTCTTCTCGATAGTATAGGTGAGGAAGTCCGGGCAATTGGTTCTTGCAACACCGTTTTGAAGAGGGGCATAGGGTATCAAGGACGTAATTTTGATTATCTCGGGTTTCTCTCCCCTCTTAAAGCAGTGCTTGCCACGGAAGAGCAGCGGAGGAGAAGGACCCTGGTAATTGGTGCCGGAGGGGCTGCCAGGGCCGTACTCTACGGTTTGAGGAGTCTGGATACAGAGATTTATCTGACTAATCGGACTAAGGCAAAGGGGAAAGCCTTGGCGGAGGAGTTTTCCTGTCGGTTTTGTGCCTACCGGCCGGCGGAGGTCAATAAGGTTTCCTGGGACATCATTGTGCAAACTACCAGTCTCGGAATGATTCCCCGCACGGAGGAAATGCCCCTGGAGGGTTTTCGATTCAGTGGAGAAGAAATTGTCTATGATTGTATCTACACTCCTCCTAAGACCCTCTTTTTGCAAAGGGCGGAGGAGGCAGGAGCGAAGATTATAAACGGGTTGGGCATGCTTTTAGGCCAGGCTTACCATCAGTTTCGAGAATTCACCGGTCGGGACTATCCATGTAAGCGGGAGGGGAACGATCTCAATACTGCCGCTTTCAAAATTACCAATTTTTAAAAGCAGCTGTGTTGTCTTATATTTTCCTCTCTGATACAATTTTATAAGAAAGGAGTTCGATGAAAACAATCAGCACCGAAGATGCAGCATTAGGAATGGTCCTCACCGGTGATGTAATCACCAGTCAGGGAAGGTTCTTACTTCCCTCCGGAACGGTGATTAAAGAAAAACACTTTCGAATTTTCAAAATGTGGGGAATAACGGAGGTAACAGTAAAAGATCCTCCCGAAGAATCTTCAATAAAAGGTGACCAGAAAGCTGGAAAAGAAAAAAGAGAGATAGACCGGGATTGTACAGATTTTTTACACAAAATTTTTCATCCCCTGTTTACCATGGAGCTATCTTTTACTGATCAGCTGTACAATGCCGCTCAGGAACGCTGTGGTCATTATAAAAAAGAATTCTCCCGCTGGAAGGCTTCCTTGGAATCCCTGGAATCGTACCAAGTGAGTGAAACAAGCTCCTTGGATGAAAAGGTCCTCCCAATAGATGTGCTTATCGAGGAACAATCGGAATTGGCCTCACTACCGGATGTGTACTTCCGGATAATAGAAATCCTGGAGGACCCCTCTAGTTCAGCGGCCCATCTAGCGGAAGCCATTAGCAAGGACCCCAGTATTTCCGGCAGGCTCCTTAAATTGGTAAACAGCTCTCTTTACGGAGGGCAGCGGTCAGGGAAGGAGAAAAACCAAATCGATTCTCTGGTTAAGGCGATTACCCTGGTGGGTTTCGATGAACTCAGCTCTTTGGGTCTGGGTATTGCTGTAATTCGCACATTTAAGGAAATTCCCCCCCTTCTCATTGACATGAAAGACTTTTGGTTTCATTCCGCAGGCTGTGGAGTAATTTCGCGGCTTCTCTCTTTTTACTACTTTAAACGAGCGGAAGAACGGTTCTTTATGGGGGGGCTTCTGCACAATGTGGGAAGATTGATTCTCCTGAATGCCTATCCTCGGCTTATGCAGACCATTTTTGCGAGGAGTGTCCGGGAGGAGGTGCCGGTTCATCATCTGGAGAAGGAATATTTCGGGTATACCAATGCTGAAATAGGGGACACACTTCTGGCAAAATGGCAGTTTCCAAAGACCTTGAGGAATATGGTAAAATACCAGCATGATCCCTTGGGGGGAGAACGGGTTCCGGACGCGGAAATTATTCATATAGCCCTGGTCTTATCCACGGCCTTTCGTATAGGTCTCGGTGGAGAGATGTTGGTTTTTCCACCGAAAGAGGAGATATGGGAGGGACTTGGGATTTCTCCAAGCATTTTCATGCCTCTGGTGAAACAGGCAGACCGCCAAGTATCGGAAATAAAAAATGTCTTTTTTTAGGGTTCTTTCTAAATTAACCTATGTTGAGAGCAGCTGTTTTGAAACTTTTGTACAATTTTCTGCTTTCAGGGCCCTTTATAATGACATAGTATAGTAAAATAGAATAGTAACATAAAATAGTAACATAAAAGTGTTGTAGTGTATGAAAGATAGTAAAAAGTTAGAGTCTCAAATCGATGCCCTGACTCGTGAAAAAAGGTCAATCCTCAATGCCCTGGAAGTAACCGCGGAGCTCATCAATTTTCAAACCAGCCTGAACCGGATGGAGAATCTCCATGTAATTTTTGAAAATACAGTCTCCAGGATCATGGCGGTCCTGCCCCTTCAAGCCTCTGCTTTTTATCTTGTTAATGAAGATACCGCGGATTTTACACAAACATACTGTAATCCTCGGGAATATGGTACTTTCATTGAGAATGAGTTGGAGGCCCTCATAGAGGATTACACCTTTAATTGGGCTTTAGGGAGCAATAGGCCGGAGTTAGTGACCTCTTCCGACGAAGAGTATCGGATCATTCTCCATGCCATGGTTACACCTTCCCGGGCCAGAGGCATGTTTATCGGCCTTATTCCCAACTCCGATGAAGAAATTGGGGACATATCCCTTATGCTTCTATCGGTAGCGGTTATTACCGCCGCTAATGCGATAGAGAGTTTTGAACTCTACTCCCGGTTACGCTCGGTAAATCAGAAACTGGAAAAAAACATATTTCAATTACAGAGGGCGGAAAAAGAACTTCTTACCCACAAAGACAACCTGGAGAGTCTAGTACTGGAAAGGACCAAGACTTTAGAAGAGAGTAAGCGGATGTACTTTCTCGCTGCTGAGGCAGGGGGGACGGGGACCTTTGAAATTGATCCGGGGAAAGGGACTATCCGTATCGATGACAGCCTAAAAAAGATGTTCCCTATTTCAGAGGAGGCCGGCGAGGTACTCCTGGATGATTGGATTTCCCGTGTTCCCCCGGAAGAGCAGCCTAACCTCCGCCGGGTCCTATACGAGTGCATTGAGAAGGAGGCCGGTGGATTTACTCTGGAGCACCATTTTGTTAAGTCCTTTGGCGGAGGTCCTCAATGGTTTCTCATGAGAGGAGAATGGGTGGTACTTTCCCGGGGGAAGCCTTTGATTCTCGGGACCTATACAAATATTACGGAGAAAAAGCAGCTTGAGGTACAACTTCATCAATCGCAAAAGATGGAGGCTTTAGGTACAATGGCCGGGGGGATTGCCCATGATTTTAACAATATCCTCTCTTCTATCCTTGGTTATTCGGAACTTGCCTACTCCGATATTCTAGAAGGGGGCGAGGGAAAAGAGAGCGTAAAACAAGTTATTATTGCTTCGAAGAGGGCCCGGGAGCTTGTAAGGCAGATACTGTCCTTTACTCGTCAAGATGATCAGGAGAAAGGACAAGTTCTTATGAACACACTCATATCGGAATCCGAAAAACTTCTTCGGTCCACTGTCCCCTCTTCTATAGCAATAGAGAGTGATGTACCCGAAGATACTTATACGGTCCAGGGGAATTCTGTTCAGATCCAGCAGATTATTTTCAATCTCTGTAACAACGCCGTTCAGGCCATGGAGGGCAGTGGTACTCTTTCCATCCGTCTAAAGGGAAAGAAGGTCAGAGAGGAGTTTACCCGTGGCGATTCTACAGTACCGCCGGGCAATTATGCTTTGATTACGGTAAAAGACACCGGCAGCGGTATACCTAATGATATTATCTCAAAGATTTTCGATCCCTTTTTTACTACGAAGAAACCGGGAAAGGGTTCCGGTATGGGGTTGTCCGTTGTCCATGGCATTGTCAAAAACCATTTGGGGTTTATAACAGTGGAGAGTACAGAAGGAGCAGGTACGGTTTTTTCGGTCTATCTTCCCCTTGAAGGATCTAGAGATGAGCCAAAATCTGAGCAGAAAAGCAGTATCGGAGGAGGAACGGAAAGGATCCTGCTCATAGATGATGAAGAGATGGTCGCTGATGTAACCTCAAAGATGCTTTCCCGCCTGGGATACCAGGTGACCGTTGCCCTTGAGGGCAAAAAGGGTCTTGCCCTTTTCTTGGAGGATCCAATGGCCTTCGATTTGGTAATAACGGATCAAACCATGCCGGAAATATCGGGAAAGGAATTAGCAGCTGAAATGCTTAAAAAACGGGGAGATCTCCCAATTATTCTTCTAACCGGCTATAATGCTGATATTTCAGGAATGACAGCATCGGAACTCGGAGTGAAGGAGATTCTCTATAAACCAGTTTTGCAAGAAGAACTCTCTTCCAAAGTAAGAAAGGTGTTTTCCCGTTTTTAAGAGTAACCATAACAGCCACTTTCAAAATTAACCAATTTTGAAAGAGCCTCATAAAAAACCGAGGAATAAGGGCATAGAGGGAAACAGCAATTTAGAAATTACCGAGATCGCCGATCGAGTAATGAAAAATGCCGGCCCGGCCCTTCTCTTTGAGCGGGTGAAGGGGTTCAATAGAGGCGGAAGATTAGGATATTAGGGAGTGAATCAATTTTGCTATTTGGGTTGATCCGTTTTTATAGGTAAGCCGGGCGTATGCTTTTTTATAACAGTCGTTTTCAATATTATCAATCGTTTTTTTCAGTGCTTTAACAAAACGTCCGGGACTTTTCCCGACATACATGCCGACTCCCTGACGGGTAAGGGTGCTTATATTGGGAAACTCATTTGGTGCCGCGGGTCTATAAAAAAGAATCGGTTTTTTCATAAGCAAAGCTTCCATTGTAGTCGCTGTTCCGGATTTAATAAAACAGATGTCCGCGATATGGAATAAATTTGTTAGTTCTTCAGCATATTCAACAGGGGTTATAGAGGCATGATTTAGCCGATCTTTTACCTCTTCTTTTAAGGTATAATAAAGCTCCTCATTTTTTCCGGTGGCCACGATGAAATGAATCGGCATTTTCCGTCTTTCAACTGCCTCTATAAAGGGAATCGGATTTCCTAATCCGGATCCGCCAAAGGAGATAAGCACGGTAATTTTTGATGGGGGAACACGGTATTTTATTTTAAGATTATCCGTTTTTGCCATGTTTTTAGTACCGGATGCAACTGTGGAGGGGTAATTACACACATGAATTGTATCGTTCCGTATTCCGTTTTTTATAAGATACTGTTTCACTTCCTTTGTATAGGCAATGTAATAATCGGATTCCTCAATTATCCAGAGGGGATGAAGTTTAAAAAACTCCGTAGCCTGAGTAATGAGAACAAAGGGCAAATTAAGCTCCTCTTTCAGTTTTCCCAGGATCATGCTGTTAAAATAATGGGTTGAAACAACAGCATAGGGCTTTTCCTTAAGAAGAAAATCCCGAAAATAGTGTTCACATGGTGAAATGTAATTATAAACAATTTTTCTTGCCAATTTTCCGGAAAGATACTGAATATAGTAAAGCAAAGAACCAAGAATAAGATGACCGATCATGAAGTCCCATTTCTTTTTATGATCCTCGTCGATCTTCTTACAGCCCAGTTCCGCCATAAAGTCCAAAATTGTTATTTCGTAGGTATCGGGATAGAGAGATTCCATTGCCTTAGCCGCGGCCTTCGCGGGAGCGTAATGTCCCCCTCCGGCTAAAATCATGGCAAAGATAATTTTTTTCTTATTTTTCATTGGCATTCCCGTTTGTAAATCGGCCGCTTATTATTTCACAACCCTGACGGTAGGTCAATAAAGACGGGTTTAAGACGGGTTTACGTTTATTGACAGGATAGAATCTTCTTATATACTAATGCCTGAAATCAGGGGGAATGGGAATGGGAGAATTGGAATCCCGGGAAGATACGAGTAACTCCAGATACACCATACACCGGGTGGTCAAATTTATCATTCTGGTGGTGGTAATTGGTGTTGTGGTAAACACAGTAATTACCTTTTTTATGGACCATACCAAGGTGATAGATACGATCAAGAAGGTCCGTTTCGACTTTTTTCTCGTTCCCTTTCTCTGCTATCTGGCTTGGAATTTGATCGACACGATCCGGTTGAGGATCGTGACCAGCCAGTTCAATATAAGAATTCCCTTTAAAAAGGGATTTTTTAACTCCGTATTGGGCACCTTTTTTAATAATCTGACCCCCATGGCTGCCGGGGGACAACCCTTTCAGATATACCACCTCCAGACAGTTGGTCTGCCCTCCAAGACAGCCACAAATATTATTCTCTCCCGGTTTGTAGAACAGGCAGGGATCATCATCTGCATTCTTCTTATTTCCATACCGAAGATCATTAAAGTGGCCAGATCGATGAAAATGGGGTCTCTCCTTATCTATATTGGTCTCGGTACGACCTGTGTTTTCGCTCTTCTTTTCCTTCTTCTGCTGATCCGTCCGGATGTAGTCGGTAAAATATCCATAAAGATCCAGCGGACACGGATTGGTAGGTTCATTGGAAGAATTACTAAAAGACGGAGATGGGCAGAGCATGTCTATTCCTGGTCTCAGGAGCTAAGGGCCCAGGTGACCTTTCTCTGGACAGAGAAGCTCCATATTATGCTTCTCGATATTATAGGTGGTCTGGGAGTGATCCTTGTACAGGGGTTCTCGCTTTACTACCTCCTGCATAATCGAGTGGACCCGTCCCTCACTTTTATTGACGTAACAATTACCTTTGTAATCATCTGGCAGGTGGTTTTCTACATCCCCACTCCCGGCGCAAGCGGAACTATAGAAGGCGGTTTCTCTCTGGTCTTTGCGGGACTAACAAAAGCACCGGAGATAACCTTTACCATGATCGTGGTGTGGCGGCTTACCTCGTACTACGCTCATATTCTCTTCGGGGGTGTAATCTTCGCGATCTATATGAGAAAGGCCGGTAAAAACCAGCGTAAAGCAGTGGAGGAAGCCCAGATTCAAGCATCGGAGGCCTTAGAGAAAGGGCATGAAGCAGAGGGAGGCAAATCGAAAGACCAAGGGGAGAACGCGAATGCGAAAGATTGATCTGAGACGAGATACCATTACGCTGCCTAGCGAGCGGATGAGGGAACGGGCATGGAAGGCTGAACTGGGGGACAGCGCATATGGAGAAGATCTAAGTCAGGCTGCTTTGGAGGAGCTTACGGCGGAACGGCTGGGGAAAGAAGCGGCCCTCTTTTTCCCCAGCGGTACCATGGCAAATCTCACCGCGGTCCTTGCTCAGACCCGAAGGGGAGACGCTATCATTACCGAAGAGAGTGCCCATATACGCACATCCGAAACCGGCGGCGCGTCCGCTCTGGCGGGAGTAATGGTCCATCCCATTCGCGGGGCCTCCGGACTCCCTGACATCGAAGGGGTACGCGGGGCAATTAAAGAAGAGGACATCCACCATCCTTCGGTTAGTCTCCTCTGTATGGAAAGCAGCCACTACAGATACGGAGGAATTGTACCGCCCTTAAAGGAGATGAAAATTCTCTCCGATCTGGCAGGGAGCAGGGGAGTAAGGGTCCACCTTGACGGGGCCCGTATCTTCAACTCCGCGGTTTTCTTGAAAAAAGACGTAAAGGAAATTGCCTCAACAGCTGATACGGTAATGGTCTCCCTCTCTAAGGGGCTTGCCTCGCCGGTGGGTTCCCTCCTCTGCGGGAACGGAGAGACCATGGAGAGGGCGAAACGATTCAGGAAGATGCTCGGCGGGGGTATGCGCCAGACCGGATGGCTTTGCGCCTGTGGAATAGAGGCCCTCTCGACGGAGAACATCGCTCTCTTAGAGGAAGACCACAATAATGCCGAATACTTAGCTGATTCTTTGGCCTCCCTAACCTTTTGCACTATAGACCTTACAAGGGTACAGACAAATTTTGTCGATCTGAAGCTCTCCCCTGAAATCGACGGGGAGTGGCTGGTAAACAGCCTCGCGGAACAGGGTATTCTCCTTCTTCTTCGGGGAAAGCGGGAAATACGCTTCTGTTTCTCCAGGGAAGTAACCAGAGCGGACACAGAATTTGTGGTGGAGGCTGTGCGAAGTTTGTTGACATAATTCTAAGATTCGCCATACCATAGGGCCATGGAGAATGTTATTATTGTTGGCTGTGTGGCCGACAATCCCTTTGTGGAGGACATGGCCCAGTTCCTCTGTCAGAAAGAGGATTATTCCGATCTTATTTCCCTAAAAAGTTTTCTAAACACCGAATTTTGTCCCCGTTTCATTGTTAACGAGGAGGACTGGGACAATATCGGAAACAAGCTCAAGGGAAAGACTGTTCTCATAGTGAGCAGCTCTATGGGCCGGTTCACGCGGAACGATCTGGCAATGAGAAATTTTCTCATCGGACGGGCAGCCAAGGACAATGGGGCGGACCGGGTGGTCCTGCTGGAATCGGACCTCTACTACAGTGCCCAGGACAGGGGACCGAGAAAAGAGCACGATATCGGCATACAGGACCGGAGCCTGGAGGACTACAAGAAGTTCGACGGCCAGCCCTTCTCCGCTCGTCTCTACGCGGACCTCTTAGAGGAGTCGGGAATCGATGAGATTGTAACAGTCCACAATCATTCCAACTCGGTAAAGGCCGTTTTCATGGACCGCCTCGCCGGGTTTTACCATAACTTAGAACCCTTCGATGTGTACGCCCACTACATGCGGGAATCGGACATTGTCGATTATGATAACCTCGTCCTCTGTGCCCCGGATGAGGGAGCGGTCACCTTTGTTAGGAAGGTGAGGGAAGCTTTGGGTAAGGGAGACTTTCCCATTCTGATAATGGATAAGGAGAGGACCACCGAGCGCGAGGTGGAGGTGACCGTATCTCCGCGAAGTGAAATACCCTTGAAAGAGATAGAGGGAAAACATGTAGCTGTTGTGGACGATATGGTGCGGACCGGCAAGACCGTGGTGGAGGCATGCAGGCTGCTGAAAGACCATAGTCCCGCAAAGATTACTTTCTTTGTTACCCATTTCTACTCCAGTCAGGAAGGAAGGATAAACATGAACGATCCTGCCATCGATGAAATTGTTACCACTAATACCATCCCCCGGATCCTGAACCGGGATTCCCAGGGAAGGCTTAGACATAAGATGGTGGTCCTCCGTTTAGAGAAATGGATCGCCAATTACATCTTCTCTCTGATGGCCCCCAACTCCCCGGGACTTTCGGGTTCGCTTTATCGGGAGGACATGAGTTCAAAAAATCCCCGTTGGCGGGGAAAGATGGGACCCCTCTTCTGCGATGTGTAAACTATGATTTCTCGATCATACTATTTGTAGATTTTACTCAAGATGAGAGAAAAAGGTGCAGCCGAAAAAAGAAAAAAACAAATTTAGAATAGCAATTATCAGCGGTAAACTGGGGGATGTAGACGGTGTTTCGCTGGAGGTGGACAAGTGGATTAGGGTGCTCACCGAAGAGAAGCATGAGCTGTTTGCCTTTGCCGGGCATTACGGAGGGGAACTCAGCAACATCCCCGCGGAGCGGCAGATTGTATTCGAAAAACTCCGTTTCGACAGTACGGAACAGCGGCAATTCGAGCAGCAGGTGTTTCCCTACCTTATACACAATCACTTCTTCATTAGCGAAGATCAGAAGAAGGAGATTATTACAAAGATTGAACAGCTGGGGAGCTGGCTGGCCAATAAGATATTCTCCTACATCCAAGATTTCGAGATTGATGTGGTAATTGCGCAAAATACCAATGCCATGCCCATGACCCTTTTGGGAGGTATGGCCGTCTACAAGCTCGCTGTGGAGTACCGGATGGCGGTAATCTTCCACCACCACGATTTCTGGTGGGAACGGTCCAGATTCAGCAGGAATCATATAGAGACCCTCTTAAGCAGGATAATGCCTCCGGCGGAACCGGGGCTCGAACATGTGGTCCTTACCTCCTACGCTGCCCATGTCTTAAGAAGCATCAAACGGGTACAGCCGAAGATTATCCCCAACTGTGAAGATTTCGAGGACCCGATCTGGAAAGACGATTACAACAGGGATTTTCGAAAGGACCTCGGATTTACCGACGAAGATATTCTGGTGGTCCAGCCGACGAGGATTGTGCGAAGGAAGAGGATAGAAGATTCACTGGACTTAGTGGCCACGTATATAAACACCTATCCTGAAATGCGGGACAGGGTCCACTTTATTATTTCTCTTTACCAGGGTGACGAGCCGGATGAGAACTACATCGGCTCCATAAAGGAACAGGCGGAACGTGAAGGTATTCCCCTCCACCTTATATCGGAGCGGGTAGCGGCAGAACGGGGCAGCGATAAGGAAGGCCGGAAACTCTACACCAACCGGGACGTTTTGGCCAACGCGAACATTGTCACCTATCTTCCCATATGGGAGGGCTTCGGAAACGCCCTCTTAGAAGCAGTGGCGGCCAAGGTGCCAATTGTTACCACCACTTACTTGGTGTATAAAACAGACATTCAGATTATGGGTTTCCACAATGTGGAAATCAGAGACGTTTACAACGAGGAAGGGAAACTCGTCATTCCTGAACGGGCGGTGGAGGAGATGCACCGCCTTTTGACCCATCCTGAAGAGACGAGAGAGATAACGGAACGAAATTTTCGAATTGGGAAGAAAGAGTTTGGTTTTACCACCCTGAGGGAATGTTTAAGAGCGGTCCTGGAGGACTACTCGGATGAGATTAGGGCGTGTAGAAAGAGAATAGAGAAGAGTAAACAAGCCTATTCGGTTTAGGATTTTTATACGTAACTTTTTTAAAAAAAGTTACGTATAAAAGAGCATTTTGGATCAGGCAGGGCTTAAGATATCCGCGGACCGGCCGCGGAAGGAGAGAACGATGAGACCGAAAGAGAAACGCGTATTAGGCGAAAATAGTTGGACCGTTTCCAATCCACACATTGAGCTTACTGTTACCAAACGGGGCGGGCAGATGGCCCCGGTGACCTTTTTCAGAGACAGTGACAAGCCGATACAACCCTATTACGTGAGCCCCTGGGCGGAAGAGGCGGAGAAACCGGCGGTGGAGGTGCTAAAGCCGCTGAGGGGAGATTTCTTCTGTATGCCCTTCGGCGGAGACAACGCATACGGCAAAGAGGACCATCCCGTTCACGGTGATACCGCTTCCGGCGAGTGGAGCTTCTCTTACCTCTCAGAGGAGCGGGGTATTACCGATTTTGCCCTTACCATGACCACTACCTCGAGACCGGGGGAGGTAACCAAGCGTTTCCGTCTGAAAGAGGGTCAGAATGTCCTCTACATCCAACATGTCCTCTCCGGATACAAGGGGAAGATGTGTTTAGGGCACCATGCCATCCTTTCCGTCCCCGAAAAGGAAGATTCCATGATGGTAAAGACATCTCCCACTCTCTTCGGCTTCACCCTGCCCAGGGAGAACGATGTATACTCACCGGGAGAGTACTATTCCATTGCTTCGGGGACCAAGTTCGAGAGCTTAAAGAAGGTCCCCACAGTTTGGAAGCACAAGTCCTATGATGACGGGTCCCTCTATCCCCGTCGGAAGGGATTCATGGATGTCTACGCGGTCTTCTCCAAAAAAGAGGGGAGTACCCCCTCCTGGACGGTGGTTGCCGTTCCAGATGAGGGATACCTCTTTTACACCCTAAAGGACCCGGTGGTCCTTCCCTGTACCCAGTTCTGGATGGATTTTGAAGGCAGACACATGGTCCCCTGGAACGGAAGGAACCGCTGCTTTGCCGTGGAGGACGCTGTGGGCTATTTAGCCGCCGGCTTGGCCCCTTCTGTAAAGAAAAACCCCATAAGCGAAGCCGGGGTTTCCACCTATCTCACCCTCTCGCCTAAGACGCCCACATTTATCAACCATATTCAAGGGATGGTAAAAATACCAAAGTCCTTTTCGCTCCGTTCAGTCCGCTTCGAGCCGGGAAAGATGGTGCTCTCTCCGGTCTCAGGAAAGGCGGTGGAGACTGAGGTGGACTGGGAGTTTCTCACCACCGGCCACTTGGAGTAGCGGTAAGTAACAATAATGGGAAGAAATAATAATGGGAAGAAATAAAAAAAAGGCCGTTTAAGTTACCCCAAACAGCCCGCTTAAATTCGATCGGCTTTTTCGATATCCGATGATTCTTCTTATAGGTAAATCTTCCCTATAGCTGGAAGCGCAGGCCCGCCTGGGCGCCTAAGCTGTTGCTGGTAATGTTGTACATAACACTCACGTCCACCTTTATAAAGAAGATGTTGATACTGGTCCCCCCAAAGGCCCTGAAGGCGAACCCGTTCGCCGAGGAGGAAACAATAAGACCCTGGTCCGTTAACTGTGGAGCGCTCAACCCGGCGGCGCTGAAGGCGTCGTAGATGTCCTGGATCTGGGCATCTGTAATGGGGCTTCCGCCGTAGCGGACCTCGCTGGTGAGACCCCCGCCGGCCTGAGAGATCCCGTAAGAGGCGCCCAAACCAATATAGGGAGTGATAATAAAGAGGTTTTTGCTTAACTGGGCCTTGAGGTCTATAACGTGGCTCTCCCAGTTAAAGGTAAGTTCCGGATCGCTGAAACTGAGGTTCTGTAACTCCGCGTCCAGGCTAGGGTAGCCGGTATCGGTGGTGCTCAAGTCTATCCCGCTGCCTAGGAGGCCGGGAATACCCACACCGCCGCGGAAGTAGGTGTATCCCGCGCCGACGGAGATGGCCGGAACAAAGCCCTTGTCCTTGAGGAGGGGGACCCTGAGATCGCCCCCAACCATGAGGTAATCCAGGGTGAACTCGTCTCCTAACTGGTCTTTCAGAGGTTCAGGAATCAACCCGATTTTGAATCCTAGATCGAAGGGAAGGATAATTCCTCCGATCCTCGCGTCTATAACCGCCGCCGGAAAGGGAATACCTAAGTCCCCAAGAAACATCAGTTCCTGGGGTATATCCACCCCGAAATTTTCGGTGACCTTATTAAACCCCTCTAAGGGAAGCATTACCGCCCCGGCAGATACACCGATACCGAAATGGGGAGGAAGATTTATAAGCTGACCGATATAGGCGTGGGACCACTGGAGCCCGATGGTGCTGGCGTAGGGAAGGGCCGGTGCTAAGACGCTGGCGAACTCCTGAAAGGGGGTCTGAAAACCCTCGATAAAGTCGTAGTTGCTCTGTCCGAAAGCGCTGAAGCCGAGCGTTACAGACAGCACTAGTACGGTAAAAAAGAGGATTATTCTCTTGTTTCTCGTTCTGTTCTTCTTCATAGGGCTTCTCCTTTATGGTTTACTCATTTTTAACTCATTTTTAATCATTTTTCAGAGCCTCAATAGTATCTTCTTTGCTAAAATATACCACTTTTCACATTGTTTTCAATAAAAAATTGTACTATTCTGGTTACAATAATCGAGCCTATACATGAGGTCAACCTGCAATATGGGGTCAATAAGTGCCTGATGAACGTATACAGAAGGCGGAAGAAAAAATTCTCCTCTTGGAAGACGCCTTTGAGCGGATCTCCGATTATATTCGCCGCTACAGGGGACCGGGGGGGGAGAACACTCCCGTACCTCAGAAGTCTCTCCTTCATAGTGAGAATACGGCAGAGGAATTAAAGAACCCCAATACCCTCTCCTGTCGGCTCTTTGTGAGTATGGAGCGGAAGCTCTTACAGGCGGATCGCGAATTTCCCGTTATTTTCGGATATCCCGCGGAGGAGTGGTGCCAGCGGGATATTCTCGGTCTCTTTCCTCCCCACGCGCAATCCTTCTTTACTGAGCGTTGGGAGCGGCTCTCTAGAATAGGGGACGACAAAATAGGACTTGACCAGGCTCCGGGAAAAAAAGACAAGGAGTATTTTCTCAATATCAACGCCCTCCATCGGCGTGGGTTTGAGATACCCCTTACCATAAGGGCCTCTCTTAAGGAGGACCCGGAATTCGGCAGGGGATTCAGGGCCCTGGTAACGGACATCTCCTACCGAAAGGAGTTGGAGAATGAGCTTTTGGCAAGCAGGGAGAATTACCGGATTTTAGCGGAGACCGCCTCGGACGGAATTATTCAAATCGATTACAACTTTTCTATCCTCTTTGCCAATACGGCGGTAAACAAGGCCTTCGGTTACGAGGGGACCGAGATTGAGGGGAAGGAAATCAACATCCTCTTTCCCGAATCCAGGTATCAGCGCTACCAGCGCATTTTCCAGCGCTATTTTTTTATCGACGATTCCCATAGGGCCGACACGGGGATGCAGAACACCGTAGAGGTCCTGGGAAAGAAGAAGGACGGGGAGATGGTCCCCCTGGAGATATCCTTCGGCAACTCCATGGGAATGGAAAACAACCGAATACTTACCTGTATTATTCGGGACATAGCGGTACGAAAGAAGGCGGAGAGGAGGCTCAAATATCTCGCCTATCACGATAAGCTCACCTCCCTGGGGAACCGTGACCGTCTAATAGAGAGCCTTGATTCGGTGATCGCCCAGGTGAAACGTCACCAGGACCGGAAGGCGGCCCTCCTCTTCATGGACTTGGACGGTTTTAAAAAGGTGAACGACAGTTTGGGTCACGAAATGGGGGACAAAATCCTAAAGGAGTGCGCCCAACGTCTTACCAACTGTTTGAGGGAGGAGGACCAGGTGTACCGGGTCCAGATGGAGGACATCTTCCGTCTCGGGGGGGACGAATTTACCCTTCTCCTTCCGACTGTTTACAAACCCGAGGACGCCGCCGTGGTGGCAAAGCGAATTATCGAACGGATCCTTGAACCCTTCAACATCGAGGGATACGGTTCAATCTCAGACATCCGGATGGGGGTGAGCGTTGGGATTGCACTGATTCCCGATGACGGTGAGGACCGTACCACCATTTTACGAAACGCCGATGCTGCCATGTATCATGCTAAGGAGCTGGGGAACTCCTACACGTTTTACACCAAGGAGATGAACAATCTGGCCATGGAGCGTCTTCTCCTTGAGGAAGGGTTGCGGAAAGCCCTGGAGCAGAACCATTTCAGGCTCTACTATCAGCCTATCCTAAACGCGAAGAAGAAGATAATTGGATTGGAGGCCCTGATACGTTGGTTCCATCCGACAAAGGGGCTCATAAAGCCGGAGACCTTCATAGAGATCGCCGAGGACACAAGGCTTATTATCCCCATTGGACGGTGGGTCTTGGAGATGGCCTGCCGGCAAATGAAAGAGTTGGAGTCCTTAGGGTACGGCGACTTCTACATTGCTATGAACATCTCTCCCCGTCAGCTGGAACGGGGAGACCTCAAACGGACGGTGAAAACCATCCTGCAAAGGGTAGGCTTGTCTCCCTCCCGGGTCCATCTGGAGCTTACCGAGGGCTGCATCATGAATGATCCCGAATCCGCTATAGAGATAATGGAGGGGATTATTAAGTACAACCGGGGGATTAAAATAACCGTCGATGATTTCGGTACCGGCTATTCTTCTCTGGCATATCTCTCCCGCTTCCCCGTAAGTGATTTGAAGATCGACAAGACCTTTGTCGTAAACATGAACAAGGAACATAACAAGATGATTATCAATTCCATCATAAACCTGGGAAAGACCCTGGGCCTGCAAGTTATCGCCGAGGGAGTGGAGAATGAGGAGCACTTGAACTATCTGGCTGAGCGGGAATGTGACGGTTTTCAGGGCTACCACTTTATGAAGCCCATGAGTTACAAGGACTTGGTGACCATGCTAAACAGTCAATCTTCAGATTGATCCTTAGAGTCAGAAGCGTCAGAAGCGTCAGAAGCGTCAGGGATATCCGCCAATTTCCGAAGGTAGTCCTGAATGGTTTCCTTTTCCTCCAAGTCGTGTTCCCGGAAGGGGACCTCTGTCTTCTCTTTGATCTCCTTTTCCAGTTTGGGAAAATCGGTGAATTCTTCGGTTACGGCCATAAAACGGTCTTCGTCCTCCTGATAGATGAAGAGGGACTCCTTGCCCCCCCGGTCCCGGCATTTTCCGGCATGGGTTATCCTTTCCCATGTAAACCGCTCTTTACTGCCGCTGCTCAAGGTGAAAGTCAGTCCGTCGTCGTAGGTGTTTACATTACTCTTTAGGACGGAACGGAGAAATTTGAAGAGACTGTAGGCAATGAATCCTGTTACCACAAGGATAATTCCGCCGATGAGTACACCCAGGAAGGCCAGGGCGATAAGCCCGCCGAGGATAAGCAGGATACTGATTCCCGCGAGAAGATACAGTCTAGGATTGGTGCGATAGGTTATTCGATGTACCATGGCAGGTATCCTATAAATGAGAGAGTGGGCTGTCAAGACGGTTCATTATAAAGAAAAGTGCATTATAAAATGTGGATCTCTTTATTATGTGGACCACTCCATTACTGGAGGCTCTCTCCGCCGTATTCCCGGAAGGCGGTGTGGATAAGGAAAAAGTCAATGAGGACTAAGGCGGTCATGGCTTCCACCACGGGGACGATCCTGGGGCATATGCAGGGGTCGTGCCTTCCCTCGGTCCTGATTTCCCGTTCATGTCCCTTTAGGTCCACAGTCTTTTGCGGGCTGGATATGGAGGAGGTGGGTTTAACGGCAATTCGAAAGAGTATCTCCTCTCCGGTACTTATTCCCCCCAGGACACCGCCGGCGTGGTTGGTCATAAAACCGTTTTCGTTCATCCAGTCGTTGTGCTCGGACCCCCTCATTCCGGCGGCGGCAAATCCTCTCCCGAATTCGATCCCCTTTACCGAGCCCAGGCTTAGCATGGCCTTAGCAATCTCCGCGTCGAGTTTATCGAAGACCGGTTCCCCCAACCCCGGGGGCGCCCCGGCAACACGGCATTCCACAATCCCGCCGACGCTGTCCCCCCGCTCGGCCATCTCTTTGACTAGTGCCTCCATCTTCTTCGCCGCCCCCGCGTCGGCGGCCCGAAGGGGGTTCTCCTCGATGACCGAAAGATCTATGCTCTTGCAGGCTATGCCCCCCGCCTCCAGGGTGTAGGCGGTAACCTTAACCCCCTTCGGGCGGAGAAGGAGCTTCGCTACCGCTCCGGCGGCAACGCGGGCGACAGTCTCCCTTCCCGATGCTCGTCCGCTGCCTCGGTAATCACGGAGGCCGTATTTCATCCGGTAGGTGTAGTCCGCGTGTCCGGGGCGGAGCATGTCTTTAATGGTGTCGTAGGCGGCGGGGTCGGTGTCGGTGTTGCGCACCATCATTGCCAGGGGGGTGCCGGTGGTTTTTCCTTGGAACACACCGGAGAGGATGCTTATGAGGTCGGACTCCTTTCTCGGGGTTGTCACATCTGACTGTCCGGGTTTTCTCCGGTTACATTCCAGCTGGATATCCTCTTCGGTGAGCGAGAGGCCGGGAGGTACTCCGTCAATGACAACACCCACCCCTCCGCCGTGGGACTCGCCAAAGGAAGTAATTCGAAAGAGAGTGCCGAAGGAGTTACCGGGCATAGTCCGCTCCTCTAAATGTCTTTTGGAGTATCTCATCCGTTATTTCCGCGGGTGTTTTTTCATTACCCTTAACAGCGAGGTTGGCGATTTCACGGTACGCCTCATGACGCCGTTGGTGGATCGCTTGGAAGGTCTCGTAGGGTTTCTCCTTCGGCAGGTAGGCCGGCAGTCCCCCCCGGAGGACCCGCTGATAGAGGACCTCGCTCGGGGTGTCGATATAGATCCGGTAATCGGCTTTTTCACCAGCCTTAAGAGCTTCAGGGTTGTCTCCCAGGCCGCCGCCTGTGGCAATGACCAGGCGGACCTGTTTTCCTGTTTCAGCTTGGTGGGTTTTTTTCGAGACTCCTTGGAGCACCCTCTTAAGGGCTAAGGCCTCTAAGTCTCTGAATCGCTTTTCACCTTCTTTTTTGTAGATCTCCCGGAAAGGAATAGATCCGCGGTGGTCTTTGGCCCTTGAGATTTCGCGGGCTCTTGAGCTTTCGCGATAGATCATCTCGATTTCATCGTCCAGGTCCAGCCATTCCCCCCCAAGCTGTTTCGCCAAAAGGGGCGCGACGCTGGATTTTCCGCTATGTTTCATACCCAGGAGGAGGAGGACCATGGTGTCCTTATTCTCCAATAATCGTTTTGGTGAGGTCTGTAAGGGGTGCGGGTTTTGCTATGTGGTATCCCTGGGCGTAATTTACCCCCAACTTCTGTAAATTTTCCATAATGGTACCGTTTTTCACAAATTCCGCGATGGTTTTTATTTGCATAATATGGCCCATATTGTTAATCGCTTCCACCATAGCAGCATTGACGGGGTTTTCATCCATGTCCCGTACAAAGGATCCGTCGATTTTTAGATAGTCGACGGGCATGGTTTTAAGATACCCGAAGGAGGAAAAGCCGCTTCCGAAATCGTCTAAGGCGAATGTGCAGCCTAACTTCTTCAGTTCGCTTATAAACATACTCGCCGTGGCCATATTGCTTATGGTCACTGTTTCGGTAATCTCGAAGCAAAAGCCCTCCGGCGGCACCTGATACTCCTTTAGATTGTGATGGATAAACCCAAGAAATGACTCATCCGCAATACTTTCAGCGGACAGGTTGATGGTGAACATCCTTCTAAGGTTTTCGGATTCATTACGGTCTAACAAGTCCCGGTAGGTTTTGAAAGCCGTTCGTATGACCCACTGGTCTATGGTGGGCATGAGGTTGTATCGTTCCGCGGCGGGGATAAAATCCGCGGGAGGAACGATGTTTCCCTCCTCGTCCACCATCCGTAAAAGGATTTCACATTTCTCGTGTTTATCGTCATCGTCGCTGAGTTTTTTTATAGGTTGATAGTAGAGTACAAAACGCTCTTCATCTAAAGCCTTGGTAAGATGGGATATCCAGTGCATTTCCCCGCGGCGCTTTTTAAATCGGTTGTCTTCCAGGTCGTACGTCTTTATACGCCGACCTCCCTCGTCTTTGGCGAGATAACAAGCATCATCGGCGGCAGCTAAAACCGTATGAATGTCCTCGCTCTCCGGGGTAATCATTACCAGCCCGATGGAGGAGTGGATGTTATAGATACTCTTATTCCAGACCAGTTTCCGTTCGCTCAATCGGCTGTGGAGCCGCTGGGCAATACTTAAGGCTTGGTCTTCGGTGGACCCCTTAAGGATAATGCCGAATTCATCGCCTCCTAGGCGGGCGCAAATATCACTGCCCCTCACCACGGATTTAATGATCGCGGTAGTCTCTAAGAGGAATTCATCTCCCGCGGCGTGTCCGCTGGTATCGTTGATTAACCGAAACTGGTCAAGGTCCAAATAGAGAAAGGCGTGTTGGGTCTGCTCAGCCTTTGAGCTGTCGATAAGGTTGGAGAGGATGTAGGAAAATTCGTTTCTATTGGCCAAACCGGTAAGGGCATCGTGGCTCGCCTGGTAAGAAATGGTATCGGAGAGTTCCTTCCTCTTGGTAATGTCCCTTAGGGCAATTACCTGCCCTTCGATACTCTCGTTCCGATCAATAATTTGGGCAATAGTCCCCTCAACGGGAATGGAATTTTCCTTTGGATCGACAATTAAGGTATCTTTGAAGAAGGTGGACGGGACCATTTCCGCCCCGTCTCCCATGGTGGGGAGGTCATAGGCTTGCTGGGTCCGTTCGTCCACAAGCTTCATCACTTCGAGAAGGGGTTTCCCTATGGCGTTTTCCTCCCGCCACCCGGTAACCTTTTCCGCGATGGGATTCATAAACTGAATATTGTTGTCATGGTCCGTAGCAATAATACCGTCTTCGATACTGTGGAGGATAGCAGAAAATCGCCGTTCCTGACTCTTTAGCTGATTGTCTATCCGGTGTTTGTATAGAGCGATGTCTATGGTAGTGTAGAGCTC
>CAYXSD010000042.1:0-14123 GCA_964466335.1 uncultured Spirochaetales bacterium
CCGATCTACGAGGACACCGAGAGGATCGAATATCTTCAGGACCACATCTACCAGGTATGGAAAGCTAAAGAGGAGGGAGTAGACTGCAGAGGATATTTTCTCTGGTCCTTGATGGACAATTTTGAGTGGGCCTTGGGAAACCGGATGCGGTTCGGTATTATTCGTACCGATTTCGATACCTTGGACCGGGAATGGAAGAAAAGCGCCTACTGGTATCGTGACCTGATTGCCTCACGGAGACTAAGCACACCATAGAGCCCTGCCCAATAGCAGATTTAGTAAACTCTGTAGTCTTTTATCTCTTTAATACTCAGTTTTATCTTTACCCATGCAAGGTAATCTCCGCTTTTTATTATTACCCTCGGTATTTCGTAGAGGAGTAGTTCTCCCCGGATCTCCTTCGGCTTGTTGTATTTCCGGGCCCTCAGGTACTCTCGAATGGCAATTTTCATACCCTCTTTGTAAGCTGTTATTTTCTCCTCCGGGCCTGTAAAGTAACGACCCTTTCCGGTCCCCTCACAATCGGGGAGGGTATTACTCATCCAGGACCTTCTCATCAGCTCCTGGGGACCTTGAAGAAGGTAACGGATATCTAAAAAGACCCTGTCCTCCTCGATTCGAGTTTCCCTTACCCGTAAGGCGGGATCTCCTTGGGGAATTTCTGCCTTTAACTCGGCCTGAAAGATTTCTTCCACTGCCCTTTTATTGTCTGATGGGCGGTAAACGAAATCGAACCCGTATATCATACCGGAAATGACCCAGCGGACCTCCTTTAAGAGGGTTTCCACCAGGACCCTGTTTGAGGTAGGCCCGATTTCTCCTTCTCTCATATAGGGTTCGATCTGGAGCCAGAATTCTCCATCAATCATGTCCCCATGTTGAGAGTGGGCGAAACAGAGAGGAAGAATGAAAAGAAAAAGAGAAATGGCCAAAGTGATAGAGAACGGGAATTTCTGTATCATCCTACTGAGAATATCGGCTAGTATCGACCCTTTCCGAAGAAGACACGTATTGGATTTATCCCAAGACGGACAATGAAGTAAAGCAGGGCGAATCCGAATCCGGCCAAGTGGGTAAGATGGGCTACTGCCGAGCTTACGTTGGCCATCTGGGAAAAGAGCTCGATAGCGGCATATCCCATAACCAGATAGGGGGCCTTAACCGGAAAAATCCCAAAGATAAATATGCGCGCCTCGGGAAAGAAGGTGGCAAAGGCCAAAAGAACAGCAAATACCGCTCCCGAGGCTCCGAGGAGCCATACCATGTAGGAACCGGAAAGAAGATAGATAATGAGGGAAAATATCCCCGCCCCTATTCCTGAAATGAAGTAGAAGAGAAGAAATTCCGTGCTTCCCATCCGTCGTTCCACCTGGATTCCGAAGAAAAAAAGACCTAACATATTAAAGAGTATATGGCTGATGCTGGCATGGGAGAACATATAGGTGACTACCTGCCAAATATACCCTTTTTGCGTCACATAAAGGGGATTCATTGCCATAAAGACGCGGGTTCCGGGGGAAAGACTGTTTATGAGAAAAAAGAGAACATTTGCAATAATTATTCCAAAGGCCGCATTGTAATAGCTATACTGAAAAGGCCTTCTAATGATAGAGTTTTTCATACCATCAAGGTACGAAGATTTTTAAACGGGGTCAATACAGATTTTTTAGCACAGTTTTTTTAGCCGGCGAAACTCTTCATCATATATTCAACACAATCCCGCGCTTCTGAAGGAGGATACTGATTGACTAAGTCCTCCCTGCTTCGCTCTAATAGCTCCTCTGCCGTCTTTTCCGCTTCTCCAATGACCCCCTCCTCTTCAAGGAGGGAAATTGCCTCTTCTATTAGTATCTGCTGGTTTCTTCCTTCTTTAAGCGTTTTCGGGTGTGTATCGGCAATGGTTTGAATTATACGAATAATTCTCTCTAGAGCGCCCGGTTGTTTTTCCGCGTAGAGGACCATGGGAAGGCTTTTCTTTCCCTCTAGAATATCCTCTCCCCGCATCTTACCGGGATTACCGGTAGTGAGGTTTTTTACATCGTCGAAAATCTGGAAAGCCACACCCAAGTCCTCACAAATTCGGCCCAAGATCTCTGCTTCCTTTTCTTCACCGCCCCCGGCAATGAACCCTCCGGTACCGGAAAATCCCGAAAGTCCTCCGGTTTTGTATCTGCACATTTGAAAGTATTGTTCCCGGGATGGAAAAAAATCCGGGGAGTTGTGCCAGCGAATGTCCATTCCCTGACCAATGTGAAGAAGCCGCATATATCGACTGTAGTACCTGTAGAGTTGCCATTTTGTCCTCTCTGAAAGAGGGGCTCGATCTATTAAAAGAGTGGGCAGGAAGTAAAGGTAGTTACCCGAGTTGATAGCGATATCGATACCGTAACGCAGATGAATCGCCTCTTCTCCCCGGCGAGTTTCCGCGCCGTCCTCGATATCGTCCATTATCAGGGTGCCGTTGTGGGCAAGTTCTACCAGAGGGCTAATGGAAAGAGCGCCTTGAGCGTTTCCCGCCATCTCCCCGGCTAACAGGAAGAGGAGAGGTCTCCATCGTTTCCCTCCCCGATTCAGGAGGTCCAAAGGGGGCGCGTGGAGGTAGCTTATAGAGGCGTTCTCCGGTTCCGTTTTGTAGGGACCGGCGGCCGAGGTTTTCCAAAGCTCATCAGGGAACGCGGGGATGATTTTCTTAAGTTCTTCTTCAATTTTTATAAGTCGTTCTGTATACTGTACCTGCATAGGTGTAGCATTAACGGAAAGGGAGTTCTCGTCAAGATGCGTGAAAAAGCAGACCACCTTACCAAAAAAGCGAAGAAAGAGGGATATCCCGCCAGGTCGGTGTATAAACTAATGGAAATCCAAGAGAAAATGTCGATCATAAAAAGAGGTGATCGGGTGTTGGATATTGGAGCTTCTCCGGGAAGTTGGACCCGCTACGCCCTTAAAGAGGTCAATGGCGGGGGTGAGGTGATCGCGGTGGACCGGAAAGCACTGGGGAAGGTCTCCCTATCCGGCAGATATCAGTTTCTAAAGGGGGATATTTTCTCCTCTGATATCCAAGAGGAGTTAAAAAAACATTCCCCTTTTGATGTTCTTATTTCAGATGCCGCCCCGGATACCACGGGAAACAGGACGGTAGATACCGGAAGGTCCTACACCCTCTGCGATGGAATTTTAGATTTGGCTTTGGAATTCTTGAAAACCGGGGGGAATTGCGTTATTAAGGTATTTCAAGGGGGAGATGAGCAGAGGCTTCTCGGTAGGCTCAGGAGAGAATACGCAAAGGCAAAGCCCTTTAAACCCAAAGCCTCCCGAAATGAATCTTTCGAAGTCTACTTTATTGGAATGGGAAAGAAGGGGTCTTAAGAGGAAAGAAATATGGAAAAACCCGCTACATTTTCACTGCTCAAAAGAAGAATTACCCGACTTGGGAGTGTTCTATGGGTATTATTTTTCTGTTCTTGCAGTACTGTCGGATTTACCCCTAAGGAATCGGCGGGTATGGGCAGGAATCCTTCTTCCCAGCCTGATACAGGAAGGGTGTCAGAAAGGGAGTACGGATCCCTTTCTTCAGTGCAGAAGAAAGTAGTAGAGGGGGCGGAGAGTTTCCTCGGAAAGGACAGACTTGTTGTGCGGGGGCGAGAGTTTCCAATGGACTGTTCCGGTTTTGTTATGGCCGCGTACTACTATGCCGGTATAGACATGCAAAGGAGAATTACTTCCTACAGCGGAAACGGCGTTGCCAGGATATACAAGCTATTGGAAGATTACGGACTTCTGCATGTGAAAAAAGACCCTCTACCCGGGGACATTGTCTTTTGGGACAATACCTACGACCGGAACGAAGATGGAAAGTGGAACGATTATTTTACCCATACAGGAATTGTGCTTCGTGCGAGTCAGTGGGGCACTATTGAATACGCCCATGTGAACTATCGAAGGGGAATTATTATTGAGAGGATGAATCTGAAAGAAAATCAGACGCACTCCAAGGAGATAAACGGAGAGGATGTCATTATTAACTCTTTTATGAGGATGCGGGGAGAACCGGGCGGCGGCGGGAACCTCTCCAGTGATCTTTTTCGCTCCTTTGGAATGGGGTACAAGCTGGATTAGTACTGACGGTGAAGAAGGCGACCTGCCATATCTTGAAGGACCTGAAGAGAAGGGTTGGAAGGAAGTTTTTCCATTTCCTCTTCTGCTCTGCGGGAGTACTGCTTCGCTTTAAGGCGGCATTTTTCAACCGCGCCGCTGATATTTACTAATCGGATAACTTCCATAATATGTTCCTCTGAGAAAGGGACCACCTTGAGGAGGGAACGGATTTTTTCACCAACTTCTGTTTTAAGGGCGTAGATTAGGGGAAGGGTAACCACTCCCCCTTTTAAATCTCTGCCGCTCGGTTTCCCCAGAGTGCTTCGCGCACCGGTGTAGTCGAGAATGTCGTCGATAATCTGAAAACCCATCCCAATATTATACCCTACTCGGGTAAGAGTATTGGTAAGGGAACGTTTGCATTTACTCTCCGCTGAACCTACGTAGAAGCTTAAGGAAAAGAGAAGAGAGGTTTTCCCGGCAATTCTTCTCAGATAGCGGCGAACTGAGATTTCCAGGCTGAAGATATCCTCCGCCTGAGAGATTTCGCTTCCGCATATATGTCCCACCGCCTTTGCCAAAAACGAACCGTTTTCAACAGAGGCATGGTCCGCGGTAATGGCGAAACATCTGCTTAAGAGGAAGTCTCCCATGAGGACGGCCTCCCGTTTTCCAAATCTGGTATGAAGGGTGGGCAGCCCCCTTCTTAGCGGTGAGTCATCGATTACATCGTCGTGAATGAGGGTTGCCATGTGGAGCATCTCTACGGCGGCGGAAAGCTGATAAAACTTTTCAGGATCGAACTTACCGAACCTCGCCGCCAGGAGAAGAAAGGCGGGCCGGAGCATTTTCCCGTTGTTTTTTGAGAAATCCTCCAGGCCCGTCCGAATTACCTCGCTGCTTTCAGCAATGGTATCTTGAATAATTCCTTTGACCCTTTCTATATCCTTAGTCAGCTCATCACTTCTCCAGAAGGATTGTTTTTGCATTACTCTCCTATCCGTAACTAATCCCTCGGTTCATCAACATAAAGGCAGCTGTGTTTTGCCAGGGTGTATCGTTCCAGCGGTCTTTAAGCCGGCAAGGGTCCAGTCCGAATCCCATTCCCGTCTAGACAATGCAGCTCCTAAAAAAAAATAAAAGATTTTGAAACTAGCCCTACCTTTTCATGGTTATGTACTATTGTATAATAACTGGTGAACATAATCGCCAATATTGAGAATGGATACGATTAATAATGTATGGTATAAGAATAATATGTCCTTCGTCAATCCACAATAGTGGAATCCAGCAATTGTAGAAAGTGCGTACACACTTCCCACAATTAGGGTGTCTCCATGGGTATAGATATGCGTAGAGGAAATATCAATATGCACCTCCCTTTTCTCTGTTTTTTCTTCATTCCAAGACGAAGTCCATCAATAGTAATAAGTTTCGTTGGGTTGCTTTTTTCCATCTTTCTCCTTCTCTCCTCCTGTTCTTCGCGCCCGGCAAAGCCGGTAACAGAATCGGAGTTTTATCTGGGTACGCTCTGTTCGGTAACGCTCTACGACAGAGTGCCTAAGGGGATTTTTAAGGAGGTTTTTGCCAAGGTCCAGGATATCGAAGAAAAGATGAGCGTAAACCGAGAGGACAGCGAAATCTCCAGGGTAAATAAAAATGCCGGAAAGAAACCGGTCTCCCTATCGGAAGAGAGCTTTTTTGTAATTTCGAGGGCCTTGGAAATTGCGGAAATCAGTGGAGGAGCCTTTGATCCGACTGTTGGTCCACTTGTTGAACTTTGGGGAATAGGAACTGAGGGAGAGCGGATACCGGAAAAGGAGGAAATACAAGAACTTCTCCCGCTGGTACATTTCCGTAATGTGGTCCTTGATCGGGAAAACAGGGAGGTCTTTCTTAAACGGGAGGGAATGAAACTGGACCTGGGAGGAATTGCAAAAGGATACGCCGCCGACTCTGCGGCGGCTATACTTAGGGAAAAGGGCGTTAAGGAGGCCATTATTGATTTCGGAGGAAACATTCTCGTGTTGGGCAAAAAAGGGGGGAAGACCCCTTGGCGGGTGGGAATACAGGACCCGCGAAATCAAAGAGGAAGGTTCCTCGGAATTGTACATCTGACAGATAGTGCCGTAGTTACCTCTGGAAATTACGAGCGCTATTTCACATCCAATGGGAAACGATACCACCATATCCTGGACACTCATACCGGTTATCCCATATGGAACAATCTGGATTCGGCCACTATTGTAACTAAGAACTCTACCGACGCGGATGCCCTCTCTACTGCCGTCTATGCCATGGGATTAAAGAGGGGCTTGGATCTCATAAGGGGTCTCTCATATGGGGAGGGGATTATTGTCACCAAGGGAAAGGAAGTATATCGGTCTTCAGGGATGGCGGAGGCCTTCGTTCTCTCTTCCTTTTCAGAGGAGGGGTATCGGATTATCAAGGAAACGCCCTAGGCCTGCATTATGCTTCCCACGCGTAGAAACGACGATCTAAAGCATCAATTCACAGAGAGATTATGACTCGTAAAAGCTTCTTTCGAATGAGGCTGATTTACAGAAAGATACCCATCCATATACCGGCTATAAGGATAAAAAGACCACCGTATGCGAGGAGGGTCGGGAGTCCCGCCGATGGATCTGAAGTAACGATAGGAGTGCTTTGTACTTCCCCTTCCTCCTCCAGTATCCAGAGGAGTTTATCCAATTTTTGAGCAATTGGGAGTTTCGGGAGGTCACGCCAGGACTCTGTTACCCGTTCGAAGTTGTAGAAGACCTGTCCAAGGAGAGACCCGAGACGGCCCGGAAGAATAAGACCCTTTCTCACCGAGAAACGGGAGATATAGATCATTCCGATCAAGGTAAGGGCCCTCTCTATTCCTATCTCCAAAGCCCCTAAGGTAACAGGAAATCGGAAAAGAGTGAGAAGAACCTTGCCATGGGGTTGGAAGAGATTGATTACAACAATGGAGAGAAGAATTATTAGATTCGGGAGGAGGCGAAAGGACTTTCCGGTAACAAGAGAAAGAAAGATAAAGAGAATGGTTATAACCGCCTTTACCCAGAGGATATCCTGGAGGAGAAAGGCGGGTAGAATGAGAAGTCCGGCAATAAACTGATGTCTTGGAGGAATAGAGTATGTCATTGTGTATGCTCTTTCAACTTTGTTTTGTACCAGGTTGAACGGGAGCAGAAACGTCTGGTGAAGAATCCCAAGACAAGGGAGGTAACCAGCCCTACCGTAAGGAAGGGGGGAGCTATAAACCAGGCCCCTTCGCCAAAGACGAAAAAGGAGGAGAGGACTATTTGGGAAGTATTACTCGCCAAAGCACCAAGAACACTAATTCCCACAAAGGATATTCGGTTACCTCTATTCCCCGTTGTCCACCTCCGGGAGAGAAGGACCATTACCGCGCCGCTGGAAAAGGAGCCGAAAAGCGATAGAAGAAAAATGTAGGAGAAGAGCGTCCCGTTTACCAACCCTTGTCCAAGGACTTTAAGGAGAACAAGAAGAAAGATTTGCGGGACGGGAAGAATGTAGAGAGAGACCAGTAAGGGGAGATTGGCCAATCCGATTCTGAGGTAGGGAAGAGGTTTGGGAATCATGAATTCAATGGTGGAGAGAAAAAGGGCGAAAGCTCCCAGAATAGCCAGGGTAGTAAGGGTGGAGGGGCCCTTTTGTTTGGGTCCGCCGGTGGAATTAGTATGCTGATGCATCAACGGCGTCGTCCTTTTCGGCTTCTATTCTTACAAATACACGGTTAGGGAGGCAGGCTATCCAAGAACCCGGCCTGGAAATAGCACCGCTGGAAACACAGATCTGCTGGTGGCAGGGACTGGAGACTACCCGGGCGCTCCCGTTTTCTATTACTACCTCTGTCTCTCCGATGGGACCGTTTACAGTAAGGCTGGCATTTTTATCCAATGGGTAAACCCACATTCCTTCAACACCCTGTACATATACCATCTGTTCTTCCCCCGTTCCGCTGTACACGAAGTAAGCAAAGAGAGCTATAACGATAAGGGTAATGAGTATTGCTCCTATATCCAATGGTCTTAGGGGTATGGATTTCATTTCTTTGTCCTGGACCACCCTATGACACTCTATGAGGGAATGTCGGCGGAGAGGAGGAAGAGAAAAGAACCCTCGGGGAGGAATTCCCTCTCCAGTTTCTCCGCTATACTCTGCTCGAAAGGAAAAATCTCATCGTAGTAATCAGAAAGACGTTTGTACATTACCTCTTCTTCTTTTTTGATCTTGTTTTCGAATTGCTTTTACTAGAAGATGCCTTAGTGGAAGGGACCCATTTTTTCCCGTCCCAGTGGGCCTCCCATCCGGTGGGTTTACCGTCCTTCTCCGAAATGATGTACTGCTCCTTGTTCTTTCTGCTGAAACGGACCATAGTCCTGTTTCCCTCAGGGTCCTCGGTAGGGGCTTTCATGAGGAAATCGTATTTCGGATCTATTTCGTCCTTATGGGGAATAATTTCATCCAAATAGGGGGCCCTGGTTTCCCGATTTTTTGGAAACTGACTTGCCGCGAGGAATATCCCCGCCGCACCGTCGCGGAGGAGATAGTAGTCATCTACCTTTTCACACTTCAGCTCGGGTATAGGTACCGGGTCCATTTTCGGCGGTGCCGGCTCCCCGTTTTTCAAAAGCTTTCTGGTGTTTTTACAGTTCTCGTTGGTACAGCCGAAGTACTTTCCGAATCTGCCCGACTTTAGCTGCATCTCCGAACCGCATTTGTCGCATTCCAGGGTTGGACCATCGTAGCCCTTTATTTTGAACTTTCCCTTTTCAACCTCGTATCCGGGACAGTCCGGGTTGTTTCCACAAACGTGAAGTTTTCTGTTTTCGTCGATGAGGTAGCTGTCCATGGCGGTCCCGCAGATGGGGCAGCGGTGACGGGACCGGAGGAATTGGGATTCCGCCTCTTCGTCGTCCTCTTTTATCGCCTCGTCCCCGCTAATAAGGTTAATAGTGGTTTTACAGCGTTCTTTTGGAGGCAGGGTATACCCGCTGCACCCAAGGAAGACACCTGTCCCTGCGGTGCGGACCTGCATCGGCCTTCCGCAGCTGGGGCAGGGTATGTCCGTCGGGGTGGGATCGTTAGGGCGTATTCCTTTCTTACCGTAGGCCTTTTCCAGTTTCTTGTTAAAGTCTTCGTAAAAGGAATCCAAGACATCCTTCCATTCCAGCTTCCCCTCGGCTATTTCATCCAGTTTTTCTTCCATCTCGGCAGTAAAGCTGTAGTTCATAAGGTCTTCGAAGTTCTCTTTCAGCCTGTCCACAACAATCCCGCCGATTTTGCAGGCGTGAAATCGTCGAGACTGTATTTCCACGTATCCCCTTTCCTGAATCGTGGAGATGATAGCTGCATATGTGGAAGGCCTTCCGATTCCCCGTTTCTCCAGTTCTTTTACCAGAGAGGCTTCAGTGTATCGGGGTGGTGGTTTGGTAAAGTGCTGACTGGGATCGAGAGAAATAAGATCGAGGTTGTCTCCAACTTTAAGGTCCGGCAAGACCACCTCGTCTTCCTTTTTTCCAGCCGGCGGAAGGACTTTTAAAAAACCATCAAAGATAATAACCCGCCCTCGGGCCTTCAATTCAAAATCTCCCGCCTTAAGAAGTACCGTGGTGCTCTTGTATGTCGCCGGAGGCATTTGGCACGCAACAAACTGTTTCCATATCAGTTCGTAGAGGCGGAGGGCGTCCTTCTCCACTCCGGATAGGGTGCCGGGTACCGTTTCTACGGCGGAAGGCCGAATGGCTTCGTGGGCTTCCTGAGCTCCCTCCTTGCTGGTGTAGATATTGGGCTTTTCCGGGAGGTATTTCCTGCCGAAATTCTCCTCTATATATCCTCGGCAGGCGTTTACTGCTTCGTTACTCAGGTTTGTAGAATCCGTACGCATGTAGGTAATGTATCCTGCCTCGTAGAGGCGTTGGGCCATAAGCATGGTCTTTTTTACACTGAAATTGAGTCTTGTGCTGGCAGCTTGCTGCATGGTGGATGTAATGAAAGGGGCTGGGGGCCGGGTTTTTGTCGGTTTGTCCTCCCTGTTGGCCACCAGATAGTCTGCTTTTTTAAGCAGTGTTAGGGCGCGGTCGGTATCTTTTTTGCTGGTAGGACGAAAATTTTTGCCCTTCTCCTTTACCACCTGAAAGCGAAGCGGCTTTTTTTTATCCGCTTTGTTTTCTTTCCTGCTAAGGTCGGCGTATACTTCCCAGTATTCTTCGGGAATGAAGGCATGAATCTCCTGTTCCCTCTCCACTATAAGCCTCAATGCCACGGATTGGACCCTTCCCGCGGAGAGCCCCCGGGCCACCTTTGCCCAGAGAAGGGGAGAAATCATAAAACCTACCACCCGGTCTAAGAACCTCCTTGCCTGTTGGGCCCTTACCCGGTCCATGTTTATCTCGCCGGGGTGTTTAAAGGCCTCCTGAATGGCGTTTTTGGTGATTTCGTTAAAGACCACTCGAAAATATTCGCCCTGTTTACCGTCTATTGTCTCCTTCAGGTGCCAAGCGATTGCCTCTCCCTCTCTGTCCAGGTCGGTGGCAAGGAATATCCGATCTACCTTTTGGGCGGTTTCTTGCAGTTCCTTAATGACCTTTTCTTTTCCAGGAATAATCTTGTAATCCGCTTTCCAGCCGTTCTCGGGATCGATTCCCATTCGTTCAATGGCCTTTTCTTTAGCCCGCTTCTTCTGATGGGCCTCCTTCTCCTTAGGGGACATCTTTCGTGTCCGGGCAGCAATCTTCGCCCTCTCCTTTGGGTCTACGGGTTTACGATTTCCACTCACCGGCAGGTCCCGGACATGGCCGATGCTGGATTTTACAATGTATTCCTTTCCCAAATATTTGTTTATTGTTTTTGCCTTTGCCGGGGATTCGACAATCACCAATGATTTTGCCATAGTACCACTTACTATCTAGGAAGCCTTCAGACTTGTCAATAAGGTAAGACCCTATTAAGGTATATAAAATCGACCCAATAGTGAGGCTCTGAAAAATCGTAATGTTGAAAGAGCTCAGTCAATTTTTACATTGGTTCGGTTAATTTTGAAAGCAGCTGGTCTGATAATGATTATTTAAGTATCTTTAAAGGGGAGTAAAACAGTATGGAACAGATATCATTCGAGCATGTAGAAGGACCTAACAAACCAAGGGATGTAGTGGTGTATGCCCTTTCGACCTGCGGGTTCTGCAGGAGGGGTTTGGATTTTTTAAAGAAACAAGACATCGATTTCCGATATGTCTATGTGGATAACCTTGAACCGAGCGAAAAGCAGGACCTGAAACATGAGCTCACTCAAAAATTTACACAGCGGGTGCTTTTTCCTTTCGTTGTACTGGACAATGAAGAAGTTTTGGCGGGTTTCAAGGAACAGGAATGGCGGAGGGCCCTGTTACAGGGTGATGAGTAAAATGGCTAATAAAAAAAAGACAGTTGAAGATGTAAAACAGTTTATTACCATGGCCGCTGAGCACAACGGATGGAAGGTTACCCCGGACGATTCTCTCGTCGAAATGCTCGCCGAGGGATTGATGATTAACTACAACCGTTACGGGTATTTTTCCTGCCCCTGCCGGGACGCGGATGGGGTAAGAGAAACGGACAAGGACATTATGTGCCCTTGCGACTACGCGCCGGCTGATATTGCCGAATACGGACACTGCTACTGCGGGTTGTTTCTCTTAGAAGAATTCTACACTAAAGGAGGGGTGCCGGAATACATCCCTGAACGGAGACCCTGGTCTTCAGTCTAGAGCATTTCTCATTGTAAAAGGACCCAATATTGAGGCTCTGAAAGATAGCATTTTGAAAGAGCCTCCAAGATTATTCTAATTTTGCCTTGAACCGGGTGAGCTCTTTTCCCTTAAGGTCCGGTTCTTCCCCCTGAAGAAGGGCTTTGAGGGCCTTTTTCTCCGGTCCTGAAAAATGTACCGAATCGAGTACAAAGTCTTTAAATGCTTCTGTGGCTAAAGGGCAGACCTTTTCTGTTATAGATAAAAGAACTTCTCCGTACTTTCTTATCTCCAGTTGGGCGTGGGGATGCATTCGGAGTTGGATAAAGTGAAAGAGGTTGTGGAGATCGATTTGCCAGTACATTTCGGTATAGACGCTTAGGGGAAGGTTTATTCTGGCCAATTCTTTTGCCACACCCTGGTCAATTAATGCTCGGTAATGGGTAAAACTCCGTTCCTGTTCTTTCTTTATAGATTGCTGAATTTCTTGTGCTTCCTTTTCGGGAAAGGCTTCCTCTGAGCGGGCCTGTTTATTGTCTGTACTCTGGGGAGAGATATTGTCACTATCGGGAAGATAGCATGAATCCTCTAAAACGCTGTACCGACCGGATATTTCGTTGAGGCGGGCCGTTCTATGACGCACCAATTGCCGGGCCACGAAGATGGGCATCTTAATATGGAAGGTGAATTGGACCTGTTCAAAGGGAGAGGTATGTTCATTCCGTAAGAGATAGCGAATGAGTCCCCGGTCTTCCCTGAAACTTTTCGTCCCCTTTCCATAGGAAACCCGCGCCGCTTGGACGATTCTTTCATCATTCCCCATGTAGTCGACGAGCCTAACGAATCCCTGATCTAATACGGGAAAGGAACTATCTAAAATTGCTTCCCCTTCCGGGGATATACAGTGGGCCATCTAAAACCTCCGCTATACGTATACTTTTCTCCCAGTATCATAGTGGTCTTATTCCGGGAGGGCAAGGGACTTTCTAAAAAGCCTAAAGAGCTGTCCGATAAGGGGAATCCTGTATATTCTTGGGGTTTTAATCCTGCGGGCAAAGAGATATCCGGAAACGATGGTGGCATTGCTGAGGTCCTCCGGTGTTCCATCCATAAAATCGTTGTAGAAGGAAATTACCAGAACGTATATGTCTCCGGTGTGGAGGTCGGGATAGCGGGAAGGAAGAACGCTCTCCTCTATGGCACTGCAGAGGGGATAGTATCGCTCTTTTGACCAGGCTTCGCCTTTTTCCTTTAGGGTTTCTCCTTTTGGATAGTGTTCTACCTCCTTAAGGAGAAGACTATACCCTTCGTCTCGTTTAAGGCGGATGTTTTTTAGACCTGTCTCCGCTTCGAAGCGTTTTCGCGCCATTACTCCGTTTAAGACTTCCGTATTTTTTTGGAGCACGAACTCTTTTATCTCCGCGTCGATATAGTCAATGCCGCTTTCAATACAGGCGGCCACTCTTCTATGACCGTCAACTATGTAGTAGTACCCCTGAAACCGGTTTACTGAGATAGGAGGAAAGAACTGAAAGTCCTTCGTGGCCCGTTGGATTCGAAAGCGTCGGTACCGCTCCTGTCGGTCCCACCGGTTTATGTAACGGAATTTGGTGTCCATCTCCCCGCATTTGTCAACCGTACCGATTATTGCATCAATCTCTATTACCCTTAAACCGATCTGTATTACCGAGTAACCCTGTTTTGCGTCGAAATCGTGGTAGAAACAGCGGGCCTTCTTTCTAAATAGCATAGATTATTCCATTTTTGAGACAATCAATTCCGCGTGTTTCGCCTCTTCCTTTGCCAAGCTGTTAAAAACGTTTCCCGCGAAGGTCTTGGGAAACCGTTTTCCCATAGCGAGGTAAAAATCCCGGGCCTGTTTTTCCTTCTTGTAGGCGGCCTTTAGCACCTCGGTACTGTCGCTTTCCGGTGTAATCTGGGGCCAGCTTTCGGTCATTGCCTTTACTGTTGTATCCAGTTCCGGTTCGGCATTGCAGCAGGCGTTCAAGTCGGCTTGGCGCTGGGCCTCCTCCAGCCGGAGGCGATGCTTCAGTTCTTCCGCCATGAGGTTGTGGAGGACCTCTTTGGTTTCATCTTTTTTAGCATCTTTTTTCGCTTTCTCGTAGAAGCGGTAGGCTTTTTCTTCAAAGACAATGGCATTTTCCAGGATGAGTTTCAGTAAAAGTTTTTTTAATGCTCCCGCCATTTTTATTTGTTCCTTGGTTTTATTCGAAGATCATTGTAGTACGGGGTAAAAATGAAAACAATACC
>CAYXSD010000042.1:14223-17442 GCA_964466335.1 uncultured Spirochaetales bacterium
TTCCCCCTATTCCTCTACGTGGTATTCCCGAAACCCTCCCCGCAATAGGTTCCGTACGAGTTGGACCCTCTCTGTATAGTAGTTCCTCCAGGGTTCCGGGATAGATGTATCCATGGCGAGGGTCTCCATGGGCCGGACAATCATGCCGAATTGAGGGTGTTTATAATTAGCGGTTATGATGGGGTCCAAACTGATAATGGTAAGTCCTTGAGCGTTTTTTCCCAAGCGTACCCTGAAAATAGCACTCTCCCCTCGATAAGCGAGCTTTGAATCCGGCGCGTTATGTCCCAAATTCCAGGTTTGTCCGGAAATAAAATTTCCTGTGGAGTAGAAGATCAGTTTATCCTCTTGCCTTCGTCCATCCGGATAGTGAAATTCAATGATTTCCCAGGGTTGAAGAACATGGGGATGATGGGCCCACACAATATCGACACCACTTAGGAGGAATTTTAAAAAGAGTGTTTTCTTTTCTTCCTTCGGTTTTAAGGAGTACTCCTTTCCTCCATGGTAGGAGAGGACGAGGAGGTCGTAGAGCGGGTCCCGGCTGTTTAGGTAAGAGAGGAAAGATTCTTCTTTTTCTTTGTCTCCCTCTTCCAAGAGGTAGACCATTGGTCTGACCTGGTAAGAGTTGAGAAATTCGGTAATAGCAATAAAGCCGATCTTCCATCCTTTTATGGAAATAGGCGTAATTTTCCACTCTTCAATCGGATCTTTTAGAGACCGCACACCGGAATAATAGATAGGTTTTTTTTCCTGCATGCCCTTCAGTATCTGAAGCATTGTCTCCAAAGATTCCGGGCCTTGATCGCAAATATGGTTATTTGCAAGAGAGAATATCTCGACCCCGTTTTTAACTATTGCCTCTATATAGTCCGGATGGACGTTGAAGAGAGGGTAATTGGACTGCGGCTTGTTGGGATCGCTTACGAATTCCAGGTTGCCGAAGGTACCGTCGTCTTCGGAGAATATATCCCTAAAAGAGGAGAAGATTTCATCGTAGTGCCCCCTGTTAAATATTACATTGTGGGCCATAATATCGCCTATGAAAGAGAGGGAGAGCTCGGGATATTTGTAGGATGAACGATTCCTGTTTTTGAGAGGGGGGGCTGCTTTGCCTCTGCTATCCGCCTGTTCTTTGGATGGCGTGTTCTTATCCGGCTGCACTCGGGTGAAAAATGGAACAGCCCCGTCCTTTCCACAACCGGAGAGGAAGAAAATGGAGAGGAAGAAAAAGAGTAGAGCAATCAGAAAGAGGGGTGGACAGGCCGAACCTCTGCTCCGCATACTTGCCTCCTTGCCTCAAGCAAGGGTCCTCTTCTACCTATTGTTGCTATTGCTCCTTTGCTTTCCGGATAAGTTTGACCAGGGTCGTTAGCTTGTCTTCCCTGGGAGCAAACGCCTGTTCCAGCTCTTCTTTGGTGAAGTGGTGTGTTAGAAAAGCCTCGATGTCTATTTTCTCTTCCCAACAGGAACGAATATTCCGGCAGACCAGGGGAGACCCCGGCTGCCGGCAGTAGGAAAAAGGGACCTCATGACCTAGCATGCGACAGTATACACGAAAGTTGTCGTATGGTCCCATCATTTTTACCATTTTCCTGTTTTGGTCTTTTCCGGTTTAGGATAATCCTTCAGGGATTCAAGGTTTTTTTCAATTACCGAATCGGGGAGCTCGTAATCCTGCAGCTTGTTGCTTAAGAAGAGATCGTACCCGGCCAAGTCCATAAGGCCGTGTCCGCTTAGGTTGAAAAGAATAACCTTTTCTTTTCCTTCTTCTTTTGCCTTCTTAGCCTCCTGAATAGCGGCGGCAACGGCATGACTTGTCTCAGGGGCTACGATGATCCCTTCGGTCCGAGCAAATTCCAATGCCGCGTTATAACATTCCGTTTGATGTATCGATCTGGGAGCGGCAAGTCCTTCCACTACGGTTTGAGACACCAAAGGCGACATTCCATGGTACCGAAGACCACCGGCATGGATAGGAGGAGGAACGAAATTGTGGCCCAGGGAGTACATTGGGAGAAGGGGAGTCTTCCCGGAGTAGTCTCCTAGATCGTATACGAAGGGACCCTTAGTTAGGGTCGGACATGAAGTAGGTTCCACGGGAATAATGTCGATATCAGTACCGTTTATCTTGTCCAAGACGAAGGGGAAGGCCAAGCCCGCGAAGTTGCTTCCTCCTCCGGCACAACCGATAACCACATCCGCCTTTTTCTCTCCGAAGAGCTCAAGCTGTTTTTTTGCCTCCTGGCCGATGATGGTTTGGTGAAGCATAACGTGGTTTAATACACTTCCCAGGGAATACTTTGTCTCCCCCGATGTATCGGATACTGCCGCTTCCACAGCTTCAGAAATGGCTATTCCCAGGCTTCCCGGGGTATCGGGATCAACAGCCAATGCCTCACGTCCCGAGTTTGTCGTTTCACTGGGACTGGCGATACACTTTCCTCCCCAGGTCTGCATCATTATTTTTCTGAAGGGTTTCTGTTCGTAGCTGATCCTTACCATGTACACCGTACATTCCAACCCTATAAGGGCGGTGGCAAAAGAAAGAGCGCTTCCCCACTGACCTGCTCCGGTCTCCGTAGTGAGGCGTTTCACACCGGAGATTTTATTGTAGTAGGCCTGGGCAACCGCGGTATTGGGTTTATGACTTCCCGCGGGCGAAACAGCCTCGTTTTTATAGTAGATCTTTGCCGGGGTACCGAGCGCTTTCTCCAGGGAGTGGGCCCGATAGAGCGGGGAGGGCCGCCATTTTGCCAAGATTTCTAAGATCTCTTCGGGAATATCGATCCATCTCTTGGGGCTCATCTCCTGTTCCAGGAGAGGACCGGGAAAGATAGCTCCCAGCATCTCCGGCGTTACCGGGCTTCCGTCCGGAGCCAGGGGGGGCTGCATGGGGGTTGGAAGGTCCGCGGCCAGGTTATACCACTGGCGGGGTATCTGTGAATCTTTTAGGAATACTTTTGTGTCCATAAAATGCTCCTTTGCATGTGCATGAAAATGCCTCCACGCGTGTTTCTATTTGTAGAAACAGGTATAAGGCAGGATTGGGTTTTTGTCAAGAGAGAAAAGTGGCTGAAGAGAGAAAAGTGAGAGTGTCCGCAACGGGAATTGGGATTCGACGGTGTCTTCGACACCAATTTCACTGCTGATCTCACCATTATGGAAGAGGGGACGGAGCTGCTGACCCGTTTGAAGAAGGCTTTGGTGGAAAAGGAA
>CAYXSD010000042.1:17542-24851 GCA_964466335.1 uncultured Spirochaetales bacterium
CAAGGTCGCTGTGTCCCACGGTTTGGGAAACGCGAGAAAACTCCTCAATAGTATCCAAGCAGGGACCTCTAACTACCACTTTGTGGAAGTCATGACCTGTCCCGGCGGATGTATAGGCGGCGGCGGTCAACCGAGGTTCACCACCGATGAGGTAAGACAGAAACGAATAGAGGCAATCTACAAAGAAGATGAAGGAAAAGAAATGAGAAAATCTCATGAAAATCCGGAAATTACCCAAATCTATGAGGAGTATCTAAAGGAACCCCTGGGAGAAAAATCACATCACCTGCTTCACACCCACTACGAATCCAGGGACCTACATTAGTATAAGGTATTGTTCCTTACCCGGGCTCTTTGATAGCCCGGGTGTTTTAGAGATTAAGGCTCTTTGGGAAGGAAGAAAACGTAGTCTCGAAACTCTTTGTTAGGGTTGTTGTCGCCGTAGGGATGTTCCTCATTTGCATTGGTATGGCAGGTAATACAAAACTCCGAGTCCAGGACACGCTGGGTGCCCTCCTCCTCATTCTGTACTATCCACAACCAGCCGCCCCGGTTTCTAGGGTCGTCGGGTCTCTTTACCATAACTGTTAGCATGGCGGGTTTGTCTTCCGGAGTATAGTCGAAGCCGGAGTAAATTTCCTTAACAATTATGGTTCCTTTAGGGAAGGTAATCCGTTTCTTACCCTCTTGGTTTTCTACCCTTGGGTCCTCACCGATTGCGTTTATGTAGATAATGCGGTAGTTGTTTTCATGCCCAGGAATTGGATAGTCTAATTCAATAGTTGTGGTCCTCTGCCATTCGGAGTAATCCCGTGGAATGGATATTTTCTCGTCCTTTGTACAACCAGTAGAGGTGAGAAAAGGCCAAATCACCAGAAAGAGAAGGAACATTACCGAGATGGTCTGAGCCCGGAGTGTGCCGGCTCGTTGCCTGCATTTAAGATTTTTGGGATTAATCATCGATACCATCTCCTTCATTTGCAGCGGCTGTATGTAATCCCTTTGTATTCACGGAACGTAAACGATATACCCGCAAATACCGGTCTTTTCCTTTTACCTTTAGTTTATAGGGGCCTTCCGCATGTATTGTATCTGTCACAGCTTGGTGTACAGCTTCAGAGATAAGGACTTCTCCCATTTTGGCCGTGGAACAGAGCCTGGAGGCTGAGTTTACCGTGTCCCCTATTACGGTAAAATCAGCCCTTCTTTCCGATCCGATCATTCCGAGGATAACCTCGCCGCTATTTATTCCTATTCCCACTCTCAGAGAACCGTATTTTTCTGTAGTGTGCTGTTCTATCTCCTGCTGGATCCGGGCGGCTGCAGCACAGGCTTTAAAGGCAGCTTGATTACCGGAAAAAATAGCGACAATTTCATCTCCTACATACTTATCTACGTCTCCTCCGTATTCATGGATAATCTCTGTCTGTACATTGAGAATACTATTCAAATGGGTTATTACCGTTTCTGCCGGATTATGCTCTGAATAGGAAGTAAATCCCCGGATATCCGTGAATAGGATAGTGAGTTCCGAACGGCTCCCTTCACCGCCGGAGGCGAGGTTTTTAATAGTGGAGGAGGAGACGTACTTTGAAAGGGCAAACCGTTCATAGAGTCCGTCCACCATGGTATTCACTGTTTTTGCCAGCTCCCCTATCTCATCGTTCTTCTCTATTTCCGTTTTCTTATCGAATTTTCCATCGGTAACACGAATACAGACGTCTCGAATGGACCGGACCGGGGAAATAATGGAACGCTTAAGGAATTGAGTAAGTATGACAGAGAGAATGCCCACCAGGGCAGCGAGAAGGGTACCGGAGATAATAAGAGAGTTTCTCTGCGTTAAGGAAGCTTCGGTAACGTTCGCTTTTATATCAATCACCCCGCGAATGGTATGATCACTTCCGTGGCAGTTTGTGCATTTCGGCAGGTTGATAAGGGGTTTATAAATACGAATAAACACCTCACCTTCTTGCCTTGTTTCAAAAAATACTTCCCGGGGTGGTATGGAAACGGCATTATCGAAGTAGGGTGTTATTACTTCCACCTCCTGAAATACCTGTTCTTGCCTGGGGGTGAATATCTCGGAACCGAGGTTCTCGTTTACCTGCATAACCGTAGTGTTGTCCGAAAATGCCCTTTCTCCGCTTTTTCTGAATAGAGTGATGGTATATTCCGGCGTGGTCTCCCCTATTTCCCGAAAGAAAGAAACCGCCAATTCCGCTTCGCCGGGGAGCATGAAATTCTCTATGGATGTGTAGAGAATCTCTCCCTGCTGAGAGAGGTTGTCCCGCGTAGTCCTGTCAATGGTGAAAAAGAGAGATTGGGCGAAGTAGAAGGTTATACCCCCGATACCGATAATGAGACTCGCAATGATAATACGGTTCACCTTATTGGTAAGGGGAAGGAATTTTTTTGCTTTCATGACCTTTTCTCTTTTCTCACCTTACTGCCGGCAATCGTGGTGATGGATTTCTCTTCAAACCCATTTAGAGGGTGATAGTGACAGAAGTCCGCTTCCGGTGTATGGAACCGTAGTCATCCGCATTGTTCCTGCCGTAAGCTAGAATTATCTTGTACTCCTCTCCTTCTCTTAGAGTTTTGTCCTTGGAGTCTCCGCTGTTCAAAGGGATGGTAAATTCAAGCGTGGTAATTCCATTCCTCTCTGTACCGCCTTTGACGGTAAGGTCGCGGGAACCTCCTATGTCGGTATCTCCCTTATGGGAAGTTAGGGCGGTACCGAAGTGGTCCTCTATTTCTACTGTTCCACCCTTTATATATCCAATGATTATGTTGGCCCCCTTCATCATCCTGTCCGGATCGAACCCTATCGCCACCCATCCCGTCGTCGGCGCTTCTACCTTACAGTAAAGACTATCTCCCTGGACTTGCCACTCGAAACGGATTGAATCCTTCTCTATCCAAGAAAGTCCGTCACCGGTAGACCCGCTTCCATTTCCGTTATCAGCGCTCTGCCCTTGGGCGAATCCTCCATGAACAGCGACTAAGAGTAACAAAATAACAGCAGTAAGATATATCCCTTTTTGCTGGTTTTTCATCTATATCCCCCTTCTCCTTGTGTATAGTATAAATCCTTAGTGAATAAATAGCAAATATTCATAGTGAATTTACTTACTGTATTGACCCAGCCGGCCCGGGCTGATACCGTTTTCTTCATGAAAGAAACGCCGAATACCCGTGTCCGCCATGTAAACGAGATTGATTGGAAAACCTGGAAACCTACCGAGCGGGCGGTCCTCTGTTTTGTCCGGCAGGAGGGCAGGATTTTGCTGATTCATAAGAAGACAGGGCTGGGTGCCGGCAAAATTAATGGGCCCGGCGGCAGGATAGAACCAGGTGAAACCGCGGCAGAAGCAGCCGTACGGGAAACGGAAGAAGAAACCGGCATAGTTCCTCGGAACCTAGAAAAGGTCGCGGAACTACATTTTCAGTTTTTAAATGGGTACGGCCTTCACGGAACGGTTTTTTTTAGCCGGGAGTTTTCGGGAGAACTCATTGAAACGGAGGAGGCAGACCCCTTCTGGTGTGATGAAAACAACATGCCTTGGGAGAACATGTGGGAGGATGATCCTCTCTGGTTACCGGGAGTACTTCAGGGGAAAAAGGTGCAAGCCTTTTTTATTTTTGATGACGATACAATGTTGAGCCATCGGGTCTTATTTTTGGAAGACAGCAAAGACGAAGCCACTGTGCAAAGAGGGGGATAGTCTTTATAATGGCATTCATGCAGATCGGAGAATTCGACAAGTACATTCGCGGCATTCTCGATTTTGAAACCACCGCCTCGATCGATCCTTCACTGAATGGTATACAGTTCGGAAGGGAGGATAAAACCATAGAGAAGGCCGCCTTTGCAGTGGACGCCTGCGAGGACAGCATCCGCAGGGCAGGTGAGTGGGGAGCGGACATCCTCTTCGTTCACCACGGTCTCTTTTGGGGGACCTCTTTGGCCGTCCGGAGGAGTCATTACACCCGTTTACAGCTCCTCTTTCACTACGACCTTGCTCTTTACGCGGTCCATCTTCCCCTGGATGTTCATCCTAGACTTGGGAACAATGCGGGAATAGCCGAGAAAGCGGGGCTTCAAGACCTTGTACCCTTCGGTACCTACCGGGGAAAAAAAATAGGATACAAGGGGAGCTTCTCAAGCCCAAAAAGCCCCGAGCAGGTATTATACGATTTGGGCTTGGACCGAGACACTGCTCTGGCATTTCTTCCTTTTGGTAAGGAGGAGGTCATTACGGCAGCCACCATTTCCGGGGGCGGGGTAAAAGAGGTGGAAGAGGCCATTCAGGAAGGAATGGACATCTACATTACCGGAGATGTAAGCCATCAGGTGTATCATCTCTGTAAAGAGAGTAAGATAAATATGATTTCGGGTGGTCATTATCACACCGAGATCTGGGGTGTAAAAAGGATGTCTGAAAATGTACACCGGGAGAGAGGACTGGAAACCTGTTTTATCGATGTTCCCACAGGATTATAAGGAAGAGAGTGTGTTGAATGCGTAAAAAGTTAGTGCCCTTAGGCCTCACTCTTTTTATAGTAGCGGCGGACCAGATTACAAAGGCCCTTATTGTCTCTGCCATTCCCCTTCACCGGATCGGATGGAGCTGCTGCGAAGGGGCGCTGCGGATAATCCATACGCGGAACTTAGGGATTGCCTTCAGTATGGGGGTAGATCTTCCGGAGGCCCTGCGTGTAGTACTCTTTGTCTTTCTTCCCATCGTCGTTTTAGGGGTCCTCGTCTTCTACTATCTTAAAAGTGATGAATTCACCCCCTTTCAGGGATGGTGTTTGGCAGGTGTCTTAGGCGGAGGGCTGGGAAACCTCATTGACCGGGTACTGAGAGATCGGGGAGTGGTGGATTTTATCGATGTAAAGTTCTATGGTATATTTGGTCTAGAACGGTGGCCTACTTTTAATGTTGCCGATGCTTCGGTAGTAATCTCAGGTATCCTCCTCCTCCTAAGCCTTTTTATTGGCGGGAGGGAACGATATAGATGAGCCTTTTTCAAATTCACCTAACCTCGAAAAAAGGGTCCTGGCAATTCAAAAAAATCAGGATTTTTGCAATTGCCTCAGAGAACATGTAAGGAGCAGCAGGATATGAATAAAAAATTAAACACCCTTCTCTTCATATTGGGAGCGACGGTGGTGAATATACTTATTATGGTAGTTATTTTCTTCGCCGCCTTTTTGTTGTTAACCGTGGCCCTTCCCCGCGATGTAAACCCGGCTATGGTCCAGATCCTTATGATGCTTGTCTTTTTCGGGGCGATTATCGGTACTTTCTTTATATATCATCGGCTAATCAAATTCATTTCCGCCAAGATTGATATGGAAAAGTACTTCCATCCCATTATAAGCCGGAAAAAGAGGTGACGGGGGCCGAAGTTTCTGTCCACAATATCCGTTCTAATATCCGTCGGGCTAATATCCGTCGGACATAGACCGGTTGATGTCTTTTTTGTGGAGATCATTGTAGACGAACCCACGGTTCTTTAGTTTGTCCTTGATTTCTTGGGGGAAAGGCAGCTCTCGCCAGAACACACCCCGGGCTTCCCTTTCCAGTTTCTGGGTCCCCTCGCTTTCTTTGGTAATCCAGAGAATGTAGTCCTGTATAAAAGACTCCCGCACGTCTCCTTTCTTCTTGTTGTCGGTAAACCACTGATAGTACTTGCCGGTGAGTCCTTCCTCCATCCAGTAGTGTTGGGCCTTTTCCTTTGCCACCTGCCACCGAAGGTCTGCTAAGGCGCAGAGGACCGCCTCTTTCAGGTCTTTGGGGTACATAGGAATGGCAATCCTGCCTCTGGAAGTGGCCCGGTTAAATCGCTCGAAGGGTTCCCAACAAATTCCCTGATCGCCGTAGCAGGGAAGAAGGATTATATGGGGGACAATGCGGTTGGTCTGTCGTTTGAAGGTACGCAGGAATATACCGGGATCCAGTTGTTCTACCTCCGCCATGGTGGCAATGACATTCTCTCTGGTACCGATGTCTCGAAGATTAGCCCGGAAGTATTGCTTCATTAGAATGGGAAAGTGGTTCCCCTGACGACCCACGCAGAGTTTGAGCATCTGTCTAGCAGAATTGAACTCCGCGGTTATTGTGCTTGAGTCTACCCCTCCCGCGTCGGCACCAAGGTTTTCAGCCTTCTCCTTAAGATCATCCAGCTGCTGCTGAGCGTTCTCCAGTTCTCGAAAAAGACCCTGAATTTCCCGGTCTATATTGCTCACCTTCTTTAGCGTATCATTGGCATTGCTGATTGCCGATTTCTGGTAATCCGTATAGGGGGCTTTAAGTCCCTCTTGGACGTGGTTTTCATGTTTTAGAATTATCCCGGCCTGTTCTACCAGGTTTTTCTCCAAGGATTCCTGATCTGCTTGTTTACTCTTTAAAAGTCCCAGTTGTACGTCCCGCTGGCCCTTGGCTTTGTCGATCATGGAGAGAATTCGCTGGTTTTCATTCCGTTTTGCCGGTTTTGTCTCGTCCGTGGCCGAGGGGTTTATTGCTCCCATGGCTACCTTTTTTAGCCATTCGTCCATGTAATAGACAGGTTCCCCCGTTTCGTTTTCCATAATTATTTTGGAAATAATTACCCGTTGTTCCTTGCTAAGAAGAGTGGGAAGAAGGACTCCAAAACGGAGGGCCAGAAGCTTTGGTATGGGAAGTTCGGTGTAGACTTTTTCCGCCACTTTTTGAAGGTAGTTCCAGTAAGCGGGAATAAGCCTGCTTCGGTGCATGGACCTGTCCTGAGGGTCTTCCGCTTTAAGAAATTTAGTAAGCAGTGCATGGATCTTGTGAGACTCTTCACCGATATCGGAGAGGGCCTTTTTATAAAAGTTCTTGTCGGCAAAGAAGGGTTTCGGCGCTTCTTCGAATTTGGTTATCTCTGGAAAAGCGGCCTTTTTTAGATCCGGGGTCTCCGGTTCGGCAGTGGTTTCTTGCTTCTCGCCGTCATCGAAAAGATCGTTAAAATCCGGCTTCTGATCGTTCTCTTGATCGTTCTCTCCCCCTTCCCCGATTAATTCGGCAATATCGGGATCGATCTCACCAGAAAAGACATTACTGTTATCTGTGTTCTGTCTATCGCTCATAAAAGTATTTGGAGGTGACGGGAGTCGAACCCGTGACCTCGTGAATGCCATTCACGCACTCTAGCCAGCTGAGCTACACCCCCAATATGTTTGAACTATAGAGGTAAAGTACCTGAAATGTCAACACACAGCAATTCTAAAAGTAGAAGTCTGAAAGACTTCTACTTTTAGAATTTGCCTCAAGCGCTTT
>CAYXSD010000043.1:0-23923 GCA_964466335.1 uncultured Spirochaetales bacterium
CGTAAAAATTCCCGTTTTTTCTGGTGGTTTTTTCCATCAATCGTTCATTTTCTACTATTTCTGTTATATGTATATTTTCAACGTAGTGTTGTGTCTCTTTAATTGTTGTATTGGCCGAAGAATACGAAAAATCTGTTTCTTCTACTTTTTTTCCTTCTCTAAAGGAAATAATTTTTAGTTTTCTACCTGAGGGGTCATAATAAAAAATGTCCTCGCTTTTCTCTCCTTTTACATGCCTCTCCACAATTATTTCTTTATCGCTGTAGACATAGCCAGATTGCTTTCTACCCTCCTCTTCCACTAACTCGACCCATTGAAGTCGGCCTTTCAGGTCCCTCTTATAATACATCTGCTTAAGTACATTACCCTCCTCATCGAAGGTAGTTACTTCCTCTAAATTTCCGTCCTTATAGAGATACACCTCCTTTTTCTCTACAAACTCCTTGTTGTAGTACCATATTTCCCGGATTTTTTCATTAGAATTATAAAAGATTGTTCTTTCTCTGCCTTTATTAGAATACAATTCTCGTTTAATAAGAACTCTACCGGCAAAGAAAGATATATCCCTCTCTTTTACCTCTCCATTGCAGGATAGCACCCTCTCCTTTTTTCCATCCTTCCACTCAATAGTTACTACATAGGGGTGTAAGTCTTTTTCAATAGGATTGATCTTTTTCAGAGCCATAGCAAGTTCGTTGGATGCAAAGTATTCCTTCGCATCCGGGAAAAGGAAAATAGAGGTTTGAAGAAAAACTGCAAAAAAGATAAGAAAACAGTTTATTTTCAAAATTTTTTTCTCGCCTCTCATTCTACTCTACCTGTCGAGACTCTTAAAAATGGTGATTTTGAAAGAGCCTCTGCCATTCATGGAGTCCCTATAAGGCCGTCTACGTACTGTTCTACAGAAAAAGGCACTAAGTCCTCCATTTTTTCGCCGAGGCCCAGATAGGAGAAGGGAAGCTTTAGCTGTTTTGAAATGGATATCCCAATTCCCCCTCTTGCCGTACTATCATATTTTGTTAATGCAATAGAGGAGACCCCTATAGCCTCATGAAAGATTTCCGCCTGCTGCAGAGCATTCTGTCCGGTAGTTGCGTCAAGTACGAGCAGCTTATGATAATTCTGCTCTTTTACTCGAGTGCTAATTATTTTATGTATCTTTTCTAGTTCTTTTACCAGATTGTTCTTATTGTGCATTCTACCGGCAGTGTCTGCCAAAATCAAGGCACCTTCTCGCTTTTTTCCGCTTTCAAGGGCATCGTATATTACCGCGCCGGGGTCCGCCCCCGTCTGCTGATGTATTACTCTCACTCCTAGATTGTTTCCATGGGCCTCAAGCTGTTCTATTGCACCGGCGCGGAAGGTATCGCCGGCAGCAAGGATAATATTGTCGGTACCAAGCTGGCGGATAAATCGATGGGCCAATTTAGCAATGGTAGTGGTTTTTCCCACACCATTTACACCAAGGACAAGCACAGTTGTCAATTCTTTTTCGAGCGGAAGTATTTCTGCTGTGCTAAGGTATTCGCTAAGAAGACCCTTTAAGGCCTTAAGAATATCTTCTCTTTCGCTAATATCCTCTTTTTTCACAATCTCCTGTAAATTGGTCACAATCTCCATAGCGGCAAGCGCGCCGATATCTCCCTCTATAAGGGTATCTTCAATGTCCTCTTGTAATTCATCGAAGCTTCTATTTTTAGAAAAGATGGTAATTAGTTTTTTTCCGATTCTACCCAGGGCCATTTGCCCCTCCTATCTTTCTCCGATTTTTTTATCTTAGAGGCTCTTTCAAAATTGCCATTTTTCAGAGCCTCAATATGGGGTCGATTTTATAACTTATTATAATATAATAAGTTATAAAATCTAAAGGTAGGGCCACTTTCAAATCAACCAATTTTTAAATTGGTTCAGTTAATTTTGAAAGTGGCTGCTTAGTCTATCGCGACTCATTCCCCGCTACAATGTAATCGATAAGATGAATAATGGTATTTACCAAGAGTGCCCCGCTAATAACAAGGCCCCCAATGTATGCATGGTAGAAACGGTTCGCTTTCAGTTTGTATTCCTGCATTTCCTCAAAATTCATGGAATCCGCGGCCATATAGAACCCCTCGGAATTCTGGAAACCAAGACCCCAGGAAAAGAGGGGGATTGGTATGGAAAGAGCGAAAAGCCCCAGAGAGGTGTAAAAATTGTCCCTCTTATGATCTATAAGTGCTTCCGTTCCTGCGTCGAGAGGATGCATGTATACCTTCTTTATGGATTCGTCTCCCTCAAGAAAGATTTTTTCATCCGCATAACCCTTCTTTTTTAAAAACACCAACTCCTCTTCCATGGGAAAATCAATGTTCAGCGGTGTTTTCCCTACCCACTGCGAAGAGACATAGAGATCAGCCCCATCCGGATAGCTTACAATCCATACCTGTTTTCTTTTTATTTTCTCCAATGTAAGCTGTTTTTCTAAAATTTGTTCAGCCCAAAGAAAAACAGCTTTCTCCAAAGTCTTATACCCTTTCGCCATAGCAGAAACAGTGTGGGTTCCTGTTGAAAGGTTGGCAACTGTTATTGTACCACTACCCCAAAACTTTCCGTCTACGTAGATATCTGCACCCTCAGGGTCCGCTTTAACCTTAAGGTTCCCCCAAGGCCTTCCTAAAACGATTGTTTTTACCTTCTTGCTGTAGGCGTTCATATTACTTCCGAGGTTTTCCAGCGTTGACGCGGTTTCGAAAGACGCGATCTCCCCTCCTTCACTCCAAGACCAAATGCTGACCCGCAGATAGAAGTAATTTTCCACCCTTTCCACCCTTCCTCTTACAATCAGGTCCAAAGATTGCTTTCTTGCAAGGTCGACCATTGAAACAACGGGAAGAGGAAATAACTGTTCCTTTTCTCTGTGGGAAACAATTTCCACCTTTTTAGTATTGCCAACTTTAATCTGAGTTAGATCTATTTCTCTTAGGTAGGATATATAATCTTCTTTATCAGCCAGGTCTTTCTCCAATTCTCTTCGTTTTTTATTATTGTTCTCTCCCGAGAAAAACAAAGAGTTCAGGGCTTCCTGTATTTCATCGATTTCCAATCTTTTTTTTCTTATTGTTTCGTCAAGGAGACGGTTTCGATATGTTTTGCGTTCAGTCTCATTAAAGGTATGGTTTTCACAGTTTTGAAGGTCCTCTAAAAGCAGAAGGGGGAGGCTCCTTCCGGCATACTGCGCTTCTTGGGGCTCCGGAGGAATTGAAAATTCCAATACGCCGATTCGGTAGGTAGCTCTTTTATCTACTGGGAGTTTGTACTCCTTATCAGCATAGAGAAAAGCCAGTTTTGGACCTAAACCTAGAGCTAAGGTTAGAACAGAAAAAAGGAATAGTATATAATGAGCTCTAAAACCATGTTTTTTAAACGCGCCCACTTGTGATTCCGCCTTTCGCACATTATTCATTGTTTACCCGTTTTACGGCGGAAAGTATCCTCTCCGGTGAAAAGGGCTTAACAACGAAATCCTTTGCACCTAACTGAATGGCTCTGATAATGTACTTTTGCTGGCCTAGGGAGGAGCACATTACTACCTTAGCGTTAGGATCGTATTTTCTTATCCTATGAAGAGCGGTAAGTCCGTCCATAACAGGCATGGTTATATCCAGCAATACAAGATCCGGTGTAAGGTTTTTATAGTCCCTTACCGCATCCGCGCCATTGGTAGATTCTCCTATTATTTCGTACCCTTCTTTGAGAAGAATATCGCAGATTACTCTCCGCATAAATTCTAGATCATCTACTACTAATACCTTCAAACGCATTAGGTTTTACTCATCCAATTCTGTCTGAGATACTCTTCAATGAACATGTCTATATCTCCGTCCATTACGCGCTGAATATTTCCTATTTCGTAATTAGTCCTGTGATCTTTAACCATCGTATAGGGCTGGAATACATATGAACGAATCTGGTTGCCCCAGGAGATGTCTTTCTTCTCCTGCATTTTCTTTTCTTGTTCTTTTTCTTGTTTCTCCCTGTAGAATTCGTAGAGTCTGGAACGGAGCACTTTCATAGCGTTTGCCTTGTTCTTATGTTGACTACGCTCATTCTGACATTGAACAACGAGTCCTGTTTCCAAATGGGTTATCCTAACCGCCGAGTCTGTTTTGTTTACATGCTGACCCCCGGCACCTTGGGCCCGATACGTATCCACTCGTATCTCCTCGGGTTTAATATCCACCTCTATATCATCCTCAATTACTGGAGATACATATACCGATGCAAAGGAGGTGTGTCTTCTTGCCCCGGAATCGAAGGGAGAAATCCTCACAAGTCGATGAATTCCTGTTTCACTTTTTAAATATCCGTAAACAAAATCTCCCGTTATCTGTACCGTAACTGATTTTATTCCTCCTTCGGCTTCCATTACATCCAATATGTCCATAGAAAAACTTCGATTTTCACCCCACTTTCCGTACATACGAAAAAGCATACTGACCCAATCACAAGCTTCGGTCCCGCCGGCACCGGCGTGAATGGTAAGAAAGGCATCATTTTCATCAAATTCTTCTCCCAGCAGTTCCAGTACCCTAAGTTTTTCGTACTTCTTCTGCTGATCTTCGAGTTTGCGGGCTATTTCACTCTCCCAGGAATTGTCCTCCTCTTCTTGGGCCAACTGATAGAGGGTCTCTAAATCTTCGTACTCTTCCATGAGTTCCTTCCATGGTTCGTACCGTTTTTTGATTCTGTTCATTCTCTGAAGAAGATTTTCTGCTCCTTCCCGATTTTCCCAAAAATCCGGGGCGGCTGTTTTATTTTCTAACTTTTTAATTTCCGCTTCGATTTTTTCGGGTTCAAAGATGCCTCCAGGTTTCTTTTATATTTTCTCCCAACTCTTCCAAGGGATTGTAGAGATGTTGTAACATTGTGTTTTGTTCCTCCATAATTGTTATAGTATATCTGTTCGGCCGCTTTCAACATTAACAGAACCACATTATATATTGGTTGATTTAAAAGTAGCCCCACCTAAAATTCCAAAAGATCACTTATACCTTTTCATGGTGTAATTACCAGTTTTCTCCAGCGATTACCGCTTAAAAAGGATATGACAAGGGTATCTTCCAGGGGGTATTGGTAGAAACGCACCTGATCGTAGGAGTCTGTAGCCTTGTCTATGTCTCTTTTTAATCTCAAAAGGGTATTCTCCTTTATAGCAGCTGATTCAAAAAGATTATTTATTACATTTTTAAATCCGTATTGAGATAATAATGAAAATACAGCTTTCTTATGGTCCTCATTGCCAATATCACATATCACAGATACAAACATGATGATAGTCTAATTGTATATTTCCTTTTTTTCAAGATATCGTATTTTTCCTATGGACATTTCATGCAAACGCCGAATATTATAGTATAGTATGCACAAAACCATCTTACAGGACAGAAACGCATTAAAATTTCTCAGATTTTTTTCTGCTCTTATCATACTCTTTACTCTCGCTGCTCATTGCTTTGGCCAGGATAGGGACGTTTTCGCACCCTTCGTTTCGAGACTGTCGGTCAAGCCTGAGGGACCAGGAATTATTCTTACCTGGAAAAAATCTCCCGATGTAAAGGGTGGATATGTACTCTTTCGTCACTCCCAAGAAATAACCGAATCAAATATAGAAAAGTCAGTACGTGTGGCAGAGGTCGGCCCGGATACTGAATCATATATCGATTATCCCGCGGATACTACTCCTTACTACTATGCTGTTATTGGAAAAAACAACGAGGGCAACTTGCATAAACTGTTCATTCCATTTCGGAATAAAACAATTCGGGCGATTTCTATCGAGACTCTTCCGAAGGAGGAGCAAACAGCTGCAAAAATAGCGGATATTGAGGCGATATCGAACGAAGATGTCATTACTGTTTCTTTTAAAGCTTCGCCTTCAGACAGAAGTCTTATAGTGTACAGAGGAACAAAGCCCTTCGAAAGTGCTTCCGATTTAAGCGGAGCCACTCTAGTTACAACTGTGAGCTCAGCTAACACCAGCGTTAAGGACTATCCCGTGCCTGGAATCGAGTACTACTACGGAATTATTGATTCAGGACTTCTGAAGGTGGGGAGTATTAGCTTTACCGCCGGGAAAAACGCTACCGATACTCCTGTTTCTATTGCCTCCACCGAACGCATAGGATTAAAGCCGATAGTTTCAGGGGACTCCCGCTCCGTTCCTCTTCCCCTTCTACCGGTTGATATAACCGTTCAGTCCGGCAAAATACTCTCCTCCCCGGCAACCCCGAAAGATGCTGAAACTCAATCCCTAACAGATAAGACCAAAGAAGCGCTTACGGTACTCTACACTCTTATTCCTAAAAGGGTACAAAGGAATGTAGAACCGGAATTTTTGCCTGAAGACAATGTTGTCCATGAGCGAGGCGATGCCTACACACTACAAATTATTCTTAACGGACCATTTAAGCAGAAGGATTGGGGTAATTCTGTTGTAAAGTTTAAAAATTTCTTACGCATTCACAGAAATGAAAAGATCGAAGCCAGGGCCCGCTTTTATCTGGGGCAATCCCTCTTTTTTCTTAACAGGATCCGAGAAGGTTTTCTCGAATTTCTTTTATCCTCGGAGCACTACTATGCGCCTTCACGAGAATGGATGAATATACTTTTCCAACGATTACAGCAGGGTTGAATAATTTCCTCCTTTACTGTTCGTCCATCTGTAATTCGATCCTTGTTTCCCACCCATTGCCTGATTCTGTAGATACATCCCATTTCAAAATGAAACAGTTTGACTGATAGTATCGTTCCTCTCCCTCGTAACTTTTTACCATCGTTTCCACGGGGAAAGACCAAAGTGTAAATTGATTTGATGCGGATATTGTAATGCGTGTATCGTTTAAAAGATCGTTGCAATAGAATTCTTCTAACCCTTCCACCTCTGTTATTTCATTTTTCATCTCAAAAGCTTTATTTTTTTCAACTCTGTAGGTCCTTAGGCTTTCAGGATTATTTGAAGCAAAGGAAAGATTAATTTCGACCCCGAAACTAAGTTCTAGACCATTTTCTTCCTCATTTAGTAATGAGTAATACACATCGATAGCGTTTTTCTTAAATATATATTTTTTTTTCAGGGAAATTTTTTCATTCTTTCCCTTCTTTGCCAATGTCGTATTACTGGTAAAGAGGATTTCTTTTTGGTCTTTCTTTAGTAGTTCAACCTGATATAGTGAATGGACCAAATCTGAAATCTGAGCCTTATCCATGGTGTAGAAATCTTGAATAGTTGTACTTCCGGAGAAAATGTGATCGATAAAAGCTCTTCTTGGGTACTGGTCGTAACCGGCATTATTAAAATCTACGGTATGATACTCTTCTCTATGTCTAGATAAGGTATCAAGATAATTCCAATTCTTGGGAAGAAAATCCAACTCAAAGATCTGTCCCCCTTTAGGATGTACGTAGGCATTGTACACCTGCCCCTGGTAGAGGTACTCTTCTATTCCATCCATATCAAAATCTATTTTATTGATGGAAGGAATGAAAACCCCTTTTTGCCGAGTAATCTTCTCCGCTTCAATAAGCGCGCTATATGAGGCTTTACGCAAATGGTTTACATAGAGACCACCACACTTTCCATGCCAATAGGGGAAATGATTTTGAGCTTTCCATAATTCTTCTCTTGCTGCTTTTTTTCGATATTTATCCCTCCGTATTTGGTTTACCAGCACTTGGGTGTACACCATTTTTGAATAGAGATAGTTACTCTCAGGATATCGTGAGAGAAATTGTCGAAAAAATCCTCCGTACAGGAAGAAACAACCATCTGTTTTAGTGGTTACTTTTTTCTTTGTCTTCTCGAAAAGCTCCCTTTTATCAGGCTGCAATCCCCAGGACATCATTTCCTCGTATGAAGTACACCGGAAATACATCTTTTTTAACGGCCCTAGCGAACGCACATCCTGCCCCGGCAGATAGAATTCGAAGATGTCATCCTGCTCTTCCAGATTCTGAAGAAACTCTTCTAACCAGGAAACACCGACATTTCTTCCATCTGGACTGTTCCAAAGACCAAACCGTTCTCCACTGTCAATAATACTCAACATCTGACCATTTTTATTATCAACATTGGATATGAGCCCATCTAAGAAAACCTTAGGATCTTCTTTTAGCATGTCCCTTACAAAATTTCTTGCAACCGGGAAGATCTTAATTATTTTTCCCTGGTCTTCAGATATACAGGGCATGCGTAGATCATCACCGGTTGAACCCGCACTTTTAAAGTGGTTCTCATCAAGAAACACGTAATCCATACCGCAGCTATTTAATACGCGGGTAAGAGAAGGCTCCCATACCAACTCGGTTATCCATGCTCCTCTGGGTCTCTTACCAAAAGTCTTCCTAATATGGGTAGTGAGTGCTTCAACCTGCCCGAGTCTGTCGGCAACAGGAATGAGACTCAAGACCGGATCGTAGTATCCTCCTCCCAATAGCTCTACCTGTTTTCTTTTTACCAGGTCCTTCAGAAGCATAATGAATTCAGGGTGTTTATCTTCAAACCATGACAAGAGAAATCCGGAATAGTGGAGAACGGTTTTAATCTTTGGGTGCTTGTAAAGAATGCTCAAAAAGGGTTTGTAGGATTCTTGATATGCTTTTTCCAATAAATATTCATGATTTCCGTAGGGTTGACTGTTTGTTGTTCCGAATATCAGCTTTATCTTACTCATCTGAAGCCGTAGTTTTTACTCGACCTTCCCCTTCTGACGATAGATTACCATTATCACTTTCTTTCTTTGCTGCTAATTTTTCCTTCACCTGTTCCCGGCTGCCCACAGAAACAATACATTTAGGCGGACATTTTTCGGCGGCTTTTGTACGGTCGCCGCTTTTAGTATAATCTATTCTTGCAAGAAAATCCTCTACTTGGAACCCTCCCTCTGGGGATTGTTTCTCACATATTTTGCACCCAATACATCCTACTGAACAGTACTTCTTTACCTGTCCGCCCTTATCCGTGGAATTACAAGCGACAATATAGTCCGCGTCATAGGGAATCCATTTCATGACACCTGTGGGACAGATATCTATGCATTTTCCGCATGCAATACACTTATCCTTATCCACCCATACTAATCCTTCTCTATCGTAGTCTATTGCATCAACCGGACATACTTTTATGCAGCTGCCTTTTCCAAGGCACCCATAGGGGCATGTCTTATCACCTTTGTATAGTGCGTAAAGGGCGTTACAGTCTTCTATACCGCTATATTCAAAACTATAGGCTGAAGTGTCTCTGTTCCCGCGACAGTGGACCTGGGCCACCCTCTTTTCATCCGACAACTCAACTTTTTTCCCAAAATATTCGCCTAAGGCTTTTGCGGTGTCTCCCCCTCCGGGCGTACAGAGGGTCAGCTCTTCGTCTTCTTTTACCATTGCCTCCGCGTAGGATGAACAACCTACATATCCGCATGCACCACAGTTAAGTCCCGGGAGGATATCAGCAACTTCCTCAATTCGTTTGTCCTTTTTCACTGTCAAAATGTTAGAAGCTATAGCGAGACCGACACCAAGCAACCCGCCAAGAAGTGCTACCGCAAGAAAAGCGAAAAGAATTTGCAACATAGCTGTTTACCCCTTAACCAATGAGATTGTTCAAAAGTGCCCTGTCAAAAGCCATAAAGGCCATAGCCATAAGACCACCTGAAATAAAGGCAATGGGTACTCCCCTAAACGGTTTTGGTACCCACTCACTATCCATTTTTTCCCTTAACGTTGACATTATAAGAATTGCCAATAAGAAACCTGTGCCGGCCGCGAATCCTGCCACAAAACTCTCCGGGGCATTGTACTCGTTTCTAACCGCAATAAGGGCAATACCAAGAACGGCGCAGTTTGTGGTTATAAGGGGAAGATAAATTCCCAAGGCCTTGTAAAGCGGTGGGGAAATCTTTTGGATTATCATTTCAACAAACTGCACCAGGGAAGCAACCACTAGGATGAACGTTATAGTCTGAAGAAAGGTAATATCCAAGGGAATAAGTATGGCATTATGCACAACCCATGTAATAAGGGAGGCAAGGGACATTACAAAGGTAACCGCAAACCCCATACCAACAGCGGATTCCACGTTTTTAGACACTCCGATAAAAGGACAGAGTCCTAAAAACTTTGTTAAGATAAAGTTGTTTATAAAAATAAACGTAATAAGAATTCCAATATAGGTCATGAGGTGCTCCCTCCTTTCTTGTTACTTTCGTAGAAATTGAGTAATGCTTTCAGATATCCCACTACCAAAAGAGCACCCGCGGAAAGGGCCAATATCCGTACGGGGCTTTCCGAGAGTAGAGGAATAGAGATAACTCCATTAAAACTACCAATGGGAAAGAGGGTTATCGTTCCTGCTCCCAATACCTCTCTTACAAATGCTATAACAGTCAATCCCAGAGTGAAACCAATACCCATGCCCAAGGCATCTAGGATTGAATTATTAAGCGAATTTTTGCTTGCGAATGCCTCCGCCCGCCCAAGAATAATACAGTTAACAACAATCAGCTGCACAAATACTCCTAGGTTATCCGATAAGGAAGGAAGATACGCCTGCATGGTCAAATCCACGATAGTAACAAAGGAGGCTATAATTACAATGTAAGAAGGTATCCGGACCTTTGCGGGGATAAAATTTTTTAAGAGGGACACAAAGATGTTAGAACCGAGGAGTACGAATATTACTCCCGCTCCCATGCCAAGGGCATTGACTACCTGATTTGATACGGCTAAAGCCGGGCACAACCCTAATAGTATGATAAAGATTGGATTTTCTTTAATAATACCTTTAGTAAATTCATGTATCATTGTACACCTGCCAATTCTTTTACGAAACGAGAACCCTTTTCCAAAGCTCCTGCAACACCAACAAAGGTTATAGTAGAACCGGTAACAGCATCGGCATTTTCTTGAGATAAAATGTCCTTTCTAGTCGGCACCTCTTTTTCATCTCCAGTCCCTACAAATTTATCCATGTACGATGGTTTTTCAGCTTCCTTTCCCAATCCAGGTGTCTCTTGGTTCTCCATAAGCTTTGCTGCTCTAATTTCTCCTTCCTCCGAGTATCCCCCAAGTATTACCATCTCTCCGCCGTACCCCATACCGATAATTCTTACTATATAATCCACCTTGCCGCTCGAATTCTCTACAACGTAGTAGGTTTTTATACCCGGTGCTTCTTCTTCCGGGGTCTTTGCTTCACCTATAGTACCCCCTAAAGAAACTTTTTCCAAAGCAGCCTGTAGGCGTTCTTTTTTTATCTGTTCTATTTTCGGTGCCGTTACCGCATTTACCGCGCCCAAAACAACAGCTGCTACCGCGCAGATAATTGCCAATTTCCCGCCGATTAGTACCGTTTTATTCATTTTTCTTCCCCTCCCTGGGGGACCCCAAAACGTGCTGGTTTAGCGAACCTATTGATAAGAGGTACGAACATATTCATTAAAATGATAGCCAAGCTTACCCCTTCTGGAAAAGAGCCGTATACTCTGATGAGAAAAGTAAGAAAACCCACCCCTACCGCGAAAATAATCATGCCTTTCTTGGTGAAAGGCGTGGTAACCATGTCCGTTGCCATGAAAAAGACCCCTAAGAAGAGCCCGCCGGAAAAGAGATGAAAAAGCACATCTCCGGTGAAAAATTCATTTCCTAAACGCAACCCTTCGAATATCCACACCAGCACACCGAAAGTAAATAGATACACTATAGGGATGTGCCAGGTAATGATCTTCTTTGCAAAGAGATAGATTGCTCCGAGAAGAAGGAGAAACGCGGAAACTTCTCCGATACATCCAGGGATATTCCCGAAAAAAAGATCAGCATAACCCCCTTCTACGTTTATACCGAAAGTGGAATTGAGCCAATCCGTTACGGAATGGTCAAAATTTGAACGCGGATATCCTTCAGCCGTTAAAAACGCCGAAGAATTTCGAATTTCACTGGAAAAACTAAAAAGCTTCGATTTCATGAATCCCAGGGGGCTCGCACCGGAGACAGCATCAATTCCGGCAAGTGTTTTCGGGGCTGTCCAAACATTCATGTGTCCAGTCCACGAAAAGAAAACAAAGACCCTCCCGGCTAAAGCGGGATTCATCCAGTTTGCACCCAGGCCGCCGAAACTCCACTTTACTACACCAATAGCAAAAACCGATGCTACCACCGGTATGTAAAAAGGTACTGCCGGCGGCAGGTTAAATCCAATGAGCAATCCCGTAAGAAAGGCGCTTCCATCCCAGAGTGTATGCTCCTTTTTCATAATAAGAGTCATACAGAATTCTGTAGCCATAGATGCCAGAATACTAAGAGCTACGGTCATAAGTGCTGAAAGACCGAATACATAGACTCCCCAAATCCCTGCCGGTGCAAGACAGGCCGATACTGACCACATAATCTTTGGGGTAGAAAGGTATTGATGGATCTGAGGTGAACTTGTTACAAGAAGTTTTGTGTCGGAGGCATTAGTACTCATTTCTTTAACCCCTTTGACTGCTGCTTTCCAAGTCTCATTGCCTGGACAAGGGGGATACGGGATGGACAGATGTATCCGCAGCAACCGCATTCTTTACAATCAATCAGGCCTTCGTCCAAAGCTTCCACATAGTGCAGATGGTCTATTAGTTTGTATAGCTTGGTTGGACTTAATCCCATAGGGCAGGCGGAAATACATTTCCCGCATTGAATACAGGGACTTGTTTTTGAATCACGAATTTCTTTCTTAGTCAGGGCAAGGACCCCTGAAGTTCCCTTTATTACGGGGGTTTCAGGATCGCACACGGCGAACCCCATCATAGGGCCCCCTGAAACAACTTTTACTGTTTTTTTAGGTTCATACCCGCATTCCTCTAAAATGCTTTTCAACGGCGTGCCTATACGGACCTTTAGGTTTGCCGGTTCGCTTACTCCCCCGCCGTTTACTGTTACAATCCTCTCAATTAGGGGCTTTTGCAATACTACCGCCTCATAAATGGAAAAGATCGTACCCACATTTGATACCACCGCGCCAATATCCAGAGGCAAACCTCCGGAGGGAACTTCTTTTTTTATAATAGCTTTTAATAGTTGTTTTTCGTCACCCTGAGGATACTTTATCTTTAGCGGTACTACCTGAATTGGAAGGTCCGACTTTCTTACCCTGTCCCTCATTTTGTCAATGGCCGCCGGTTTATTGGCCTCAATTCCAAAAAAGATCTTAGAAGGACTTAGAATTTTATGGACCACCCGAATTCCAGTTAGGATTTCATCGGTTTTTTCCAACATGAGCCTGTAATCGGAGGTAAGGTAGGGTTCACACTCAACACCGTTAATTACCAGAGTATGCAGGTTTTTCTGTTTTGGTATTGAATACTTAACATGAGTAGGAAAGGTAGCGCCCCCCAAACCTACTATTCCTTTTTCCAGGAGTATATCCTGTAACATTTTTGAAGAGAGGGAGTCCCAATCGAAGGATGCCTCTTTTTTCCCCAGCCGATCAAACTCTCCCTCTACTTCAATAACCACCGCGTCTGTTTCGATTCCGTTAGGGAGAAATATCTTTTTGATCTCCTTCACCTTTCCGGGTACCGGTGAATGTATTTGGGCGGAGACAAATCCGCTTGACTTTCCAATGAGCATTCCTTCCTTTAGACTATCGTCTTTTTCAACAAGGAGCTCCGCGGCACCTCCAATATGCTGCTGCATTGGAACCACCAGCTCAGAGGGGATTACCGCATTCCGTATTTCTTTATCTTCAGTAGTTTGTTTTTTTCCCGCCGGATGTACACCACCCTTCGGGAATGTTAAAAGCCCGCTCATGGTTTTTACAGTTTTCTCCTCAATTTCAGACTTTGTTCTATCATATCAGCCAATTCCAACATAGTCGAATTGAAAAAAAGGCTCATATCATAGTACATTTTTCTTTCTATCACCGTTTACCCAATCTATAAAAAAAACAGTAAGTTTCGCGAGTGAAGGTTTAACTACTATAGACCTCCGCGGTACTACATTAGACATATATCTGACCTTCCTCTTTTTTTCCTTTGGAAATATACTTCCCCTTAGGGGTACCCAAGGAAACACAATAAAAACGGGCAACAAATATAGTATATCACTGTCGGAGAAGTGTAGCATATCCCGATATGGAGATTCAAGCGAAATACTTGAAACCATACCAACATCTTTCATTGGAGCTGGAAGAGTACTGTTATTCAATGTGATCTCAAGCCAGTCTTGATCAAAGCTAATTACTTTAGAGTTTTCTTTTATTATACGCTTATCACTTTTTTTATACATTGACTCATGTACCCAGAGGACTATTTCCGGAAGGTTTGGAGTAAAACCGTAGGGAAAGCCCTCTTGAATCATTCTATGTTCTATGTAATCTGCGATAATAGGAATCGTTCTTTCTCTATTTGTTTTATAGCTCTGCGTTAATCGGCTCCACGAAATTATCATAGAAGAGGTTTCTTCCCCAGAAAGAGGAATTGGGATTTTCACAGAAGATTTTGAAAAGAAATGAAAATTCGCGGACCAACTCGTTACAAGGAAGAGCAGTATTAATGCCAAGGGTATAAGATGCTTTATACCTTCCGCTATAGATGCAGGTTTCAATACTTTTAACTTAATGGGGAAGAAAAGGCGATGCTCTTGCTTCAAGGAGGAATATAGTACCTTAGCCCTAAGAAATGCTGTAATTCCGAATGAAAAAAACAGGGGCAAGAGTAAGGCATCGAAAACAGATATCCCTTTTCCTGCTTTTGTTGAAAAGAACAGTACAATAGAAGCAATAAGGGATATAAGCAGGAGATAGGATTTTATCTTCAGTGTATTTTTAAGTTCATCATTCTTTCTTCCGTTATAGTTCTGTTGCAAGTACTCTTTCAGAGTGTCAGTTAAAGATCCCCAGATCAGAAAAAGAACCAACAAAGCAGGAAGCAGCCAGAATTCTATCTCCAATGAAGCAATAGACCAGGAAAAGCCTCCTAATAACAGATAGATTCTGTTAAATGTTCTTTCCCTGAAAAAAAATGGTAGAGAGATTGTGCCCAGCAGTAAGAACAGGAACATACTAAATAACAAAAAGACGGCCCCCTGTATCCAAGGGAAAAAAGAGTAGAGTTCCGGAAATTTCCAACCCCTTTTTTCAACCTCTTCCCCTCCTATTTCGAAGTTTTTCGTTATCCTAAAAAGATCAAGATAAAAATCTAGTGCCGAATTGTTCTTACTTACGAAGAGTACATTCCAGTTTCTCCCATCCATTTCTGCTGTAAACAGATTAGGAATATGCCTCATGTACCAATCTACTCGAGGGTCCCCTGGTTCGAATCGTTTCCCAATTTCATCTAGCGGGATCTTTTGCATTCCCCGAAAGGAGAAATAATCAACTTCCGTATTCTTACGATGAATGACCTCTTGGTATCCTTCTTTTTTGAGGTCTTCTTCAAACCGCTCTATCCTTGCTTCATCTCTTACCAGCAAGAGGTAATGTCCTTTCCAAAGGGAATGCCTCGGATTTCTACCAATCCTACTAACTTGTAAAAACAGTAGTAAAAGGAGGAGAAGTACCAGCAGGGCCATTGCTAACAGCAGAGTATTGCTTCGTTTAGTGGCGTTCATTATTAAATTGTAATTTGTTCTCCCGTTATGCCGGATTTGTCAATATCATTGTGGATTTTTTTGCTATTTTCATAACATCCCATCTTTGACATAGTATAATACCGTAATGAAAAAAAAGGTAAACAGCATCCTTCTCTCCGTCGGTCCAAATGATATAGGGAGACGTTTGGATAAAATTTTAAGGAAAGTCCTTCCGGGGCTTCACCTCTCCACTATTTACGGAGATCTTCGCAAGGGAAGGATAAGGGTTAATGGTAAAAAAAGGAAGGGGGCCTATCGGGTTAAAGAGGGTGACAACCTTTTCATTCCAGAAGAATACAAACTCCGCACCTCTCCTACTAATTATGCCCAAGAGGAGTTCACAAGAGAAAACCACGCAGTGAAGGACCTTTCTTTTATAATTCTCCACGAAGATTCAAATTTCCTTGTTTGTAATAAAGAGGCTGGCAGTCTCACCCACGGTGGCAATGACCTGACGAAAGCTGTTATCGCCTACCTGTCAAAAACACAAACCAATGAATCTTCCCTTGCCTTTACTCCTGGTCCGCTTCACCGTCTGGACAGAAACACCTCTGGAATACTCTACTTTAGCAAAAGCATATATGGAGCCAGGATATTTACCTCTCTTCAGAAGTCGCACTGTTTGAAAAAAAAATACCTTGCTGTTATAGAAGGGATCTTATCCAAACCAGGAGTCTGGGAAAATGTTCTGGTAAGAGACAAAAAAGCAAAAGTTACTCGGGTGAGGCCTTGGGCAGAGGGAAGGCCGTCTCGGTGTTCCTTTAGGCCTATTGCGTATTCGAAGGATAAAACCCTTGTCTCATTGGAGCTTCGTTCCGGGTTTACCCATCAGATCCGGGTACAGAGCGGGTATAACGGCCATCCGCTATACGGCGACAGAAAATACGGCGGTACAAAGAGGCAGCACTCTTCGTATCTACTCCACGCCCTTACTCTCTCCGATGATTGCACCACCCTCGGCGAGGAGAGTATTCCTCAGGTTATTGCCCCGCTACCTGTCTCTTTTTCCTCCTTCATCCTCAAGGAGTTCTCCCTCTCCCCCGAAAAAGCAACAGATACTTCAGCCACTTTCAAAATTAACAAATTTTGAAAGAATCTCAAGTAACATAGTGTTTGACGTTTTACAACTCCAAACAAAAGTGTATTGTATAGTTATGAGGAATTTTTTCTATCATATTATCTGGCTGCTTAAAGGTGTAAAGGTCTTTGCTCTGGTTGGGAAAAGTGGTACCGGAAAAAGTTTCCGAGCAAAACTGGTAGCACAGAAATACGGCATTGAACTCATCGTAGATGACGGATTACTGATAAGTGACAATAAGATTATCGCTGGTAAATCTGCAAAAAAGGAGACCGCTTTCCTCAGCGCGATAAAAACGGCAGTCTTTGATAATCCTGATCATCTTCAAGAAGTTACCCGCGCCCTTGAATCTGTAAAATTTAAACGTATCCTACTCTTAGGAACATCCATTCGGATGGTGAAGAAAATCGCCCACCGCTTAGGGCTTCCCAAAATCTCAAAGATCCTACAGATTGAGGATTTTGCCAGTAGGGACGAAATTGAGCTGGCAATAAAAACCCGAAACATAGAAGGGAAGCACGTTATACCTGTTCCAGCCATAGAAATAAAAAAGAGGTACGCCCATATCTTTTATGATTCAGTAAAAGTGCTTTTTAAACGTGGTTTCGGCTTTCACAAAAAGAGTAAGGTCTTCGAGAAGGCCGTCGTTCGCCCCGAATTCGGAAAACATGGAAGGATCGAAATATCCGAAGCGGCAATTACCCAGATGGTCCTTCACTGCGCTGATGAATTTGATCATACCATAAGCATAAATAAAGTGGAGGTAAAAAATAATGCTAGAGGGTATACATTAAAAATCAACATTGATATTCCCTTCGGTACTCAGCTTTCAGGGAATTTGCATAGGTTACAGGAGTACATTGTAGATAATATTCATCGATACACGGGGATAATTATTGAGAAAATTGACATAATAGTTGATGAATTATCCGCGTACAAAAAAAATACTGATTCTTTTTTTTAGTTTGACATAACGTTAATATTAGATATTATTAAATATGGAGGAGATTGCATAATCCCCTCAGGCCTGAAAAGGAAAGCAGGTTTACCATACCGACCAAAGATGCTTTTCGCCTTTGGTTGTCGATCATGGAGGAAAAAAAATGAAAAAATGCTTACTTCTCATTATGCTGATCCTATTATTAGGGGGAACCCTTATGGGAGCGGAGCAGGGGAAACTTGCCGTGTATCGGGCCTCTACCGACCACTATGTGGTGTACTCCGCCGTAAGTAAGGACCACGCGAAAAAGACAGCTGAAAAAATGGAGGCCTTCGCTGCCCTCTTCAACAGCTATTTCCATTTTGATATCTATTCGTTAGAATCTCCACTGACCATAAGGATTTTTTCGAATAAGAATGATTTTAACGAATATCTCAGATCCATTATCTCTGAAGAAAAGGATAACTTTGTCTTTCTGCAGTATTCGGACCCGAGCAAAAGCGAACTTGTAGGGTTCGTACAACCGGAGGACCAATTCGAACTGAGCTTGGTTCGACATGGTTTTATCCAGTTTTTAAAGACCTTTATTCCGGAACCGCCCCTGTGGCTGCAGAGAGGGTTTACCCTGTATTTTGAAAAGAGCACCTACGATAAAGACAATGAATATGCCGTCCATAACGAAAATATGGCCTGGCTGAACACATTGAAAAACTTCATATCCGACACCAAAAAGAATTCCGGTGGAGAACTACCACCGATAACACTGCTTTTGCAACCGGACGAAGCTACCGCAAGTCAGAAAGGACCCTTTTATGCTGTTTCTTGGGGCTTAGTCACTTTTCTTTTGGAGAGCAGTAACAAGAATTATAACAGGTTGATATGGGACACTATTAGCAATTTAGACCCTTGGGTCTCTAGAGCCGAAAACGAAAAGGCAGTACTAAATGAGGTCTTCGCCTGGACAAACCTCTACCTTTTTCAATCAGATTTACTCTCCTATATAAATTCTCTTAAAACCTTTCCAGAACTAGTGGAAGCTGGTATTGAACAGTACAACAAAGGCAATCTGAATAAGTCTGAAGACCTCTTTATAGAAGCCATTGTACAAAACGGAGAGCACTATCTACCCTACTACTATCTCGGATTGATAAATTATTCCAAAGAGGACTACTCGCTTGCGGAATACTACTATCAATCTGCTATGATACTAGGGGGAGACGAAGCGCTTACAAACTACGCTTTAGGGGTGAATGCTTTCGCGGACAACCGGCTTGACGAGGCAAAACAGTATCTCTCCCTTGCAAAAAACGCGGACCGGACGAAATACGGAAGTAAAGCCGATAAAATACTAGAGCGAATTAGCGCACAAACCGGTTTGGATGAAGGATAGGGGGCTTAACGGCCCCCCTTTGCCATATGATACCTTCTTTTCGGCACTCGGAGGTTCTTCCTTCGTAAATACCAACGGACTGAATCCTCTATATTCGCATTCGGTGGGGTTAATGGTTTTATTGTTCCTTTCATTTCTTTAAAGAGGAGCCGGTAGAGTTCTTCCGTTTCTTCTTCCCAGGGGATAGTGTTCTCTAAAAATGACTTGGTCAAATAGACGAATTTCCGCTTTTCCGCCCCCATAGAATTTTCTTTTACCTCTTTGTCCAACTCTTCTAAATCGGAAAAGAAATTGTTCCTCAGTGTCTTTGGAGATGTTCCGTCCAGACCCATTTCCAGGTGCGTGTTTATAGTAGGTACTAAAAACCGCAGGACCCCAAGATCATAGGAAGTCTTCATAATTATTTGTGAAACCCCGGAACGCAGGATCTTCATCATTTCCTCGGTAAGCCTTGATCTGGAACAGAGAGCTATCTTCTCGGAGTCTTTTCTAATCCTATTTCTTATTGCTTTTGAGAGCCCAAAACCTGTTATGGCGCTGTACTTTATTGCCCGAATCATCCTGACAGGATCTTCTTGAAAGGTCTTCTCTAAGTGAATTAAAGATACGATCCTTCCAGCTTTAATATCTTCATAACCGCCGACGTAATCAATAATCTGTTCTTTTGATGGAGAATAATAGAGGGCATTCATAGTAAAATCCCTTCTTATTACATCCTCCTCGATAGTACCGTATTCATTCAGGTGGTCCTCGCCTTCTGAACGAAAAGTAGATATTTCAAAGATTTTGTCATCGAAAAAAATGTGGACCAATCTAAATCGGCGACCTATGATACGAGAGTTTCTGAAGAGCTTTCTGACCCTATTGGGCTTTGCGTCCGTGGCAATATCAATGTCCTTCGGTATTTTCCCAAGGAGAAGGTCACGCACGGCACCGCCCACTATGTATGCTCTGTACCCGGAAGATTCCAACCGATTTGTTACTTTTATGACATCTTTATCCAGAAAATTTTTGGCTATACCATGATCAGCCAAGGTGTACACATCAGCGAGTTTAACACTTTTTCCCTTTTTATCAGTTGTATAACGAGTTAGCAATATAATACCCAAGGAGATCCAATAGTTCAGTTTCTCTGCTGTGAAGCAGATTGACCATACTGTATCAAAAAGAGTGAATTTACGCAACTTATTGCATTTACACCTTAAATTGGGCATACTGCCCCTTGGGAGGACTAACATATACAATGTCTGGAATAATTGAGCCTAAAATTCTTAAAGGGTTTCGCGATTCCCTTCCGGAAGTTGAAGGAACAAGACTGGAAATAATAAAAAAGCTTGAGGAGGTTTTCCTGCTTTTTGGATTTGTTCCCATAGACACGCCTGTTCTTGAATATAGCGAGGTCCTTCTTGGGAAGGGTGGGGGCGAAACGGACAAACAGGTCTATCGCTTCCATGATGCCGGCAACAGGGATGTAGCGATGCGTTTCGATCTGACCGTCCCCTTTGCCAGATTTATGGCTGCCCACGTGCAAGATCTCTATCTTCCTTTCAAACGTTATCATATTGCAAAAGTATGGCGGGGAGAGAACACTCAGAGAGGAAGATACAGGGAATTCGTACAGTGTGATTTTGATATAGTTGGGGTGGATTCTTCTTCAGCTGATTTTGAGATCCTGCTCTGCATTTATAGGGCATTTTTAACTCTCCTCGGAACGAATCACGTCCATATTAGATTCAACCATCGAGGTATTTTTAATCGATTTCTGGAAAAGGAAGGATGCCTTGGGGTTTCAGTGGAAATCCTAAGAAATGTGGATAAAATCCCAAAGATCGGAAAAGAGAAAGTCTTTTCCTTCCTCAGCGAATTAGTCGGAGAATCCAGCGCCGAGGCAATAGTTGAATTTGTTACCCCCGAAGACAATTTCCATGGGACCCTTAAGAAAATGACTGACGCCGCGGGAGGACCGAACGATGACACCGAGAGGCTGCGCTCGATATGGAAGTACATGGAGGCCTGTGGTATTAGCGAATACTTCTCTCTTGACCCTTCCATAACAAGGGGTCTGGATTATTACACCGGGACCGTCTTTGAGACTTTTTTAACCGATCTGCCCGATATAGGATCCGTCTGCTCCGGCGGCAGGTACAATAACCTTGCCTCCCTTTATACAAAACAGAAACTTCCCGGTGTCGGTACATCCATCGGTCTTGATAGACTCGTGTCCGCTTTGGAACATATTACATCACTCCCAGAAAGAAGCACAGGGACCGATTGCATTGTTTTCTGCCTTGATCAGGACTACTACGCGGATTATCATAGAATTTCTGAAATTCTTAGGGACAGAGGTATTAGCTGTGAGGTCTTTCCCGAAAATAAAAAACTAGGGCAGCAGTTCAACTATGCGGAAAAAAAACATATCCCCTTTGCTGTGTTTTTCGGGGAGGATGAAAAAAGGGACGGGCGCATTACCCTTAAGGACTTACGAATACGTAAGAATTACGATTGTTCGACTACGGATGATCTTATTCGAATAATCCAGTCCGGCACTTCATGAACCACCACGAATTACCCGTATATCAACAACGGGAGAAAATACTTACATCCCTTGAAGATAACCAAGTAATAGTAGTGGAGAGCCCCACGGGATCGGGCAAGACAACTCAACTCCCTCTCATTCTCTACGAGGCGGGATACGCGGAAAAGGGCGCCATTGGAGTGACCCAACCCCGGAGGATCGCCGCTGTATCTGTTACCGAATACATATCCAGTCAGTTGGATGACCGGCCCGCCAATACGGCTGCATACAAAATGCGGTTCACAGACAATACTGATGCCTCCACAAAAATCAAGATTATGACTGACGGCATTCTTCTCCAGGAGCTAAAGAACGATAAGCACCTCTCGCGATATCAAATAATTATTGTAGACGAAGCTCATGAGCGGAGCCTCAATATCGACTTCATCCTGGGACTGCTAAAACAACTATTGGAGGAAAGAAAAGATTTTAAGATTATTATTTCTTCCGCCACCATTAACCCGGAAGTATTCTCCGAGTACTTCTCTACATGTCCCGTTGTCCATATTGAGTCGAAGATGTATCCCGTGGGTATCGTGTACGATGCCCCGGTAAAAGAGTACGGTCCTGACGCCCTCCTTCATAAGATCGTCGAAATTGTTAGCAGGATTATAGAAGAAAAACGAGAGGGGGATATCCTCATCTTTCTTTCCGGCGAGAAAACCATAAAAGAATGCATTGCGCTGCTTCTTCAATGCCCGTTCAGAAGAATAATTCATCCCCTTCCTCTCTACGGAAGACTGAGCAAAGAGGAACAGGAACGGGTTTTTATTCCCCCGCCTAAGGGAAAGATAAAAATCGTTGTTTCTACAAACATAGCCGAAACAAGCGTTACCATCGACGGCATTACCTCGGTGATTGATTCAGGTCTTGCGAAGATGAATTACTATAATCCCAGGACCTATACATCTTCCCTTATCGAGGGTCCCATCTCCAAAGCCTCCGCCGACCAGCGGAAAGGCCGGGCGGGCAGGACCCGCCCGGGCACGTGTTATCGCCTCTACTCTAAACAGGATTTTCTTTCCCGCCCTATGTACACGACGGAGGAAATCTACAGGACGGACCTTTCAGAAGTTGTGTTACGAATGTCTGACCTTGGGATTATAGATTTTGAGCACTTCGATTTCCTCTCTCCCCCCAATCCTCAAGGAATCCGGGCGGCTATTGAAACCCTCCTCCTCTTAGATGCGATAGAAGAAGACAGGACCTTATCTAACATCGGTAAAATAATGATTGAATTTCCCCTTATTCCGCATCATTCCCGAACTATCGTAGAATCGATTTATACATATCCCTCGGTAATGGAGGAAGTCCTTATTGCTATTTCCTTCATTTCTACCAATACACCTTACCTTCTTCCCCAGGGAGAAGAAATCACCGCGCGAAAGGCACATCATACCTTTCGCGATCCTATGGGAGATTTCCTCTCCTATGTTCGTCTCTATCATAGTTACAGAAAAGCGAAAAACAAGGAAAGCTTTTGTAAACGCTATTACTTAGACGAGAGGACAATGGGAGAAATTGACAATATTAAAAAACAACTTGAAGAAATTGTATCTCAGAAGGGTGTGCCCATTCTTTCTGGCGGGGCGACCTCGGATTTTCTCTGCGCGCTCTCTCGAGGTCTTATCCAATTTGTGTGCACCCGCTCCGGAAGAAGCATCTATAGGAGTCTTACCGCGGAAAAAATACAGATACACCCGGGTTCCGTCATGTTCAGGGAAACTCCCCAGTATATTGTAGCAGCGGAAATCGTAAAGACATCCAAGACCTTTGCCCGATCGGTATCTCCTCTGAAAAAGGAATGGCTCCATAGTATTTCACCTATTCTGGCGGAGGATTTTCTCTCCTCTGGAAGAAGCGGGAAGGTGCATTCCAAGGATGCAAAGAAAAAGGAAGAGCGTCAGGTAAGGATTGGTCATGAGGTTTTCGATATAACCCTTCACAAGGGCAAAAAAAAGATCGTGGTCCTCCCTTGGGAGAAAATCTCCCGAGTAATGAAGATGTATCATGGAGAATCCTTGCCCTCTTTCTCCTCCCTACGGGGAACAATTATTTTCGAAGACAAAGAAATACTTCCAGGGGAAAAGCTTAATACAATTCTTAAAGTGGTTCCATGGATACATCCGGACCAAGACTCATTAAGGCCCTGGCCAAAGGGAAAGAATTTTCAATTGCCTGATGATTTCATCGAACTTTGCGATCAGTTGAACTGTATTCTACAGATATGTGAAATTAAAAAGAAAAAAAAGATCCTTGGATTCTTAGCCCTCTTTACTGACGGTATTGGTACGTACTGGTTTA
>CAYXSD010000044.1:0-22927 GCA_964466335.1 uncultured Spirochaetales bacterium
TCTCACTATCCTTGGAATAAGGAAACTCTAGGAATGGTCCGTTTTGAGGCAGCTTGGGAAGATCAATGGGGGGCGGAGGTCTTAAAGAATCTATGGAAGAGAGCCGGAGAAACCGGGCTTGCCTCGGATAGTAGAAACTGGAAAGGGGAAGAGGAAAAAGGCGCGGCAGGCAAGGTACAAAAATCGGATAATTCTCAGCAGGAAAATACTGTAATGGTGCGGGACTACGGATATGGTCCCCGGCGATCCTGTGTTATAAACGGCCCTGACAAAAGAATTCCTAATTCTTGGGTGCGAAATCCCCTTCTCTATGAACCTCTCTTCATAACCTTGGTAGATCTCGTGCGTAACCGAAGACTTGGAAACCTCGGGGGTATTGAAACGGCCCTGTTTTTTCCGAAGACTTCCTTGGAAGATCGGAAATCCTCGGAAGGAGAATATCTTTTAGAGTATGCCTTTGCTTTAGAGCTTTTCTTCCTCCTCCTTATTTCTAGTTCTGAAATTTCTAGTGTTTTGGGAAATGAGAAGGGAAGGAGAATTATGGATGATTTGAATCGGGCATCTGCCGTGCTTAACGATAATCAATTCCAAGGAATTTATCGTTGGGGAAAGAGGGCGGGCTCCTTGATCGTTTCCCGGAAGGCTTGGCAGCAAGAAGTGTATCTTGAAAAAAAGCGAGAAAAAGAAACCAGGTCCCAGATTGACCTCCGGAAGTTCTCCTTTTTCCCCTTTCGAGCCAATGGATTAATGAGTTTTGAGCGGGGGACCTTGGAGTTTCATGCCCGAGAAGATAAAGTCTCCGAGCTTGTCCTTCATCCTAGTGGTGAAGAATCTTTTTCCGTTCCCCTTCCGGAGGGGAGGGGAGAACTTTACTTCTTTATGGACATACTGGAGGTGCTTCATGGGATTAAAGAAAGACCCCTCCATTCGCCTTCTCTGGTGTCCGCTTTAGTATTGCGGGCAGAGGAAGAACTGGAGTATACTTGTTCCGGGAAGGAAGAATGAAAGTGGCGACATACTACTGCGAAAAATGTGGAGCTGAAGTAAAACGCACAGCTTCTCACTGCCCCTCCTGCGGTATGTCCTTTAGCGCCGTAAAATGTCCTCAATGTTCTTTCGTGGGCGAAGCAGCGCTATTCGAGGACGGGTGTCCCTCTTGTGGATACACCGCGGCACGTTTCGATACCGGAAAAAAACGTCAGTCACCGAGTCTGGTGGAGAAGTCCGCGGAATACCCGAAAAAGGGTGCCCCCGGTTGGTTTTACTGGCTCTTAGGCGGAATTCTTATCGTACTCCTGGTGGTGTTCATTATTACCCTCTTCTCAATGGTCTAATAGGCCTAAGAACCTATATAGAGTTGGCCCCTCATTTTTCTAAGGTTTATTTTTGAAACAGTTCCCGAATTTCCTTCTTATAGAGCTCTTCCACCACCGACCTTCGCACTTTTAGGGAGTGGGTCAGTTCCTGTCCGATCTCAAAGGGCTTGGAGAGGAGTTTAAACCGGAAGATCTGTTCAAAGTTTTTAAATCCCGTCTTTTGGTTAACCAAGGATTGGATCTCCCGGTTAACAAGTTCATGGATTTCCGGATTGTTTACCAAGTCCTCTATTTCGAAGTAGGTAATGCCCTTTTGGTCGGCCGTCTCCACAACCTTTTCTACATTCGGAACAATGAGCGCGGCAAGGAATTTCTTATCCTGCCCAACCACCATAACCTGGTCGATGTATTCGGATTGAAGGAGTTTTTCCTCGATGGGAACGGGTTCTATATTTTCTCCGCCTAAGAGCACAATGGTCTCCTTGGCCCTTCCGATAATCTTGAATTCTCCGGTGTGGGTAAATACGGCCAGATCACCTGTATTGAGCCAACCCTCTTTTAGGACCGCCTCTGTTTCTTTGGGGCGTTTGTAATACTCTTTCATAATCTGATCGCTTTTTACGAAGAGAACACCTTTCTTTCCCGGAGGAAGTACAGCCAGATCTTTGTCCAGGACCCGGTATTCGATGTCCTTTAAAAGCGGGCCAACTGTCATGGGAATGGGACGGTTCTGCTTTCTCACCGAAAGTATTGGACCGGTCTCGGTGAGACCATACCCCTCCAGCACCTTGATTCCCGCCGCCTGAAAGAAAATATCCACATAGCGGGGAAGGGCACCACCGCCGGAAATACCGGCGATAAATTTCCCCCCCAGTTTGTTTTTGAGTTTTCTGAAAACCAAGAGATCTCCTAAGAGTTTAAAGGGGGTAAGAATAATAAGGGGTATAATGGAAATCACAATATCTATGGCCCGAACACGCTTTCTGAATTGTGGGACAAATCCGAAAAACATGTTCTTTAAACCTGCATGGGCTTTTCCCACGTTAACAAAAAAGTAGAAGAGGACTTTTTTTATTCCCCCTTCCTTATTGATGTTTCTGTAAACCGCGTTACGCACACCTTCCCATATCCTGGGGACGGAGGCGAGCCATTGGGGGGAGACTTTGAGCATATCCTCCAGCATGATACTGCCCACCGGTTTGGAGTAGGCCATAGTTGCTCCGGTACAGATAATAATGTAATCCACCGCCCGCTCAAAGGAGTGCCATACGGGAAGCACGCTGAGGAAGATGTGGGATGGTTTTACGAAGATATGGTCGTAAATGCGGTCCACTTGAAAGAGGAAGTTTCTGTGAGTAAGCATTACCCCCTTCGGTTCACCGGTTGTTCCGGATGTGTAAATAATAGTGGCAAGATCATCTCTCTTCCCTTTTTCTATCTCCTTATCCACAAAATCAGGGGTGTTCTGCAGTGTTTCTTCTCCCCTCTTAAACAGTTCCTCCAGGGGAAGAATTTCCAAGCCCTCCGCTTTCTTCGATTTCTGACCCGGCTGGCCTTCGAATAGGACGATGGTTTTAAGGCTTTCGATTTCTTCCGCTTTGTTGAGGATTTTATCCAGCTGTGCCTTGTTTTCCGCTATAGTCACGCTGCAATCCGCGTGTCCGAGGATGTAGGCGATTTCATCGGCTGTGGAATCGGAACCCCGGGGTACATTCGCGGCGCCGATGGAGAGAAGGGCTATATCAGACATATACCACTCCTTGCGGTTATCTGAAATCATGCCCACATGGTCGCCGCGGTCCACGCCCAGGCTGGAAAACCCGGCGGCTAGAATTTTTACCTTTTCTTTCATCTCCTTAAAGGAAATGGGTTGGAAAAATCCTTGTTCATCCTTACTTAAAACAGCTGCTAGATCGGGATGTTTTGCACAAACGGATAAAAACCGTTTTGGAATCGTGTCTTCCTGTTTACTCATCTCTTCTTTCCCTCTTTTTTGATTTTCTATTATTAGACAGATGAACTATCGCCCACAAGGCAGAGCCACTCCGCCTCAGCGGCGATATCCTCGCCCACGAAAGCCTTTCCTGATTGTTTTATCATCTTCTTGGAGACCCGAATGTTCTTGATTTCCATCCGTACTTTGTCTCCCGGTCTCACCTGTTTTCTGAATTTTGCCTTATCCACCGTGGCCAAAAAAAATAGCGCGTCATCTCCGAGGACCCCGGAAGCCCGCACCCCGGCTCCTCCGCATTGGGCCATGGTTTCAATAAGAATGACTCCGGGAACCACTGGATACTCAGGAAAATGTCCTTGAAAAAAGAAATCATCCTCTGTAAAGCTCCTATAGCCGACAATACTGTCTTCTGTTATCTCCTCCAACGCCTCTACGAAGAGAAAGGGCTCACGATGGGGAAGGAGTTCTTTAATCGCTTTCATATGTCCTCCTAGTTAGTAGATCTATCCATGACTACTTATGTTGAGTATATATATTCGCAACCCAATCCGCAACTCTTTAGAAAAATATTTATACTTCTAAGCTCTTTCAACATTATCATGTTCCAGAGCCTCAATATCTGGTAGTTTTTCGTAAAAAGCGGCCTAAAGAGTACTATGGTGGAGATTTTAAAGGTCTTTAAGGGCGGAGAAGATCATTTGCTTTGTAAGAATTTCGGGAAATATTTTGGGTTTGTTTGTTTCCGGTGTATAGAGAACATAGGCGGGAACACCGGCCCTTCCCAAATTCTCAAGAAGGGCCGTAATGGCGGGATCTTCTTGAGTATAATCGGCGTGGAGAAGTTTTACCCCTCTGTCCTTGAAAGCTTCCAGGATATCCTTCTTGGATAAGACTGCAGCCTCGTTAACCTTACAGTTGGTACACCAGGCGGCATGTGCGTTGACAAAGACAGGAGATCCTTCTGACAAGTAGGATTCCAACAAGCCCGGGGAGTACTCCTCCCAATTCCCCTCTAGGTAGGTACTCATGCCTGAAGAGGAGCTTCCCGGGGATTGCATATCAATAAAGACAAAAGAGCCTCCGGCAATGAGGGCTACTGCCAGAACCAAGGCGGTCCACTGTTTCCATCCCGGGGAACCGGGCTTGGATATCCTTCCGTATATCCAAGCGGCGAAGGAAAGGACTACAAAAAAGGCGAGGACACCAACCAATCCCTCTCCGCCGATCTGCTTGTAGAGGGTGGAGAGAAGGTAGACGGCCGTTCCTATCAGAAGAAATCCCATTGCCTCTTTGAACACGTTCATCCACTCTCCGGGTTTTGGGACCTTATTAAGGAGTTTCGGCCAAATCCCCAGAAGAACAAAAGGGAGGGCAAAACCCGCTCCCGCGCCAAGGAGGATGGTAATAATAATAAGGGGTGGTTGGGAGAAGGCAAACCCCAATGCAGCTCCCAGAAATGGGGCCGTGCAAGGAGTAGCAACCAAAACAGCGAATATCCCGGTGAGAAAATTCCCCGCATACCCGGATGTAGAGGAGGCCTTAGCAGCGGTCTCCATGCCGGGGAGGGAAATAACGTAGACATCGAACATGGAGAGGGCGAAGAGATAGATAATTGAGGCTAAAACCAAAACAAAAACGGGATTTTGAAACTGGAACCCCCATCCCACAAGCTCCCCGGAAGCTTTCAGTCCGATAACAAGCAAGGCTATAACGAGAAAGGAGAGCATAATTCCTGCCGCGTAGAACATAGCGCCGGTTATGATCTGTTTTCGGTCCTCCCCTACTTGTTTTACCAGGGAAAGGGCCTTCACGGAGAGGAGCGGAAAGACACAGGGCATAACATTGAGCAATATCCCGCCGAGGAGTGCCAGAAGAAGAAACTGAAGAAAAGTCCCTAAAGAAATACTCGCCTGAGTTGTAGAGGCCCCCTGCACAGTAAAACTGACTTCCCGTTTCTCCTCCTGTGGCATAAAACAGGTCCCTCCCTCATCGCAGAGCTGATAGCCCATAGTAAGGGAGAGGGTATGCTCCCCCTCTTCGGCATTAGGGGCGATGTTCAAGGTCCTCTCCAGAGTTACTGAATCCTTGTAGACAATAAGATCTCCCTTTTTTATTCCCTCCGGATAGGTCGGGGGGGGCGCCTCTGCAACAACATCGGATAGTCCTTCCACCCGAAGGAAAAAAAACTCCTCCTGTTTGGTAATGTAGCGATTAGCGGGAAGGAGAAATCTGGCCTGTACCCTTATGGTTTCTCCCTGTTTTTGGGTGGCGGGGACAACCTTAACCTCGATTTCCACCGTCTCCTCTGGTCCATCTCTTTCTCCCCCTCCCAAATCTCCCCCCAGGTCTAAATTCTGTCCCCAGAGGACAATAGGTGAGAAACACGTAAAAAGTACAACCATGACAGGTAATAGATTCTTCATTCTTTTCATCTTTTTTTGCCCTTTATCAAGAGCCTCCTATAAGGCTCCTCTATTAATGTAAAAAACGAAGCCAAACACAGCGAGGAGTATCAATATCTTTCTTACCATATATTGTCCTCCTTCTTTATATGAAATATAATACATTGATAAGAGAGGTTCAAGAAATACCCGCTCCCATGGTGAGGAGAAGGGTAAAAAAATTGTAGAAACCGTGGGCCAAGGCTATTGTATGAAGGTCCCGTTTTCGAAAATACCACCAGGAGAAGTAAAGCCCCAACACCAGGGCTACCAGAAAACCCGGGACCCCCTGATAGAGATGCCCCCCGCTGAATAGAAGAGATGAGAGGATGGCCGCAATCCAAGGAGGGGTGCCGGCGTCTTCAAAGATGGTGAGCAGGTAGGATCTAAAGAAAATCTCCTCCCGGTATCCGGTGGTAAGACAGGTAATAAAAATAAGCGGAAGGAGGAGGGGATTAGAAACACGCCAATGGACGGGATTTAATCCTTCTATACTCGTTCCCGAGAGAACAGATAACAGTATGGAGAGGGGAATAAGAAGGATATACACCCCTAAAAAGGCGAGAATTCCTTGTCCTATTCGGGGAAGAGTAAGGGCATGAAGGCCAAAATGACTTGCCCCCCTCGGTTTTTGCCAGATCATGTACAGGATGAGGCCTATATGAGGGAGGGAGATCACTAAAGTGGTGAAATTAAATGCCACCGAGTCAAAGAGGTCCCCTTCCATTCCTGAAGATTGAAGGATAAAGCCCGGGAGAAAGAGAACCGAAAATAATAAAAAGGGCTCTAGCCATTTTTTATCAATATGTTGTGGGAGAATAGCCATTTTTATGTAATTTCCTTATTTTTATTTGATAAATATGCGTATTTATTATAGTGTTACTATATATATTATGAAATATCAATTGAGGTTTTTTCAAAATGAGTTGAGGTGCTTTCAAAATTGGACAATTTTGAAAGCGGCTGAGGTAATTCTGAAATTGGCTTAATTAGTAAGAAAGTAACGGCTGATGTAAAAGGATTAAAAAAGAATGTGGATAATTCCCCTTCTGGTGCTTGTAGTCATTATTATTATAGGGCTTCTCATCCTGCGAAGAATGGGGGGAGGAAAATTCCCCTGGATTCAGTTCTATGTAAAAGGGAAAGAATCTGGTTTTGATTTCAAAGAAATCAACCTCTTGAGAAAGGTGGCAGTTGAGAATCACCTGCCGGACCCCATCTCTCTTTTTTGGTCAATAAAACAGCTGGACCGCTCAATCCGCTCATTAATTGTGAAGTTTCGCGCCCGTGGACAGGATAATACAGAGGAATTTGTCTATTTTCTCTCGAAATTGTATGAATTCAGGAAGAGAGTGGAGTTCGACCTGCCGAAATACAAGCTGGGTATAAAAACTACCAGGAAAATATCACCCCAGCAGGGGCTAAAAATTAGTTTAGAGAGTGGAGAGACCTTCCAATCCAAGGTAGTTGAAAACCTGAGAAAGTATGTGGCCATTTCTTATCCCCAGGGACCCAAGATGCCTCTCGGCTTCTCCTGGAGGGGGCAGAGGGTAAATATCTACTTTTGGCGGCCCGAAGACGCGGGGTATATGTTTCAGAGCAAAGTTTTGGATGATTTTATCGACAAAAAGTATCCCATTATTCATATAACCCATTCGGACAATCTCATTAGAAGCCAAAAGAGGGGCAGCATTAGGGTGGACACCAATATTCCTGCTCATCTCTATCCGCTTCGGTCCATCGAAGCTGCCAATGAACAGGAAGAAAAGAATCCCGGACTTCGTTGCCGCTTAAGAGACATATCTGAAGATGGAGCAGCGGTCCTCATAGGAGGGCGGGCAAAGGTCGGTTTGCCGGTGAAGATCCAGTTTACCCTTTCGAAGCAGGCTACTATTCTCTGCGGTGTTGTTAAGGGGCTCACTTTTAACCAGAAAAAAAACCAATCCATCCTTCATATTCAAGCTACTCCCCCATCTTTGAGAACAAGAAACCATATTCTGACCTTTGTCTATAATGTTTTCGGCGAACGGGACGAGGAATCGGGGATGAAGAAAAAGAAACGTTTGAAAAGCGCAACATGAGGGTCCTCTTACCAAAGTCACAATGTCAAAATTGGTAAATTACGACATTGACTGTTGAAATAATCAGGGGAAAGGAATATTATTTCTCAGAGAAGAGGTGTGATAATGAAAAAACACTTGGCCCTTACGGTAATACTATTCCTTATTCTTTCCGCATTTTCGCCCCTTGTTGCTCAGGATACAACAGATAACGCGGGGGAATCCGCGGAAGAGGAAATATCCCCTATTCTTTCCTCCTTCGTTCGTAATTTTGCCAGGGCCAGTCTAAACACTAAAATCCAAATTCTTCAGGATGCCTCTCAGGTGGATTCGACTCCCATGGGGCCTCTCTACATCAGAGCGGTAGAGTTCCTTCTGGTTAATTCTGATCTCATAGAGGCGGACATTGCCGCCCAGCAGCTAGCGGTGCTTGCGGTGAGACTTATTGGAAAGGAAGAGTACAAGGAGAATGTCTTTCGCCTCTGGGAGCTGTTCGTGCTTACTGAGAATACCCAAATTAGAGTTGAAATTCTAAATTCTTTAGGAATTGTCGCCGGTGAGGACAATGAAACCGTTGAAAAACTCAACGCCTGGTTGGATCGGCAGAATACCTACTACCGGGCGGGCCAGAAAGTGGACAATCAGGTTATTGCCGAGGCTGTAACCACTTTGGGCCAGTTGGGAGACCCCAGTTCCTTCAAGGTCCTCTTCACCACTATGATGCTGAAGTATTCGGAATTGATCAGTCAAAAGAGCAGGACCGCTCTATTCGCGATCCAGGGGGATTTAAAGGAACTTTTCGTGCAGGTAATTCGGAAAAACCGAATATCCGATAAGAGGGAAGCCTTGGAAATGGCGATTTCTACAGACCGATTGACCAACGAGGAGCGCGGTGAGATTGCCGAAGCGGCCCTGGAAGTTTGTCTCTCCACAAATCCTTCAACGGAGGAGGAACGCGAAAATTTACGGTATACTCGATTTGCCGCCGCTTCTGCTCTGAAGGAACTTGAGTGGTCAAAGGCCACCGACGATCTTATCGAAAATTTTAATCGGGCCGTGGTTGAGTATGATCGCGGTCTAATACGAAAGACCTACTTTTTGGAGTCCATTGCAGCCCTGGGAGCCATGGGTACCCGTGAAGCAGCAGAGCGATTAAACCAGTATCTTATGTTGTTGAACTCTTACATAGAGAATGGGCAGGCCGTGGACGAACAAGTGACCCTCGCCGTAATAAAGAACCTGGGTATTTTAGGGGATCCCGTGGCAGCGGACAATCTCCTCTACGTCGGTTATCTAAATTACAGCGATACTATAAAAAAGGCCGCCCGGGAGGCCTTTAATTCGCTTAAATAAGAACAGTTATTTCTCTTTTTCATCGCTATTTCTTCCCATCAGCAGGTCCTTTCAGATGCGAAAGTTACCGCTCTACCTCTTTCTCTCTCTACCTCTTCTCATTTTCTTCTATGTACCCGGAGTAAGACAGTTGTCCGGCCGGGTCTTTCTTTTACCGGGCGTCCTCCTTCTCTCCTTGGGGACGGTCCTGTGGAACTGCCGCGATATGAAGGGTTTAGGAAGAATTTTTCTCTTTTTGGGCTGCGGTTCTGTTCTCGCCTCACCTTTGGGTACTGTCCTCGGTTATGATACCCCTGCCTGCGGAATACCCGTCGAGGAAGTCCGGAGCTTCCGAGGCTATCTTAGAGAGGATAGTTTCGTCCTAGATGATGGGCGAACCCTTATGTCCTTGGAACTTAAGGAAGTGGAGGGAAATAATGGTGTCTCCGCCACTGCCCGTGGTCCTTTGGTTATCATTACCGGAGACCTCCGTTCGAGGAGCGCCGGCAAAACTGTGGAGGTCCATGCTCCTATTCGAGTATCCTGGGATGAAAAAAAGCAAGTCCCTCTCTGGTCGGCTTACCCCGGAAGCGAAGATATCCTTTCCAGGGAGTATAGTAACAAATATTACACCCTGCGGCATCGAGTCAGAGGGGGACTCTCCGCTCTTCTGTCCCGGCTTGGGCCTTCAGCCGGCCTTCTTACGGCCCTTCTGCTGGGAAACAAGGACCTCCTCTCCTTAGCGGAACGCGACATGTTCCGGAAGGCCGGGTGTAGTCATATCCTCGCCCTTTCGGGGATGCATCTGGGGATTATTGTAACCCTTTTGGGATTACTCCTCTCCCGCGTGGCAGGGAAGGGTGCGGCTTTTGGAATAAGTTTCCTATTCGGTCTTTTGTACCTTGGGATTGCCGGGTTTACCCCCTCTCTGGTAAGGGCCTTTGTCATGTTCGGTCTTTCCGGAGTTCTCCTCTCCTTTCGTCTTCGGGCACAACCGATAGAGGTCCTCGGGTATGCCTTTGTAGTATTAGCCGTGGTAATGCCCGGTGAGGCGGACTCCCTCTCTTTTCTGCTCTCCTTCCTCGCTCTTTTGGGGATCTTTACCCTGGGACAGAGGATCGATCAACTTTTTCAGGGAAAGGTGCCCGGTATTTTCCGTACTCCCTTATCAGCTTCCATCGGGGCACAGTGGGCCACCGCCTTTCTTGTGTTTCCCGTTTTTGGTGTCCTTTATCCGGTGGGAATTATCGCTTCTCTTCTCTTAACTCCCCTCATTACCCTCTTCCTTTGGGGCGGTCTTGTATCCATGCCTCTTCTCTTGTTCTCAGCGCCATCCTACATTATTCGCCGGATAATGGAATTCATTTACCTTGCCCTCCGTTCCATTGCCTCCCTATCGTCGAAGGTGCCTGGTGTGGTGTTGCCTTCCAAGGCTTTCTTATTGGTTGCCGGCGGTCTCCTCCTCTTTGCCCTTATCCTCTATAGCGGACCTATCAGAATCGGAGTAAAAAAATGGAAAAAAGCTATCCTTCAACCATAGAACTAAAGGAGCTCCTTAAGCAAGAAGGAGTGGTCTTAAAAAAGAAATGGGGTCAGCATTTCCTCATTCCGGAGAAATACCGAAGAGAAATTGTTGAAAGAGCCGGAGCGGGAAAAGAAGATATTGTCTGGGAGATTGGGCCGGGGGCGGGGTCCCTTACCACGTACTTGCTGGAACGTTGCCGCAGGTTGGTCTGTTTCGAGTTGGACCATGGTCTTATTCGAGTCTTGAAGAAGGTCCTTAGTACCGGCGAGGGAGAGAAAGGGTTAAGAATAGTACCCGGCGATTTCTGCAAAACCTGGCGGGAAGAAGGGGAAAACCATGGGTTTCCTCATATTCTCGTGGGAAACCTTCCCTACGCTTCCGGGTCTACCATGGTGGTGGATCTGATAAAAGCGGGGACTACATCTCAGAAGATGGTGGTCATGGTCCAGAAGGAAGTGGGGGAGAGAATGGCGGCCTCCCCCGGAGATAAGGCCTATTCCGCCTTCTCTCTGATCTGTCAATCCGCCTATTCGGTGCAACCGGTATTAAAAGTACCCGCCCACGCCTTTTTCCCTCGGCCTGAGGTGGAATCGATAGTTCTGGAATTGGCTCCTCATGGAGGATATGCACGGATTACAAACAGGGACCTCTTTTTTTATCTGGTAGACGGGCTCTTTCATGGAAGAAGAAAAAAGGCCGTAAACAGTCTTCTCACCTATGGGTCAACATTTTCTTCCTCTTCATTATCAACGAAGTGGGAGTGGCAGAGAAGACTAACTGAACTGCCCCGCCGGGATATGGAGGAAAGCTTTGAGGAAGCGGGTATAACGCCGGGGGCCCGGGGAGAGACACTCGGGATGGATGAAGTCATTGCCCTAACAGAGGCCCTCTTTAGGAGGATATCCAAAGAATAGCTCCCCCCCGAGGGGGGAAGCACTGTTTATATCAAACCTAGATTGTTAAGGATCCTGTCCATTTCCGCTTTTTTCGCCTCATCCATGGAACACATGGGAAGGCGGTATATTTCCTTTGTAAGCCCCAGCTTAGAGGCAGCGTATTTTATGGGAATGGGATTGGTGTCCAAAAAAACACCTTTGAATAACGGCAATAGTTCGTAGTGGAGCCGACGGCCTTCCTCCAAGTTTCCGGAGATAGTCTGTGAAATCATCTCCTGCATCCGAGTGGGAATGATATTGCTTGCCACGGAAATGACTCCCTTTCCTCCCAACGCGGTAAGGGGAAAGGAAAGATTGTCGTCCCCGGAAAGGACTACAAAGTCTTTAGGTTTTTTCATTATCAGGTCCATCATTTGGGGGATACTTCCGCTGGCCTCTTTCACGGCGAGGATGTTTTCATGTTCCGCCAGCTTAAGCATGGTCTCGTTTTCTATGTTCTTTCCACTTCTTCCGGGTATATTATAGATTATAAGGGGAATGTCCACTGAATCGGCTACCGTGGTAAAGTGTCGGTAGAATCCCTCCTGGCTGGGTTTGTTGTAGTATGGGGCCACCTGGAGGCTCGCGTCCGCACCGCACTCCATGGCCTGCTTTGTTAAATCGACCGCTTCCTGAGTACTGTTAGAGCCGCTTCCGGCAATAACCGGGACCCTTCCCTGTACCTGGTCCACAACAATTTCGATAATTTTTATGTGCTCCCCGTGACTTAAGGTGGGGCTTTCCCCCGTGGTACCCATGGGTACCAGACCGGATATCTTCCCCTTGATTTGGAAATCCACCAAAGCTCTCAATGCTTTTTCGTCGATCCCTTCCTTCTCATCGAATGGTGTAATCATTGCCGTGTATACGCCCTCTAATGTCATGCTGAACCTCCCCTATGTATATCCAAGAATAGATATATTTCTTATAGATTTTCCTCTTACAGAGTATTGTATAATCCCACCTTTTCGCAAGGGTTTCACGCAAGGGTTTTCATGCTTTGCGAGACTGTTTACATTTTGTTCCACTTACATTTGTTCCACTTACATTTACTTGAGGCTCTTTCAAAATTAGTTAATTTTGAAAGTGGCTGACTTGATATTGATAGTATTGATCTCTTGGCAATTGCCTCTATTTATTTTGTAAATCCTCAATAAAATCTTCTACCTGGTAAAAGCCTTTTTTCTCCTTAAGCCACTCCAGGGCCATTACCGCGCCCAGGGCAAAGCCTCCGCGGTTTCTGGCGGTGTGTTTTATTTCCACTGTATCCGCCGGAGAATCTAAAGAGAGGGAGTGTATTCCGGGAACAGAACCCCCTCTCACTGAAGCTACATGAAGCTCATCCGGTGTAATTCTTCTGTCAAGTTTTTCCGTAACAATCTTGTTTTTCCTAGAGGAACCTTCTAACACACGATTGGCCAGAGTAATAGCTGTACCGGAGGGGGAATCCTTTTTTTTCGTATGATGGACTTCGTAGGCGAATATATCGTAATCGGGGAAGGGGTCAATAAGTTGTGCCGCGTAAGCGGCGAGGGCAAAGAGAAGATGCGCACCGATGGAAAAGTTGGATCCCCAGAGATAAGCCCCATCCCCTTGGAGGACCAGCTTACGGATATCCTCTTTCTGATCGTACCATCCCGTGGTCCCCACCACGGCGGGTGTACCGGATCTAACGTATGCCTGAGCATTTTTCTTTACCCCGGCGCTTAAGGCGAATTCAATAACTCCATCGGTCTGTGCAAGGACTTCCTCGGTAAGGGAATCTCCATCGCCTAAACCCGGCTGCGTATCGATTCGCGCCGTAATCTCATGGTCCCTTTGGAGGAGGACCTTTTCTATTTCCTTACCCATGTTACCATATCCGACGATACATACTTTCATGCTTATTCCTTCCCTTGGTTGGTGTTTTTTTATGTTATTCCGATGCGTTATCCATGGCCAGGGTTACCGCAACGGTATTTACGATATCATTTACGGAACAGCCCCTGGAAAGATCGCTTACCGGTTTCGCGAAACCCTGAAGAAAGGGTCCGTAGGCATCGGCACCGGCAAGGCGATGGACAAGCTTGTACCCGATATTCCCCGCGGAGAGGTTTGGAAAAATAAGGACGTTTGCCTTTCCTGCTACCGGGGAAGCCGGGGCTTTCTTTTCTGCCACATCGGGTATAAGGGCGGCATCCAGCTGGAGCTCGCCGTCCACATTCAGATCGGGCCGTTTTTCCTTTACGATTGCAAGGGCTTCCAATACATTCTCTACAGCTGGTGAGCGGGCGGAACCTTTGGTAGAGAAACTAAGAAGCGCCGTTGACGGCTCTGCTTGGAGAATGGATTTGCAGGAATCGGAACTGGCAATAGCAATTTCCGCAAGTTGTTCCGGGGTGGGTTCGGGAATAGTTGCACAGTCGGCAAAGATAAGATGTCCATCTACACCCAATTCGGGGTTGTGGAGGTTCATCACAAAGCAAGAAGAGGCATATTTCGTGCCCGGTGCCGTCTTAATAATAGTAAAAGCTGCAACCAACACTTTCCCTGTAGAATTTTCCGCGCCCGCTACCATCGAATGGGCATCGTCCATTCTTACCATCATGGAGCCCCATTTAAGAGGGTCGATAATCTTGTCCTTTGCGGATTCCAGAGTCATCCCCTTGTGTTTTCTCAATTCATAGTACTCTTCGGCGTAACGACCCCTATTCTCCATCTCTTCCGGATCAATGAGAACTAATCCGTCCAGGTTCACGCCGATTTTATCCGCGGCATTTTTGACACTCTTTTTCTTTCCAAGAAGAATGGTTGTTTTTGCTATCCTTTTATCCGCTATAGTCCTTGCTGCCTGGAGGGTCCTCGGTTCCTCTCCCTCGGGAAGGACCAAGGTTTTCTCCGCGTCCTGGGCCTTTTTTTTCATATGTTCTATAAAACTCAACTAGGGTGCCTCGTTTAGCTGTATACAATTCTATGTTGAGGCTCTATCAAAATGCTATTTTTCAGAGTCTCAATATTGATTACCACTTATACTATCATACCCAAAAAAAATTGATTATACTACCGCCTATGAAAGTGGGTGTGTATGGCTTAGGCAGATTCGGCTTTTTCTGGGCCAAGGAGTTAAGCAAAACCATGGAAGTCCTCGGATATTCGAGGAATCCTAAAAGACCGGTCCCAACGGGAGTAAAGAAGACCGGCGAACAAGAGGTATTGGATGCGGAGGCCCTTTTCCTCTGTGTTTCTATTTCTGCTATGAAGGAAGTGGTGGGCCGCATAGGAGATATCATTCCCCCACGCACTCTGGTCTTCGATACCTGCTCCGTCAAAATGTATCCCCTGTCCGTAATGGAGGGGTATCTGCCTCAAGAGAATTCGATAATCGGCACCCATCCCATGTTCGGTCCCGATTCGGCGGCCGATGGGCTTAGAGGTTTGCCATTGGTAATGAGTCCCCTCCGGGCCGAAGAGAAAATCATAGAAGAGTGGGAAAAGATATTCAAGCGCATGGGGCTCAAGGTAATCCGGATTACTCCAGAGGAGCACGATCATACCGCTGCTTACTCCCAGGGGGTTACCCATTTTTTGGGGAGGGTCCTAGACGAGCTTAATCTGAAACCTACGGAAATTGGGACGATGGGATATAAAAAGGTCTTAGAGGTGGTTGAGCAGACCTGTAATGACCCCTACCAACTCTTTCTCGACCTTCAGCGATACAACCCCTATACCGAGGAAATGCGGCAAAAGTTGAAGGATGCCCTGGAATCGACTATGAAAAAACTCGATTGGGAGAGCTAAAGAGAGAAGGAAAATCCGAGCTTGCCAATTGACACCGATTATCTCGGGTTGTACCATTATCAGGATTGGAGAGGATTTTATGGCTGAAGTAACGATACATACTATCGAAGAAAAGGACCTGGATACCATTCTAGCCGAAGATATCGATTTTACCGGCGAGTTGACATTCAGAAAGCCGCTTATGATAAAGGGAAAATTCAATGGTGAAATCAATGCTACCGGAGATCTCTACATAGGAGAAAACGCCAATGTGGAGGCTTCGGTGAAGGCTAACATCGTCTCTTTAAAGGGGTTTCTCAAGGGGGATATAAAGGCAACATCGCGGGTTGAACTTTTTTCTTCCTCAACAGTACATGGAGATATCTCCACCGGCGAGTTGGTCATGGAGGGAGGAAGCAAGTTCAACGGTCGATGCAGTATGGGCGGCACCGGAGGAGAGGAATGAAAGGAAGAAACTGTTTCGTTGGCAGGAAAAGTGTCCGGGTAACCTGTGTTTTGGTGCTCATTTTCATGAGTGTGCTTGCTTTGACACCCCTTTCCGCTCAACAGGCCCCCACCGGGAGGGACGCCCTGGAGCTTTACCGCCAGGGAACCTACGAGGAGGCAATTGAGGTTTGCCGGAGTGAGCTGGAGCTAATGCCCAGGCGAATGGACGCCCATGTTATTCTTGGATGGAGTCTTCTCCGTTTGGGAAGGTATCAGGAAACTCTGGAAGCGGGAAAAGCGGCCTATAGCATATCTCCCAGCGATTATCGGGTTATAGAGATTTTAGGAGAGGCGAATTTTTATCTCGGCCGCAATCAGGAAGCGCTGAACCACTTTGAGGAATACGCAGTCCTCGCACCAACCGGAGACAGGATCGATACGGTGTACTATCTTATGGGCGAAATCTTTATTCGCCTGGGAGAATACAACCACGCTGACATTGCCTTTACCACGGCCCTCTATCATACACCGAATGTGGCCCGCTGGTGGGCCCGTCTCGGGTATGCCCGGGAAATGGCGAAGGATTACAAGTATGCCCTTGAGGCGTATGACCGGGCCCTGACCCTTAATGGCGGTCTTAGCGAGGCCCGAAGGGGTAAGGAGCGGGTGGAAGGCCTCATGGAAAGCGGATAATCGCCTTCCTGCCCACTAGCATGAAAAATGCGGTTTTTTACACACTGGGATGCAAATTAAATCAGTGTGAAAGTGAGGCCTTAGCGGAGGCCTTTTTAGAAGAGGGGTACCATGTTTCGCCCTTAAACCTTCCTCTTAAAGGCAGTCCCCCCGACATCTGTATAATCAATACCTGTACGGTGACCTCGAAGAGCGAACAGAAGGCGCGAAGAATTATAAGAAAGATCTCCCGGGAAATGAAGGAGACACCCCTTCTAATAACCGGATGTTATGCCCAATTGAACGGGCCGGAGCTGAGAAATCTGGGAATTGATTGTATTATTATTCCCCAGGAAAAAAAGCATCTTCTCCTTTCATTGCCCCGCTATCTTGGTAAAATTTCTTCTTATAATTCTTCCCCTAGTGCTGTGTTGGAACACCTCAGGTGGGCCATGGCAGAGACGGAAGCGGCAAAGAGTGGAAAAGGCGGTCTTTTCGACTATAACCCTGAACATTACCCATTTCATGCTCGGCCTTTTCTAAAAATTCAGGACGGATGCGACAATAGATGCGCCTACTGCAGGGTGCCTTTGGCTCGAGGGAATTCAGTATCCCTTTCCCTGCCCAGGCTTATCAAACGGGTCCAGGATTTGGAGAATGCGGGAGCATCTGAAGTTGTTCTGACTGGTGTAAATATCTCCTCCTACCGTTGGGAGGAGGTGGCCTTTACAGAGATGCTCAACACGCTCCTTGAAGAAACAAACACTATTCGCTTTCGCCTTTCCTCCCTGGAACCGGAAAACTGTAACTCTGATTTGTATAAGATTGCCGGTTATCCTCGGGTCCGTCCGCATTTTCATTTGCCTATCCAGTCCGGGTCAGACCGGGTGCTTATTAAGATGGGAAGGAAGTATAGGAGGGCCGACATCTATAAGATTGTGGATATGCTTCGGAAAAGTGGAAGGGACCCCTTTATCGGCGCGGATTTTATTCTAGGGTTTCCCGGAGAGAGCGAGGAAGATTTTCGGTTGAGCCTCTCCTTAGCGGAGGAACTTTCCCTTTCGGGAATACATCAATTCTCCTTTTCCCCCCGCCCGGGAACAAGTGCTTTAGAAATGGACGGTAAGGTCCCGGAAAGGACCATTACCGAGAGAAAGGAGCGCTTAAAAGTATTAAGCAAGACACTAAGAGCAGCTTACATTGAGAGAAATCTAAAACGAGAAGTGGAAGCAATAATCGAAATTCCCTCGGTGAGCGCGCTTACAGAGAATTATCTGCACGTTAGGCTTTCCGGAAGTCGGGAAAGGGACGGGCGGTCTGAAGAGGCCGTCTTGCAAAAGGGAGAGCGGATACGCTGTAGAATTATTTCTTCCGGCATTCCTCCTCTCGCGGAAATCGTACAAGAATAAATCGAGATACTATGCTTCGAGAAATGGTACTTTCAGAATTACTGGTTGTTGACATTTTACCCTAATGTTGATACATTCCACACCGTTACAATTGGGCCGCTAGCTCAGGTGGTAGAGCAACAGCCTTTTAAGCTGTGGGTCGAAGGTTCGAATCCTTCGCGGCTCAGAAAGCTCTTTTTGTTCCCGGTGAATCAATTCGAAAGGAAAATGAACCTGTAAGAATTGGTGATTGGTGATGGTAAAGTGGAATAAACAAAGGAACAAATAAAGGAAGAAAAGGGGCTTGAAAAGAATCGAGAATATTTGTATCTTCGATTCGTTATTGTCTCCTTCGTCTAGTGGTTAGGACACCGGGTTTTCATCCCGGCAACAGGGGTTCGACTCCCCTAGGAGATGAAAGATAAAACCTTACAATAAGACCTTACATAGGAAGGAATCTAAAGGTACCGGATTCAAAATAGCAAAATTAACTGAAAATTCGTCTAAAAAATTTGACAAAGCAGAAAAAAAGTACGTTACTATGTATAAAAGTTACTATACTAAATACATAAGGAGTGTATAGTGAAGAAAAAGATTCTATTGTTAACGATTGCGCTGTTGTTAATTGTTACTGTTTCTGCAACGGCGGCGAAATGGTCTGTGGGAGGGGCTTTCGGTATTGATGTATTAGGTGGTTTGCCAAGCACGCAGGCCATGCTGACATTCCGATTACCCTTTGGAGTGCCCCTTCAGTGGGGGTTGGGAATGACCCTGCAGCAGGATGCCTTTGCCTTGGGGATTACCGCCGACTGGTGGCTCTTTCACAGTCCACTGGTAGGAATTCTCTCCATATATATTGGCCCCGGTTTGTACGGAGCTGTCGGAGATGTTCTCGAACTAGGTGGACGTATCCCTGTCGGTCTTCAAATTTTCCCGTTGAGCAAAGAAATTCTCGAACTCTTTCTCGAAATTTCTCCTACCTTGGTATTTCTCTCCAATAGGGGAATTACAATCCCTGATTTTCGACTACAGGCGGCCTTCGGGTTCCGTTTCTGGTTCAACTCGTAATTAAAAAACCCCCGGCGCAGCAATTAGAATTGTTGCGTGGGGGGTTTTTCGCTTGTCTCTTTCTGAATATCCTTTTATAGTCAAATATGAATTCAGCTTTTCTTATCTTTCATTGGTAGGCTGAGGTATGTATAGGGGGTAGGTTTTGAGCAAGGTCATACTAAAGGCTAAGGATTTAGACGGGTATCTAACCGATACGGATAAATTGCACATAGAACAAATGAACGGAATGTACGAGAACGCCATAGAAGCCTTTAATGCATACAGTGTGGCCGCTAAAGAGGCGGATATCGTCGATGCTCGGGATAAACTCATAGAGTTGTACAATAAGATGGGTGTTCTTATGCAGGAGATCACTGTCAAGGAAGAAGCTATCCATATTTATTCCTTTGAAACCCCAAGAACGATCCATGGAGAGGCCTCCAGGCTAATTGCTAAACTGAGGGATGTACACACCCCGCGACATGAGTTTGTCTATTACATACAGCGTGCCTATGAATTACTCTTTAATTTGGCTGTAGACGGTCTTAACAAGGACAAGAAAAATTACTTTATTGTGAAAACCCCGGTACACGAGCCGGTGGACAATTTTGCCGTTCATAAAATACCCGATGTAGACAGGGAAATAAATGAGGCAGTTATGTGTGTTATGCTTAGGGGTGCGCTTCTTCCATCAATGATTATGTCCAAAGAGATAGAGGAGTACAGCTCCAACGGGTACATAACTCCTTTTGCTCTTTTTCGAATTAAAAGAGACGATACAAAATCTGAGCATGATATGGAGTATATCCTGGATCTTGAAAAGTCATACTTTAAATTGGATGATTTGGATGGAAAGGACCTCTTCTTCGCGGACCCTATGAATGCGACAGGAGGAAGCCTCGTTACCATTGTAAAGTATCTCCTGGAGCAGGGGGTAAAACCCAAAAGTATCCGGTTTTTTAATGTTATTTCCGCACTTAAAGGATCTCTTCGAATTATACGGGCATTGAATAATGTCATTGTATACACCCTCTGGATGGACCCTGTTCTTAACAGTAAGGCCTATATCCTGCCCGGCCTAGGGGATGCAGGCGACCGGATCAATGGTCCTGACTCTCAAGACAACTCCAGGAATATCATACAGCTCATTGCCGATTACGGTGCAAATATAACCGCACTATATCGTAACCAGGTAAGAAAGATCGAGGAAATGGTTTTATCCGGACTGTAAAGGCGGAAGAGCAAGGAATGTGTATGTCCGACGGGATGCGGTGTAAAGGCGTTTGTCTATTGCTTTTTTCATTAATCTTTTTCGCCTCCTCCTGTGTAACCTCTGTTTCCGATGAGGAGGCAGCATCTGTGTACTATAACCTGGGGAATGCCTATTTTGAACTGGAGAAGTACGATGAAGCCTCTAACGCCTATCTTCGCGCAATTGAATTGGATTCCAGCTTAGGCAGAGCAAGTTACAATCTTGCCCGGGTCTATCTCCAATCTGGAAGGACAGACCGTGGTATTGAAGTTCTTAAGACCTTGTTAGTGGCAGATCCGGAAAATACGAAGGTGTTAAACACGTTGGCCTATGGATATACCCTTATCGGCGACATTGACGCAGCCCTCGAAGAGTATGAGAAGGTGCTTGCTATATCACCTCTAAATGAGAATGCCCTCTACAATCAAGGGGTGCTGCTCTGGAAAAAGGAAGATTTCAAAGGAGCGAGACGTTCCTTTATTACCCTCTACGAGAGACAAGAAGAAAACGCGGACCTTCTTGGGAGCCTAGGGCTATTAGAAAAAGAGACAGGGAACATAGAGCTTGCAATACGGTATTTAGAGGACTATCTTGAAATGGAGCCCGAGGATTTTGAGATAATGGTGGAATTAGCTCGACTCTACGAGGAGGAAGAGTACTACGGAAAGGCGGTAGAGTGGTACAATGCCGCCATTGTCCTTGGTCCTGAAATGCCGGAACTGTTTTTCGCGAAAGCGAGGGTGCTCCTTTCCGCCATTGCCGATGCGGAGGAAGGATATGAGAGTTTGAATAGGGCCTTGCAGCTGGGTTTTGATAATAAAGAGCAGATAGCTGAACTCTATAATCGTGAATTTATCGTTGAGAGAAATCGATTGGAGGCACTTCTTAAACAATACAACCTGTTACCACTATCCGAAGACGGTTTTCCCGAGAAGGAAGATACCGAGAATACTGGTCTTTCCGAGAATAGCAAAGACGCCGCAGAAGAAACTGCGGCCCCATATTGAGGCTATGAAAAATAGTAATGTTGAAAGAGTCTCAATGGTAATTATTCCTGTTTTTTGAGTATTGTCATTACCGACTGAAAAACCTCATCAGGAGACTTTGAAGCATCGACATGGGTAAGAAGACCTTTCTCTTCGTAGTATCCAATAAGAGGGGCTGTTTCTTCCCGATATACTTGGAGTCTCTTCTTTACAGATTCTTCTTTATCATCATCTCGAGTATAGAGCTCCCCGCCGCATTTATCACAGATCCCCTCTACCTTAGGCGGCATAAACTCCACATGATGTATATGTCCGCAGTCTTTACAAATTCTTCTTCCAGACAATCGTCTTACTACCTCGCTGTCATCAACTTTTAAAAGGAGGACCCTATCAATCTTCTGAAAATCGTCAAGAAGGGTTGCCTGGCGTATTGTTCGGGGAAATCCGTCGAGAATATACCCGCTTTCTACGTCTTTTTTTGCCAGACGTTCTTTTATCAATTCAGAGGTAAGCTCATCGGAAACGAGGGCACCGGACTCAATGATCTTTTTCACTTTCTTCCCTAGATCCGATTCTATGCGAATTGCTTCTCGGAAAAGATCTCCAGTAGAGATATGGGGTATATTGAATTCATCCGCTGTTTTTTTTGCTACAGTTCCTTTTCCAGCCCCTGGAGGCCCAAGTAGAATTAGTTTCATTTTTACTCACTCCTCTGTGTAGTTCGATATACTTCGGCACAGTCTAAAGAGCAGAATCGAGGTTTACTGTCGTCTTCTCCGATTCCGGGAAAGTATCTGCCGCAGACGCTGCATGAAACGTACTTTATGGAGCATTCCTTACTGCAAAACACCTGATGTATGGCATTCTCCGCTGTGAATAGGGTCCCGCAATTTCTGCATCTCGTGTAGTCTGTATTATTGTTTTCCTCTGACTGGTCCACAGTTGTTATTCTTATATTTTTTACTTGAAAAATACAAGGGTTCTACGTATTTTAACCATATAGAACTCTTGTAACATTACTTCGTTTTGGAAGCGGCTGATATAAGAAAAAAAGGATATAAGAAAAAAAGGAGGAAATCATGGATTTTATGGAGAAAATGCAGACAACGTTAAACCAAGGTTTGGAGTCTTCACGAGATTTGTTCAATAAGGCGAAAGAGAAAGCACGAGATTTGGGAGATAAGGGGATTCTGAAGTTTGAAATTACGCAGCTTCAAAATCAGGCCGAAAAGCTCATGGGGAAACTCGGGTCAAAAACGTACGAGGTGCTCATTACAGAGGACCATTCAACGGTAAGTAAAAAAACTCCGGATATTCGGGAGCTTCTCCAGGAAATAGAGGATGTACGAAAACGAATTGAGGAGAAGGAAAAACAATTAGAGAAATTCGAATAATATTGAGGCTCTGAAAAATGGCAATTTTGAAAGAGCCTCAATAATTCAAGAATAATATTTCGCTGTATTGACATAAAATATTCAATAGAGTATAAGTAGTCTTCCCATGCGATATAATTTTGTTTACTGGGCATGGTAATGGGCTTTTTCAAAATCGTGTAATAATGATGATAATTTTGAAAGTGGCTGAGTTGTTAATTTTTATAGTTTGAGTGTTTATAGGTTGAGATAAAAATCGGGTATCCATTTTTATAGGGTCCACATATTTCTTTAAAAAAGTATTCATAACTTATTGACATTGTGTCGAAAGATTTGATACAAATTGCTTCGGTTCTTCTGATTTTCTGTATGGAGATCAGAAGGTTTGATCTTTGTAAGGTATTAGGGAAGGGGAGAGAAAGCCTTTAAAGCGAGCGAAG